>NZ_CP032050.1:2188214-2506785 GCF_003687485.1 Euzebyella marina | reverse complement strand
ACGACTCTTTTAATTTGCGTCGTATGCCACGATTTCTCCAACGCTCCAATTCAACTTCTTCACAGTCGTTCAAATCGTTCATAAAAATCTGCGCCATATCTTCATTTACTTTTTTGTTATAAATAAGGGCATTGATTTCGAAATTAAGTGCGAAACTGCGATAGTCGAGATTGGCAGTGCCGATAGTAGATAGCATATCGTCTACCACCATGGTTTTTGCGTGTACAAAGCCCCTACAATACCTGTATATTTTAATACCTGACTCCAAACATTGCTCAATATAGGAATCTGACGCATACTGAGCGGCCCAGGAATCCGACTCATAAGGTAGAATTACACGTACGTCTACCCCACTTCTGGCTGCTGTGGTCAAAGCAGTAAAAATGGCATTATTGGGCATGAAGTAAGGAGTAGTGAGGTAAATTCTCTCCCTTGCGGAATTCATCGCGCAGAAAATAGCTTCCATAATGTTTGCCCAATCGGTATCGGGGCCAGAAGCAGCCATTTGAATAGCTACAGGCTCTTGTGTCTCAGGCTTCACATTAGGAAACAAATGGTCTTCTATTTCCAGTTCATCATTCGAGGCAAAATTCCAGCTTAACAAAAAAGAGGACTGCAGAGAGCCCACCGCACCTCCTTGAATTCTTAAATGAGTGTCTCGCCAATAGCGCTCGTTATCATAAGAATTATCATATTTCTGATCTAAGTTGATACCGCCGACATAACCTATCTTCCCGTCTATTACTACAATTTTTCTATGGTCGCGATAATTAAGCTTGCTTGTTGAATTGGAAAAAATGACCGGCATGAACGGATAGTGTTCTACCTTTGACTTTTTAAGCTTACGCTTGGCCTTTCTCGATAGATTACTACCAACATCATCATATACCAATCGAACCCTAACACCTTCTTCCGCTTTTTTGCAAAGAATATCAATTAACTCCGTACCCAGTTCATCATCGAACAAAACAAAGTATTCTAGATGAATATGTCTTTTAGCAGCATCGAGGTCTTGCCGAAGTCTTTCAAACTTCTTCTCGCCATTGACCAATATTTCTATATCATTGTCAAAAGTTAGTACGGCTTTTTCATTGTTTTTTAAGAGCTTATATATTTTAAAAATACCCTCGCCAAAAGTTTCTTCGAAATCTTCGCGTTCTTGATAGTCAAGTTTGAACTTCTTTCTCCACTCTCGTATGCGCTCATTATCAAAAAGATACTTCTTTTCAAATATTTTTTCTTTGCGATAATCTTGTCCCAGAAAATAATAGACTATCAAGCCTAAAAAAGGCAGCACTGCGAGAGCAAATAGAAAAGAGAGGGTTTTTACCGGATTTTTATTCTTGAGAAGAATAATTATACAAAGGGCAAACACCAATAAATAATTGATACTTAAAAGTATAAGCCAAATGTTCGATTTTCCGAAAGTTATAATTTCACTCATTACTTAACCTACCGAAAGCGTTTGCTATTGGAAAATAGGTTGTCAAGATCTGAATTTTAAATCTTTTGAAATAACCCAAATGCGCTTAAAATGTACCCATCTGATAAAAGACTCTATTTTGAACCGCGATAATACCCCTTATAAGGTATTTCAATATTGTATTTTTTACGTGAGGCGTTATTTAGGTGAGGCTCGCGCAACCATGGGTTGTGGCGCTTTAAAATCTTATAGTTGATTTCATACTTCTGGGCAAAATCTGCAAAACTCAATACAGGCTCTTCAACTTCAACCTTGAAAGTAGGTACAGCCTTGTATAAATCTTTTTCTTCTACCAAGAAACCATATTTTTCGGGATGGCTCAAAATCTCTTTGATGGCCATAATTCGAAATACATAACGACCCGTTTCTTGACCAAGTAAAAGATCATAATAATCTTCTACTTGTTGAATACCCAAATATTTACTGATGGCACCGGCTCCCGCGTTGTACGATGCGGCAGTCAACGTCCAGCTGCCGTATTTCTCATTATACTTTTTCAAGTAGGCACAAGCTACTTCTGTTGCCTTTTCAAGATGATAGCGCTCATCTACATTGCTGTTAATTTCAAGACCGTATTCCCTACCCGTAGCTTTCATAATCTGCCAAAAACCGGTTGCGCCGGCCGGGGATACTACATTCTGTAAT
The DNA here is from genome assembly GCF_003687485.1 of Euzebyella marina. Lineage (GTDB taxonomy): Bacteria > Bacteroidota > Bacteroidia > Flavobacteriales > Flavobacteriaceae > Euzebyella > Euzebyella marina. The sequence goes on along the minus strand of NZ_CP032050.1, from coordinate 2,504,657 downwards.
CCGCTCTCGGCAACAGCCAAATACTTAAAATCATCGGGCACCCCATTTTTGGCTAGAATAGGTTCGATAATAGGAAAATATTTATGGGCTCTTTTTATGAGAAGAAGGGCATTTGATTGCCAATACGTATTTACCAAAAATTCACGATCAATACGCTCCATTATTTCAGGGTCGTCTTGAGGCACCATCTCTCCAGCAAAATTTAAATCTTCGGGAATATCAATAGAAGAGATTCTATAACTGTCGGCAACATTTTTTTCTACATCATTTTCAGCTACATCCTGGACATCATCGGGCTGCTGCTCAACATTGCCCTGAACAGCAAAAATCAAGGTGCTAACCACAAAGAATACACCCAAAAGCATCAAAATATTCTTTAAAATCTTCATCTCTTTTTATTGATTGTTTATCAAAGTTACTATTACAACTCGCTTATTGCAAAATAATTGTGGGCAAGTGTTCATTAAACCACCGCGCCCTGTGTATAATCATGGTATGGGTGCCATTTTTTACGGTTATACAGTCTTTTATATTCGAGATAGGGAAAACGGCATCCTTATCACCGTGAATATGCACCAAAGGTGCTGAAAAATTTCGTTCGCTCCAATTAACGATTTGCTCTAGAGACCAATTGATATACGATTTATCTCTAATGGATAGGTATTCTTCGTACAACGACAGCCTTTTGTTGACTGTTTCGCCAAAAGCATACTTGGCGAGCACTTCAATATTGTTGACCAGACCGGTGGGCAATAACTTGTGCATTCTTGTCTTTTTGGCCCATTTCATTCGTCTGGGCAATTCATGGGCTTTTTTAACCGTAGATATGACTATAACCTTTTTTACCGAAATATAACGAGCCATTTCCTGCACCAACATTCCACCGAAAGAAACACCTATCAAAACAGGGTTTTCATGTTTGATGTTCAAGTTCATTTTTTGGGCATACGCTTTAATAGACATACCCCTGTCAGGAACAAACCACTCTAACCAATGAACCTCAAACTGTTCTTTGGGAAGGTCGATATGTTTGAATATAGTTGGGTTGGCCGCCATGCCTGGCATTAGATAAACATGTACCTTTTGATTAGACATAGGTATTAACCACCGAATTATTAGGAATTTAACAATTTTTTCACTACTTTTGTTGCGGACTTTTGGAAAACTCCAACGTTTACGTAACAATGGCAAAAGTATAGAAAATTACGATTGGGGAACATCGTGATTTTTTTTCTGCTGCTACTACAAAAATCAAACTATATGAATGAAGTAGAAATTAAAGACAATAGTTTCTTGCGTCAGTTCGAAACTAAGGTCAACGGTCACTTGGCCAAAATTGAGTACTCTTCGCAAGAGAGAAAAGTATTCCTAACCAAATTGGTAATACCTGAAGAAATTACCAATGAAGGATTTAAAGAAGATTTCATAAAATCTGTTCTTCACCACATTCAGGAGCAAAACCAAAGAGTAGTTCCAACTAGCCCTCAAATAGCAGGATTCTTAAGAAAAAATAGGCAATATAAAGAGATGTTACCCGTAGGTATAAGAATCTAGAAGACATTCTAAAGTTACCATTATTAAGAATCTCACTTTCAGTGGGATTTTTTTTATCCCTACCCTAGCTGACTTTAGGCGCTTATCAATTCTTTGACAAAATCGAAACGTACGAGGCCGCTTTCATCAATTTCAGTTAGCTTGACTTCGTGCAATGTATTGACCAAATTCGGATTCCAAGGGGCCATTACCTTCACATAATTCTCTGTAAAACCGTGAATGTAGCCTTCTTTGTTTTCCCCTTCAAAAAGCACTGTACGTTCTGTGCCCAATTGGCTCTCGTAAAAAGCCCTCCTTTTTTTTGCGGATAGGCCACGAAGCATTTTACTTCTTTTACTCCTTACCTTTTTAGGTACTACCCCATCCATTTCAGCTGCCGGGGTGTTCTGCCTCTCAGAATAGGTAAAGACATGTAAATAAGAAACATCCAAATCATTTAAGAAATGATAGGTTTCAAGAAAATGTTCATCTGTTTCACCTGGGAAGCCTACAATTACGTCAACTCCGATACAGGCATCGGGCATTACCTGCTTAATCTTCTTGATCCGATCTACATAAAGTGCACTTAAATAGCGCCTTCTCATCAATTTAAGAATATCGTCACTACCGCTTTGTAAGGGTATGTGAAAATGAGGAACAAAAGAATCGCTCTGGGATACAAAATCGATTGTTTCATTCTTCAATAAATTAGGCTCTATAGATGAGATTCTTAAACGGTGAATTCCATCAACGGTATCTAATGCCTCTACTAGCTCTAGAAAGGTGTGTTCATGTTTTTTATTACCAAACTCTCCCTTGCCATAATCACCAATGTTTACACCCGTTAAAACAATCTCTTTGATTCCCTGCTCAGAGATTTCGGCCGCATTTTTCAAAACATTTGAAAGAGTATCACTTCTTGAGATTCCCCTGGCCAATGGTATGGTACAGTAGGTACATTTATAATCACAGCCGTCTTGAACTTTCAAAAAAGCCCTTGTTCTATCACCTATGGCATAACTACCCACATAAAAATCGGCATCTTCAATTTCACAAGAATGAACCTCGCCAAAATCGTTTTTTGACAGGTCGTTGATGTAATCGGTAATCTTAAATTTTTCGGTCGCCCCCAAAACCAGATCAACACCATCTACAGCCGCTAATTCTTCAGGTTTTAATTGGGCATAGCAACCAATGGCCGCCACAAAAGCCTCGGGATTAGATTTTTGCGCCTGTTTCACGATTGTCTTAAATCGCTTATCGGCATTCTCGGTCACCGAACAAGTATTGATTACATACATATCGGCCTTTTCCGAAAAATCGACACGATCAAAACCTTCTTCTTGAAAGCCTCTGGCTATCGTAGATGTTTCAGAAAAGTTCAGTTTGCAACCGAGCGTATAAAATGCAACCTTCTTTTTCATGAGGGTTTTTATTTTGGGGTGCAAATATACACAGAATTAATGGGCCGCCTTTTCAATGTAGTTGGCATCCTTAAAAATTCGATTTGCTGAAATTTACACCACAAATACGGTTAGTAATTTCGCCATTTTTTGGTGAGTTCAAAAACATGTTCCAATATTTTGGCATCCAATTCTGTAAACTCGACATTTCTTCTGGCCATCATTACCTTAGCAGCCTCAAAAGCCTTTGAAGTTGCATAAGTAGAAAAGCCGGACGCCCCGCCCCAACTGAAACTAGGCACAAAATTTCTTGGAAACCCCGGCACGTAAATATTACAGTTGACCCCTATGACGGTGCCTGTATTGAACATCGTGTTAATGGCGGTTTTGCTATGATCCCCCATCATTAGTCCGCAAAATTGCAAGCCTGTTTGCTCAAATTTCTCGGTAGCATAATTCCACAACCGAACTTTGGCATAATTGTTCTTGAGGTTAGAATTATTCGAGTCAGCACCAATATTACACCACTCACCTAAGACAGCATTACCCAAATAGCCTTCGTGCCCTTTACTTGAATAACCAAAAATTACCGAGTTACTGATTTCACCACAAACCTTGCCATATGGCCCAACGGTTGTGGCACCATAAATTTTAGCTCCCATCTTAACTACGGCATTATGACCAAGTGCAAATGCGCCCCGAATTAGGTTTCCTTCCCAAACCTCAGAGTCCTTTCCCAAGTAGATTGGCCCATCGGTCGCGTTTAAAATACTGTGCTCAACTTTTGCCCCTTCTTCGGCAAAAATACGCTCAGGATGAATCAGCGTATTCGTATTTGATATGGGTGCACTCTCTCGACCTTCGGTCAGCAAATCAAAATCTTCTTGAATGGCCTCGGCATTTTTCGAGAAGATATCCCAAGTATTGATTACCCTGAGCACATCACCATCATAGTCGATGGCCGTATAATCTTCAAAATCAACTTCTTCTTGCGTGTCTTTGGTATAAAAAGCAATGACCTCTTCCCCCTGAAAAATGGCTTCACCTTCAGAAAGGCCCTTTACCAGTTCAACCAGCTCACTATTTGGCAAAAAAGAAGCATTGATTAAAACATTTTCTTCCATTTCGACCATGGGGTATTTTTCGGAGAGATAATCTTCGGTAATGGTCGTAGTAGTATAACCTAGGTAGGTTTCCCACTTTTCACGTATGGTAAGAATGCCTATTCTGATATCGGCTACCGGCCTTGTAAAAGTAAAGGGCAATAGGTTTTCACGAACAGTACCATCAAAAAGTATGTAGTTCATCGGTAAGCTATTTTCCGTAAAATTAAGTAATCTAATTACGGATGCCTTTTTAATTTATTGTTAGATTTTAAAATTAATTGCATGCGAGTGCTTCCGTGCTGCTACCCACTCTAGTAATACACAAAAAAACGCCCCCTTAAAAAAGGAGGCGTCTCTACCAAGCAATGTGCTTGATTATTTCTTATCAGAATCTGCCTTTGCTGGCTTCTTCTTAAATTTTTCGTACTTGCTCTTGAACTTATCGATACGTCCGGCAGTATCCAAGAATTTGGCTTTACCAGTATAGAACGGGTGAGAAGTTCTAGAAATTTCCAATTTTACCAAAGGGTATTCAACGCCATCAACCTCAATAGTCTCTTTGGTATCAGCGGTAGATTTGGTCAAGAATACATCGTCGTTCGACATATCTTTAAAGGCCACCAACCTATAATTTTCTGGGTGTATGTCTTTTTTCATCTTTATAAAATTTTACGCACCCATTCCGACAGGCACTCATTTTAAGGCTGCAAATTTAGTTATTTTTATTTACCCGACAAGTACTCAATTTAAAAAAGAGTAAGAAAATATTTTATATTTAGGCGTAACAAACAACATCACAATACAACTTATTATCTATAACAACTTAAAAACAAAATTAAATCATGGAAGAAAATCAACCAACTACAGGCAAGTATTCACTTAATTTTGGTGCCTTGGCCGGTGGTATCGGAATCGTCTTTGGCATTATGCTCTACACGATGGATATGCACTATGAAAGAGGTTTGGCAGTTCAAGCTACCCAAATCGCTATCTTGGCGGCCGTTATTGCACTTGGCATTTTTCAGTTTAAAAAAGCCAATCTCGGCTTTTTAAGTTTATCCGAGGCGTTAAAACTTGGTGCCGGTATTGCCCTAATTTCAGGTATAATAGGCTTAATTTACTTTTTTGTCTTCTCTAATTATGTTGAGCCCGATTTTATGGATAATATGTACGAAATAGGCAAACAACAGGCTATGGAGAACAACCCCGAGCTTACCGAAGAGCAAATCGACCAAGGTATTGAAATGCAAAAAAGTTTTGCATGGATTTCTTATCCGGTTATCTTGATCCTAAATGTCATCATTGGCTTGGTGGTCGGTCTTATTGCCGGATTAATTCTTAAAAAACAAAAACCTGCGTATTGATTGCAAAATTGTATTTTTGGGCAGACCTATAGAATAATTGAATGGATCTGTCCATAATTATCCCTCTTCTAAACGAGGAGGAATCATTAAAAGAACTTCACGATTGGATTGTTAAAGTAATGCGGTCTAATGGATATGTATATGAAATCATATTCATTGATGATGGAAGTTCAGATGGTTCATGGAACCTAATTCAACAACTTACCCGCGAAAACATTCATGTAAAGGGTGTTCGATTTGTCAAAAATTTTGGTAAATCGCAGGCCCTTCATGCCGGTTTCAAAGCTGCCAAAGGTAAGGTGGTCATTACTATGGATGCCGATTTACAGGACAATCCTGAAGAGATACCCGAACTTTATGATTTGATTAAAAATGAGGGCTACCATTTGGTTTCTGGTTGGAAGAAAAAAAGATACGACTCCCTCCTATCAAAGAACCTGCCTTCAAAACTTTTCAACTGGGCTGCCCGAAAAACTTCGGGTGTACAATTGAACGATTTCAATTGCGGCTTAAAAGCTTTTGATCAGAAAGTTATTAAGAACATTGAAGTCTCCGGTGAAATGCACCGTTACATTCCTGTATTGGCAAAAAATGCGGGTTATAGTCATATCGGTGAAAAAGTCGTTAAACACCAGGCGCGAAAATACGGCAAGACCAAATTTGGTATAGAGCGTTTTATTAATGGTTTTCTGGATCTGCTTACCATTTGGTTCGTATCTAAATTCGGCAGACAGCCCATGCACCTTTTTGGGGCTCTCGGGGTACTTATGTTTATCATAGGCTTTGGTTTTGCCCTTTATTTAGGTGTTGACAAACTTTTTATAAATACCAGAGGAAGGCTTATTACAGATAGGCCTCAATTTTTCATTGCATTGACCGCAATGGTAATGGGAACCCAATTGTTTTTAGCGGGTTTTCTGGGCGAAATATTGATAAGATCAAGAAAAAATGAAGCCCGTTATACGGTTTCCGAAGAAATTAATTTAACACCTGCTGAAAAGCAATATTCTTCTTAAATTTAAGTACAAAAAATACGAATACTATATACTATGGATGCCATTTTGAACACCGCTAAAAGCTGGTTGACCGATTTTTTCGATCCGGCCGTTAAAAAAGAAATACAAGACCTTATCGCCAACGATACCGAAGAACTTAAAGACAGGTTCTACAAGAATATGGAATTCGGAACAGGCGGAATGCGTGGTGTTATGGGCGTTGGCACGAATAGAATCAACAAATACACCTTGGGTAAAAGTACGCAAGGCCTTAGCAATTATTTGAAAAAAGTCTATGATGGCGAAAATATTAAGGTAGTTATCGCATTTGATTGTAGAAACAATAGCGACACCTTGGCCAGAACGGTCGCCGAAGTTCTTTCTGCGAACGGAATCAATGTTTATCTTTTCTCAAGCCTTCGTACCACACCTGAGCTTTCATTTGCCGTAAGACATCTTAAATGTCATGCTGGTATCGTATTGACAGCATCACACAATCCGCCTGAATACAATGGATACAAGGTTTACTGGACTGATGGCGGACAAATAGTACCTCCGCAGGATGGTGAAATCATATCCGAAATTAATGCCTTGGCTTATGAAGATATCAATTTTGACGCGAACGAATCTTTGATCAAATTAATTGACAAAGAAGTTGACGAAGCATTTTTTGAAGCCTCGGTAGCTAATGGTAATTTTGATGCAAAGGGAAAGGATAATTTTAAAATAGTCTTTACCTCGTTACACGGAACTTCCATAACCGCCATACCTGAGGTGCTTGAACGAGCGGGATACAAGAATGTTACTATCATTGAAGAGCAAGCGGTGCCGAACGGCAATTTCCCCACTGTTAAATCACCTAACCCCGAAGAAAGCGAGGCCCTATCGATGGCCATTAAAAAGGCGGAAGAAATAGGTGCAGACATGGTCGTAGGTACAGACCCTGACAGTGATCGTTTGGGTATTGTAGTTCGTAACCTTGATGGTCAAATGGAAATTGTAAACGGTAACCAGGCTATGGTTCTTATGACCAAATTTCTGTTGGAACAGCAGAAAGAAAAAGGTTTCAAGGGTAATGAATTTGTAGCAACTACCATTGTCTCTACCCCAATGATGGAAAAAATGGCAAATGCCTACGGCGTTGAGTTCAAAACTGCATTGACCGGATTTAAATGGATAGGAAAGATGATTAAAGATTTTCCTGAATCTCATTTTGTCGGTGGCGGCGAAGAAAGCTATGGCTATATGGTGGGTGATTTCGTGAGAGATAAAGATGCCGTTACTTCTACTCTATTGGCCTGTGAAATTGCTTCTCAAGCAAAAGCGAACGGGAGCTCTTTCTACAAAGATTTGATTCAATGTTATGTTGATTACGGTTTTTATAAAGAGAAACTTATCTCCATCACCAAAAAGGGAATGAGCGGTGCCGAAGAAATCAAGCAAATGCTAAAAGATTTCAAAGAAAATCCTGTTTCTACAGTGGCCGGTTCAAAAGTTGTATGGATCGAAGATTATAATACATCGATAGCGAAAAATGTAATCACCGGCGAAGAAAAAGCCATTGACATTCCCAAATCGAATGTATTGATTTACGAAACGGAAGATGGTACTCGAATCGCTGCCAGACCTAGCGGAACAGAACCAAAGGTAAAGTTTTACATTAGCACCAACGGTAAATTAGAAAAGGCTGAAGATTACAAAAAGGTCTCTGCAGAGCTAGATGAGAAAATAAATACCATCTTGGGCGAACTTAACCTCGGTTAATGGATTACTTTAAGAAGATTCTCAGGTTTGCAAAACCTTATAGCAAATACGGCTATTTAAACATCTTTTTTAATATTCTTTATGCATTGTTCAGCGCCCTTTCATTTGCGGCGCTGATTCCTATGCTAGATGTTCTTTTCAAACCTGAAAACAAGGTGACCGTTGAGCCTGTATATGAGGGTTTTGGGCAACTTAAAGATTACCTTCAAGATTATATCAATTACAGGGTCACCGTGTATTCCGGTGATGACGAGATGAAAGGCCTGGTTCTAGTAATTGGTCTTGTTTTGGTACTGTTTCTGCTAAAGAATTTTTTCAATTATTTGGCCATGTATTTCATTACCTTCTTAAGAAATGGTGTATTGAAAGACATTCGAAATAAAATGTACCAGAAAATCGTAGAGTTACCTGTGTCATTCTACTCCGAGAAGCGAAAGGGTGATGTCATTGCCAGAATAACATCTGATGTACTTGAAATTCAGCATTCTTTTCTATCGATCCTAGAATTGATAGTTAGAGAGCCACTCACCATCTTGTTTACCATTCTCATCATGTTCGGCATCAGTACGAAGCTCACATTGTTTGTCTTTATATTTATACCCATCGCAGGAGCCATCATTTCAAGAATCGGAAAATCTTTAAAGAAAAAATCGGACCGAGTACAACGAGAACAGGGCGAGTTTTTATCTATTGTTGAAGAAACTCTTGGCGGTTTAAGGGTTATAAAAGCCTTTAATGCCGAGTCTCACTTTTACCAATTATTTTCTCGCTCGACCAAACGATTTTTTAGGTTTTCGAATACTTTGTTGAATAGACAAAATTTAGCTTCTCCAACAGGTGAGTTTCTTGGTATTCTGGTCATAGGGGTTTTATTGTGGTTTGGTGGCCGAATGGTTCTGGTAGAAGAAACACTGGACCCTTCCTCTTTTATTGCTTACATGGGGCTGGCATACAACATTTTGACCCCGGCAAAAGCCATCAGCAAAGCTTCGTACGGAGTAAAAAAAGGAAATGCAGCAGCGGAACGGGTACTGGAGATTTTGGAAACCGAAAACCCTATTTCCGACAAACCGAATGCTGTTGAAATCTCAAGTTTTGAAAGGGGTATCGAACTACAGAATGTTTCCTTCAAGTATGAGGATGAATACGTATTGAAGAATTTTAACCTTAGTGTTCCAAAAGGGCACACGGTGGCCTTGGTTGGCCAATCAGGTAGTGGTAAAAGCACCATCGCTAACCTTATAACCAGATTTTATGACGTTAATGAAGGAGCTATCGCTTTAGATGGCCATAGCATCAAAGACGTGACCAAAAGCTCATTACGGTCATTATTGGGCTTGGTTACCCAAGACTCCATACTTTTTAACGATACGGTAGCCAACAATATAGCTCTAGGTAAAAAAGATGCTTCAGAGGCAGAAATAATTGAAGCGGCTAAAATTGCCAATGCCCATGAATTCATTTCTGAGTTACCGGAAGGTTATCACACCAATATCGGCGATAGCGGTAATAAACTGAGTGGCGGCCAAAAGCAGCGTCTTTCCATTGCCCGGGCAGTTCTCAAGAACCCGCCTATCATGGTTTTAGATGAGGCTACTTCGGCCCTAGATACCGAAAGTGAACGCTTGGTGCAAGATGCATTGGAAAAAATGATGCTAAACAGAACCTCAATTGTCATTGCACATCGTCTTTCAACCATTCAAAACGCCGATACGATAGTTGTTCTCCAAAAAGGAGAAATAGTCGAGAAGGGTACCCATAGTGAACTTTTGGAAAGAGATGGTGTCTACAAAAAATTGGTGGCCATGCAATCACTTGCTAATTAATTTTTAAAATTATAGTAATCATTGCATTACGGATTAAACCTTTTATCTTGGTCAAGGTCTAATAGTATATCTAAAGTGCATCTATTTGGTTTCCGAAGAAACTTTAGTTCAACAATTAAAGCAAAAAGAAAGTTCTGCAAGTGCCTTTGAAGTATTGGTAAGTACTTACAAAAAGCCCCTGTATTGGCATATTCGCCGAATTGTTCTTAATCACGATGATACCGATGATGTTCTTCAGAATACGTTCATCAAAGTATACAGGAATATCGACGGATTTAAGGGGGAGAGCAAGTTGTATTCATGGCTCTATCGAATAGCTACCAACGAGGCGCTCTCCTTTCTCAAGAAAAAAGCGAAACGCAACGGCTACACCGATGCCGAATTGCAAGAAAATATCGTCCAAAACTTACAAGCAGACGTATATTTTGAAGGTGATGAAATTCAACTAAAGCTTCAAAAGGCGATTGCCACATTGCCAGAAAAGCAAAAGTTGGTTTTCAATATGAAGTATTTTCAAGACCTTAAATACGAAGAAATTTCAGAAATTTTAGAAACTTCGGTAGGTGGTCTTAAAGCAAGTTATCATTTAGCGGTTAAAAAAATTGAAGCTTATCTCAAAACCGATTAAACCTTTTAAGTTTTTGAGTGTCAAATAAAAGCAATGAGCGACCTAAATAAAAATAATCCGTTTAATACGCCCAAAAATTATTTTGAGGGTTTTGAAGAAAAGCTATTTGAAAAGCTTTCTTCAAGCGAGAGCACTTTACCTGAAGATGATGGGTTTGCTATTCCGAAAGATTATTTTGATTCTTTTGAAGGAAGGCTGCTCGATACTTTGGCTGAAGAGAAAAGCAAGGTCATATCATTACGCAGTAATTACAGAAACTATTATTACATAGCAGCTTCTATCGCTGCCATATTACTTATCGCCATATTCATAAAATTGGGTGTTTCCGATGAGCCAACTTTTGACGACTTGGCCAATTCGGAAATCGATGCCTATTTTGAAAACAATGATATCGGGCTTACCAGTTATGAAATAGCAGATGTTATACCAATTGACCAATTAGAGGTTTACGACGTAATGGAAAGCCGTTTTGTTGAAGAACAAATGGTCGATTATCTCAATGAAAATATTGAGGATATTGAAGCCCTAAATCTTGATTATGATGAATAGCCGAAAAATTCTGATTGCATGCATGGTAGCTTTTGCTTCTACCCTATCTTTCGCACAAGAGCATTCTAAAAAAGATAAAATCAACGCGCTAAAGGTTGCATTTCTGACCGAAAAGCTCAATCTAAGCACAAAAGAAGCTCAAGAATTCTGGCCGCTTTATAATCAATATGAAAGCAACAAAGAATCACTTAGGCATGTGCAATGGAGAGAGGTTCGTTCTAAAATAAAGGATGCGAGCGATATTTCTGAAAAGGAGGCCCAAGCCCTTGTAGAGAAATATTTGGACTATGAGCAGGAAGAGGAAAAAATCGAAAAAGATTACTTAGAAGCGGTCAGCAAAGCTATTTCCGCGAAGAAAACACTACTTCTACTACGCTCCGAAGAAGAATTTAAGAAGCAACTTATCAAACAATATCGGGAAAAAATGGGCTACAATTAGGCCTCAATAAGTTTTTTAAGCAAATTTCGGGTTTCAATCTCTTATTTAAATACCAATCTTGAAATTCTGTTTTTTCCAGCAGCATACGCAACAGAATCGTTAACGAATCGAAGGGTATAGAAGGGTTCTTGAGAAAGGGCCGACCATGTTTTACCCTGATCAGATGATTAGGAAATTCCGGTAAAACCAAGGGCCACTATCTCCTTACCTTCCGATTTAGGAACAAACTGAATACAGCTTTTATATCCCGGTTCTAAACCATCCGCTATTAAGTTCCAAGTATTACCTCCATCCAAAGTAATGGCCTTATTATCTTTTTTACCATCGGGTTGAGTATAGTCGCCTCCTATGGCTAGACCAATCTCTTCATTGTAGAAATCCAACGAATAAATTCCTTGGGTTGGTTCCGATCCTTCTATTGGCGTGTCTTGAATGGTCCAAATTTTTCCCTTATTGGTAGAATGATACAATCTACCTCCGGTAGTAGCAATCCAAACCTTATCCCCTTGTATTTCAACATTAGTGTTACTGGCCGCGAAAGCCCCCTCCCCTTCCAATGCTTTAGGTAGTTCATCACACGGTAGTTTCGACCAATTATTGCCTCCATCATCAGTCATAAGTATACTAAGGCAGCCCTCGAAACTGTCTCCAACGGCTATTCCATCCGAATCGTTAAAAAATTTAAGCGAATCATAAAAAACATGCTCCCCTTCCTCTTTATATACAAGTTCCATTTTTCCTTTGTCACCCGTTTTGTAAAGTAACGCCGGTGTAGCGACCGACAGCATAAAAAAATCGGTAGACGTGTGCCCGACAGCCCTAAACTCTGGCGTGATGGAATCATACTTCTGTATATTTGTCCGAACTTTATGGGTATTTAAATTTATACTACCGAAAATACCGTTGCTGCCTGCAAAAGCCAAACTCTCGCCCATTAGCTCAATAGCCCTTATACTGACTGAATCTTCGTAAACATCGGTAACAGACACCGACGTAAACGGCTTTCTTTTATCCACCTCTTGACAAGAAAGAAGGATTAGCAAACAAACAATAGCACCTAATCTCTGCATGATTATAAATTTTGTCAAAAATAGAGCCATTCGCCATGAATACAATACCTTTGCACCCACCTTTTTAGAAACGAACTTTATGAGACTACACCGAAATCTTGTGTTTGCCGTAATTGATGCGCTACATTTAATATTTAATGAAGGCGAATATGCCGATAAGGTAGTGCAAAAGGTATTGAAGTTCGATAAGCGATGGGGAAGCAGAGACCGTGGCTTCATTGCCGAAACTACCTACGAAATGGTTCGCTATAAAAGGTTGTATGCCGAAATCGCGGGGGTTAAAGCTCCTTTCAACAGACCAGAGCTTTTTAGAATGTGGGCGGTTTGGGCCGTTTTGAAAGGCATTCAGTTACCCGATTGGAAACAGATTGAACCAACACCCGAAAGAAGGATAAAAGGCAAATTTGATGAGCTCTCCAAAATTAGGAAGTACCGCGAAGCGATTCCGGATTGGATAGATGAATTATGCGAAAAAGCATTGGGCGATGAACTTTGGACCAAGGAAATTGCCGCCCTCAACGAGCAGGCAGAAGTCATTTTACGCTCCAATACCTTAAAAACAACCCGCGAGAAACTAAGAAAAACATTGCTCGACGAGGGTATCGTTGCAGAACCTATCAAAGGCTACCCTTTGGCTCTCAAACTTGTGGAGCGTGCCAACGTTTTTGTGACACAGGCCTTTAAAGATGGCCTATTTGAGGTTCAAGACGCTTCTTCACAGTTAGTTTCAGAACTGTTAGATGTGCAACCTGGGCAACGAGTGGTCGACACCTGTGCCGGTGCAGGTGGAAAATCACTGCATTTAGCTGCGCTCATGGAAAACAAGGGCCAATTGATTTCTATGGATGTTTACATTAGTAAGCTAAAGGAATTGAAAAGACGTGCCCGACGCAACGGTGCCCATAATATTGAAACCCGGGAAATCGATTCGACCAAAGTATTCAAGAAATTATATGGTAGTGCCGATAGGGTATTGATCGATGCGCCGTGTACAGGTTTGGGTGTTATTCGTAGAAACCCGGATACCAAATGGAAATTACAACCAGAATTTCTCGACAAGATTTTGGCTACACAAGCAGATATTATTCGTAGTTATAGCAAAATTGTGAAACCCGGTGGCAAAATGGTTTATGCTACTTGTTCTATTTTACCTCAAGAGAACGGAAATCAAGTTCAATCATTTCTTCAATCGGAAGAAGGTAAAGATTTCAGTTTGGTGAAAGACAAGAATATATTTGCTTCGCAATCAGGTTTTGACGGTTTTTACATGGCTCTTTTACAGAAGAAGTAATCAACAATTTGTTGTTGATACTGTTAATTTTTCTTCTAGAAGCTTTCACCGAAAAGCTGTAAATTTGTGCTTTCTTAAAAACTATCAATCCTAAGATTCAATGGTTCTTTTTTTCGGTAATGCCAATACCAAAGTTTTCGCTGTACAGGTCTCCAGCGAACTTTCGCAAGAAGACATTAATAAACTTGTTTGGTTGTTCGGCAACCAACCTATCATAAACACGGCGTCTATTGACGCCTTTTTTGTTGGCCCGCGGGCAGCAATGATCACCCCGTGGAGTACCAATGCGACCGAGATAACCCAAAATATGGGCGTTACCGGTGTTGTTCGAATTGAGGAGTTTCAATCGGTCAAAAAAGACTTTACCGATTTTGACCCGATGCTATCTCAAAAATATCAGAAGCTAGATCAAGATATTTACGACATACATGTGGTTCCTGAGCCGATTCTTGAAATCGATGATATTGCTGCCTATAACGAAAAAGAAGGTTTGGCGCTAAGCAGCGAGGAAGTTGATTACCTCAACGATCTTTCTAAAAAGATGGGGAGAAAACTCACTGACTCCGAAGTTTTTGGCTTTAGCCAAGTAAACTCTGAGCATTGTAGACACAAAATTTTCAATGGCACTTTTGTCATCGACGGTCAAGAAATGCCTTCGTCGCTTTTTAAACTGATCAAAAAGACCTCTCAGGAAAACCCGAACGATATTGTTTCGGCCTATAAAGACAACGTCGCCTTTTTAAAAGGGCCGAAAGCAGTACAATTTGCACCTAAAAGTGCCGATAAACCTGATTTTTATGAGGAGAGAGAATTTGAATCGGTTATTTCCTTAAAGGCTGAAACCCATAACTTTCCTACCACTGTGGAACCTTTTAACGGTGCCGCTACGGGATCGGGTGGTGAAATTCGTGACCGTTTGGCCGGTGGTAAGGGATCGTTGCCTTTGGCGGGTACCGCAGTTTACATGACCGCTTATTCCAGACTTGAAGAAGAAAGACCGTGGGAACAGAATATGAAAGAAAGGGAATGGTTATATCAAACCCCTATCGATATCTTAATCAAAGCCTCCAATGGGGCATCGGATTTTGGAAATAAATTTGGACAACCCTTGATTGCCGGCTCCGTTCTAACTTTTGAACATGATGAAAACAAAGAGTCCAATGAGGGCCATACTAATCCGAGAAGGCTTGGTTATGACAAGGTAATTATGCAGGCGGGTGGTATTGGTTATGGCAAAAATGACCAAGCGTTAAAAGAGAGTCCGAAAGAGGGTGATAAAATTGTAATTCTTGGAGGAGATAATTACCGTATTGGAATGGGCGGAGCTGCCGTTTCCAGTGCCGATACAGGTGAGTTTAGTTCCGCCATCGAGCTGAACGCTGTTCAACGCTCCAATCCTGAAATGCAAAAAAGAGCGGCCAATGCCATTCGAGGCATGGTCGAAAGCGATGAAAATACCATTATCTCCATTCACGACCATGGTGCCGGAGGGCATTTGAACTGTCTCTCTGAACTGGTAGAGGAAACCGGAGGAAAAATCGACCTAGATCAATTACCTGTGGGGGATCCTACCTTATCGGCCAAAGAAATTATCGGTAACGAATCGCAAGAAAGAATGGGTCTTGTAATCGGTCAAAAGAACATTGACCTCTTACATCGTATTGCCGATCGTGAACGTTCACCAATGTACGAGGTGGGCGATGTAACGGGAGATGACCGCTTTACCTTTGAATCAAAGACTACAGGGGTCAAACCAATGGACGTTAACCTTTCTGATATTTTCGGGAGTTCACCGAAGACCACTATGACCGATACAACGGTCAAGCGAACTTATAAAGAGCCTCAATATTCATTAGAGCATTTTCATGACTATTTAGATCAAGTTTTACAATTGGAGGCCGTGGCCTGTAAAGATTGGTTGACCAATAAAGTAGATCGCTGTGTGGGCGGCCGCGTGGCCAAACAACAATGTGCCGGACCTTTACAATTGCCTTTGAACAACTGTGCAGTAATGACCATGGATTTTAAAGGAAACAACGGTATAGCGACCAGTATCGGCCACTCCCCTATTTCTGGGCTTATCAATCCTGCAGCGGGCAGTAAAAATAGTATCGCAGAAGCCCTGACCAATATCGTTTGGGCGCCGTTGAAAGACGGCCTAAAGTCAGTTTCCTTATCTGCCAACTGGATGTGGCCTTGCAAAAACGAAGGGGAAGATGCGCGCTTGTATGAAGCGGTCCAGGCTGTTTCAGATTTTTCTATTGAATTAGGAATCAATGTGCCGACCGGTAAAGATTCCCTGTCAATGAAACAGAAATATAAAGACGGTGACGTTATTTCACCGGGAACGGTAATTATTTCCGCAGCGGCGCATTGCGATGACATAAAGAAGGTAATTGAGCCCGTTTTTCAAAAAAACGCCGGCGCCATATACTACGTAAATCTTTCGAAAGATTCGTTCAAACTTGGCGGCTCATCCTTTTCTCAAATTAGAAAAGCAATCGGTAACGATGCCCCTACTATCAATGATACTTCTTATTTCAAATCGGTATTTGAATCGATTCAAAAGCTGATAAGAAGTGGCGCCATAGTTGCCGGGCATGATGTGGCCTCTGGCGGATTGATTACTACATTACTCGAAATGTGCTTTGCCGACTTAAACTTGGGTGCCAATCTTGATCTTACAGATCTTCAAGAAAATGATACTATCAAACTTTTATTTTCTGAAAACTCTGGAGTCGTTTTTCAGCTCAAAGATGAAAAAGCTGAAAAACTTCTTGAAGAACAAGACATTGATTTCATAAAAATTGGAGAGGTAAGTGATCAAGCCGTTCTAAGTATCAATAACCATGGGGTTCAAATGGGTCTGAACGTGTCTACATTACGTGACATGTGGTATAAAACGTCATACCTTTTAGATGAAAAACAAACCGCTAAAGGTCTCGCCAAAGACCGCTATCAAAACTATAAGAAACAACCTTTGGCATACACCTTTCCTTCAAACCCAAAGATAGACCTGACAGACTACAAGCCTTTTTCCGGTAGCAGGCCAAAAGCCGCCATTTTACGTGAAAAAGGAAGTAACTCGGAGAGGGAAATGGCCAATGCTATGTATTTGGCAGGATTTGATGTGAAGGATGTTCATATGACCGATTTGATTACCGGTAGGGAAACTTTAGAGGATATTCAATTTATAGGTGCCGTAGGCGGATTCTCCAACTCAGATGTGTTAGGAAGCGCCAAAGGATGGGCCGGGGCCATAAAATACAACGAAAAGGCAAATGCTGCTTTAAAAAACTTTTTTGCGCGACCCGATACGCTCTCTGTTGGTATATGTAACGGATGCCAACTTTTTATGGAGCTCGACCTTATCAATCCTGATCATGAAACGCACGGTAGGTTGACCTATAATGAATCGAACAAGCACGAAAGTAACTTTACCTCGGTACAAGTACAGGAGAACAACTCCGTTATGCTATCGAGCTTGGCCGGAACTACACTAGGCGTATGGATTTCCCATGGCGAAGGCAAGTTCAGTCTGCCCTATGAAGAGGATAAATACCAAATTGTTGCCAAGTATGGCTACGAAGGGTACCCATCCAATCCCAACGGAAGTAATTTTAATACCGCCATGATGTGCGATAAAACAGGAAGACACCTAGTTACAATGCCGCATATTGAGCGATCTATTTTCCCATGGAACTGGGCTCACTACCCAAAAGACAGAAACGATAGCGTATCTCCTTGGTTAGAGGCATTTGTCAATGCCAGAAAATGGGTGGAGCAACATTAAAAGTAATTACGAAAGCAACAGTTATAAAAGGCCACTGATTAAGGTGGCCTTTTTTGTTTACAAGACTCTTAATTGATTAAATCACAACCCGCAGCTACAAAATCCATTCTTCTTTCATTAAGGCTACCGGTTCCGAAAGAAACGCCTATCGAAATTCCGAGACCCCAATAGACCGATGGTTTATCGGCCACCCCGAATTTTTTGAACCAATTGTCACCAGACAAATTCAAATTATTGTGGGCCGCAATTTTGGTATATCCATCATAAATATGAACATGGTTGACCAAGGCTTTATTCGAAAATGTTCTGAACCTTAGAATGGCACATACAATTTTTAGCCTTTTTTGGTCCTTAATTACAGGAGTGGGCAAGGCAAAATGAAACCAATTAGTAGTATTGGGTTTCCCGTACAAATAGGTGTAAAATCCAGCTCTGGTGATTTGTTCCAACCGATCAGGAAACTCTACTTGAATACTGGTTCCATGAATCCATGGGGCACTTTCTATCGAATACCCCCCATAAATGGTTGTGATACCTGCGACGTCATCTCCATGTAGATATCTCATAGGCCCTGAATAGCTCGGAAACATTAAAGAACCGTTTACACTTGAATGCCTTAACCCAAGAGAATGGCCAAATTCGTGTGCAGCTACCGTGACCAAGTCCACTTTTCCTGAGCCTGTGGGTATATTTATCGTCCACGACTCGGCTTCATCAAAATGGGCATCTCCTGCCAAAGCGCCGGCATTTGGTGGCGGATAATAGGCATGGGCCAACACCCCTCCCGGCCCGTCAAAAGAAGAACCATCGCCATGAGGTCCCGAAACAAACTTGATACGAATATCGGCACTGGCGCTATTCGCGACTCGTCTAAAACTTAATGGAGTTTCAGCCGCCCATAAAGCAAAGGCCTGTTCAATTGCCTCATGAATGGCAGCTTGTGTCAACCCATTATCGGTGGTATAATTGTCAAAACCATAGGTCAGGTTCATAGTTGACCATTTATTGCCGTGGGTTGAGAACTCACCCAGGTCAGGCATACCACAACGTCTCGTATCTAACTCTTCTAAAGTTTCTTTGTCTAACTTACCCGTAATTTTCAGGCCGTGAAACTCTTGGTATTTTTTTAATGCCTCAACGGTGGCGGCATCCATAGTGCCCGGTTCTACATAAGAAGATTTCAGGCTCTCAAGGGCCGCGTCTTCCGGTTGTGGCGGACGATTGTTTCCGGTACCAAAGGCCGCATCGGACGGATTAAAATACCCGAATAACTGTAAATGTTTCTGTAGCTCGCTGATGTCCGTTGATTTCTGTGGAACATACTCCGCTTTTTTGAGCTTCTTTGTGCTCTTTTTTTCTGCAACTTCACTCATGATAAATGTTTTAGTTTTTGTTGTACAAATGCATGCTATCTAACTCCTTAAGAAGTAAAACTTGCTCACCTCCCATACGGGGTGGTGGCAAAGTAGGATCCTCGGTAAGTAAACCGGAGAAAACGACGCGTATTCCCGGTTTTTGAAGGTCTCGGGGAATCATTTCATTTTGGGCAGGTATACAGGTAATCTGGCCGTCGATAGTTTCTTTTTGGTGGTAGGTAATGATGAATTTTTGTAAATCTTCTCGATAATCAACCATACCTTGTTGTTCATCAACTCGTATTTCTTTCATGGCTTTGGTAGCTGAGATGGGTTTGTTGGTTTCTGATTTTCTTGTACCGCACCCCCATAGCAAACAGAGAAGAGTACAGTAAAAAAGCAGTGCTTTCACCTTAAATCGTTTTATGTTAGAATGTGTAAAATATCCCTACCTAGGAGGAACAAAAGAGGTATGGGCAGAGGTCGACAATAAGTAAGGCCTAAAAGAGTAAATCTTAAAAAAGGCTATTAAAAGTAATCTATTATTTACAGTTAAAAATGTTAAAGCCTACATTTTGTAATAAAACATGTGTAGATTGTAAGAATTTCGTTATTTCTCACCCTAAAAAATTTAAAACCGAAAAAACCAATCGATTTAAATCGATATTTTAAATTTCGATGTAATACAAGCAAATATTAAAGCAGGTCATATGAACATACGTAAAGCTGAATTAAATGATCTTTCAGAAATAGTGGCTCTTTTAGCCAATGACCCATTGGGTAGATTACGAGAAAATTTTGAAAAGCCATTACCGAAATATTATGTCAAGGCTTTTGAGGTTATTGAAAAAGACCCCCATCAATTTTTAATGGTGCTCGAAAATGTAGATTCTTCCATATTGGGAACTTTTCAATTGAGCTTTATACAATATTTGACCTATAGAGGAGGCATAAGATGTCAAATTGAGGCCGTAAGAATTCATCAAGACCACCGTGGTAGGGGCCTTGGAAAGTACATGTTTGATTGGGTAATTGAATTTGCAAAAGAAAAAGGGGCCCACGTAGTTCAATTGACCTCGGATAAAAATCGCACCGAAGCTCTTGAATTTTACAAACAACTGGGTTTTATGGCAAGTCATGAGGGCATGAAACTGCACTTATGAAAGAGCTAATTTTCATGCCCAACAATGAGTTTTGTAGGCCCCAATTTTCTATTTTATCATAATCTTATCACTCCAAATTCTATCATTCGAACTGGTAAGCTTATAAAGGTACAGTCCAGGGGAAAGGCTATGTTTTTGAATTGTAATTTTATTTTGTCCTTTTTGTGAATCACCGCTCATTTGATTCTGAACCATCTTCTTTCCCGTTAAATCATAAATTTCTAGCAGATAACTACCTGCTTTTTCCTCATAGAAATAGAGGTCTGCAGACTCTCTTACAGGATTTGGGAATAAAAGAGATTTATTGGTATCATCGAGAATAAAAGCTTTCGGTTGCTCTTTATTGTTGAAACTAACATTCTTGAGTTTTAAAGATTTGTCTTCTTCCGAACCGTTCTCGGCCAAAAGATTAAAATTAAGCACCCTAATATTCGAGAAATCGGTACTTTTTCCGTTCTTGGTGAAGTCATCAGTTGCTATAACATGCGTCTCCGTTTGAGCAGAAAGGTCGACCTTTGCGGAGTAGGTACTACCATCGCCCTTGGTTATTTTTACCTCAAGGGTTCCTGTACCTTCCGCCTCAAAACTTAACTTTCCGTATTCTGAAAGGTCAACCGCCGAAAACCTTGGGCTCAGTGCCCTGTAGACCCCAATGTAACTCGAAGTGCGACCGCTAAGCTCAATATTTCTTTCCACAGAATAACCTTCTTCCATAAACGGTTGGGTCGATTCAAGCACTTGATAGGTCTTAACCGTAGTACCTTCCGCGGAAGCATCAAGACCCCAAGGAGCATCAGCCACAAAAAGATCATCTGGTGTTCCGCCTTTGGTATTACTCACTCGAAAACCAAAATCGAAGAGACTACCTGTTTGTAACGATATGGAATCAAGATACCCATCGATAGGTGAACTGAACGACATACTTTCGGTTGAAAGCGTTTCCGTTCTTTTTAAGCCACCTTGAAGGTCTATTCCCCCCGATTTATTATTGTTAACTAAGTTCAACAGTACCTTACCGTTAGCATATTTGGCTGATTTAACAAAAACAGGAGGCGGCGTTGATGCCTTGTAATCGCTGATGGTAGCGCTTGCTTCTAAGAGGTTCAATATTTCATCGGCCAATGCCAAAAGATCATCGACTGTATTGGCCCAAATTTGGAAATTGTAGTACGATGAATTATCGGCATAAGCATCAATATTCCAATGCGATTCAATAACAAACTGACCTTGACCATCTATTCGGGCCGAGAACGATAAAGCGAATTCAGTAGCCCCGTCAGGTTGCTTGATAATCGACTTAATAAAGTCTTTTTCCCTTAGTTGAATATTTGAAACCGAAAGTAATTGGGCGCCTAAAAATCGGTCACAGATAAACTTGCTATGCTCATAAACCTTACTCTCGGTCTTTATGACCATCAAAGCACCAATATTATCGGAGCCTTTTAAATAATCAACGGAATAGATATCTGAAGCATTGGTCAAATCAAGTAAATCAGCTGGTGAAGATTCAATGGTGCTGGTTTCTCCTATTATATCAAGGGGAATGAGGTCTGCTAACGGAATAGCGTTTGCCGAATATTTACCACTTTTTCCGTAAGATGCTCCCTTTTTAAGCCTTTTAGCGGTTTTTTTATCAAACTTATAATTGGTTGCCGCCCTCTTATAATTTCTTTCACTGATCAAAGCGGATAAACGGTCGTTACTTTCAAGTCCTCCATCATTGGCACCCGAAGTTAGATTGATTTCCGGACAGGTGGCTACCCCTGAGCACGCCGGGTCATCACAGTCTACAAGACCATCGCCATCATCATCAAGACCATTGATGCAATCTTCTTGTGGTACAGGTGCCGTAGGGCATCGCGCACCATCATTAAGAGAAGAAGCAGGACCAAAAGCGAAAATATTGGATTGAATGAGGCCTCCTGCCAATATATTGTGCACATTATTAACTTTATAAACAGAACCGGTTTGGTTGGCAGAAACATAGAAGTTACCATCTACATCAAAATAGACGGCACCGAAAGTATAGTTGAGTCCGGAAAGTATGGGCACTACCCCTAAAGGAAGCACTACTCCTGTTTGTGCGTCAATTCTATAGAGAATGTTGGTGCCTTTTTCAACCGTATACAGCTTACCATCAACCGCATTAAAGGCCCAATCATGAATATTGATATTCTGACTTAGGGTGGTAGAACCAATAAACTCTAAATAGTTGTTCGATTCAGGATTCAGGTCAACGGCGTGATAAGTTGAAGAGCCTGACCTGAAATAATAAATACCGTCGATAGAAATATCTCCCACATACTTATTATTACTATCCGGTAGTTCCGGTATTGTATAAACATCCGTTGAAAAATTCTTACCTATTCTTACGATTGATTTGCTTGGGGTCGACAAATATCCCCAAATATATCCGTCGGCCGAGTTATAGGCCGCAGCGTTTATATTGCCCGGCGTTACATTTTCAGAAACTAGATAGGCACTGCCCGAGGCTAAATCTACCGCGTAAATATCGTTATATTGAAAAAGATAGGCATTGTAATCACATTCAAATGGCTCACCTTGCGCGTTTACATAATGGCTGCACAAAGCCGTAAGAGCCAAAAGATGGGTTAAAATGAAAGAGTTGCGAACGTAGTTTTTCATCATGCAATTCGGATTTAATTTAAATAATGTATTTTCCTACAAAAAATGAAATTATCACCTATAACAATAAGCATTACGATTTATTGTGAACAAAAATGAGATTACGATGAACTGCACCCCTCTTATCGATTAAATTCAAATATTCATACTAAAACAGCACTAATTTTGTTAATCCCGTTTTAAAATACCGCTCGCTTTTCATAATTTGCAACAGGTTAATAACAGCCGACTATGACAGATATCACTCTCCTTTTTGATTTTCCTTATTATCAATTGAAGAATTTCAATCTAGATAAATCACTGGTTACCAAGGTTAACGGACAATGGGTAGCTACTTCTACCCAAGAATATATTGATAAGGCCAACGCCATGAGCAGGGCCTTATTACGTATGGGCGTTGGGCCGAACGATAAAATAGCGGTCATAAGCATGACCAATAGAACCGAGTGGAACATAATGGATATCGGAATTTTACAGTTAGGTGCGCAGAACGTGCCTATCTATCCAACAATCTCCGAAGATGACTATGCCTATGTGCTCAACCATTCAGAGGCCAAGTACTGCTTTGTATCATGTCAGGAAGTGTATGATAAGGTCGCGGCTATCAGAGATCAGGTTCCATCACTAAAAGATGTCTACTCTTTTGATCAACTTACCGTTTGCAAAAATTGGAGTGAAGTACTTGAATTAGGAAAAGATACCTCCAACCAAGAAGAAGTAGACCGGTTAAAAAATGATGTAAAGCCATCCGACTTGGCTACCTTAATATATACATCCGGCACAACAGGTAGACCCAAAGGTGTAATGTTGTCTCATGACAACTTGGTCAGCAATGCCATAGAAAGCTCAAAACGCTTTCCTATAAAAGACGGACAGACCAAATCACTAAGTTTTTTACCGCTGTGCCATGTTTACGAAAGAATGCTGATTTATTTATATCAGTTCAGGGGGGTTACTATTTACTATGCCGAATCGCTAGATAAAATCAGTGAAAACCTGAAGGAAACCGGCCCGCATGTAATGACAGCCGTCCCTCGGTTATTGGAAAAGGTCTATGATAAAATTCTGGCTAAGGGAACAGAGCTAACAGGACTTAAAAAGAAACTTTTCTTTTGGGCCATCGAAATCGGACTTCAATACAAACCTTATGGTGAAAATGGTCGGCTATATGAGCTAAAACTCGGAATCGCCCGAAAACTGATTTTTAAAAAATGGAAGGAGGGATTAGGCGGCAACCTTATGTTGATAGCATCGGGTAGTGCTGCATTACAACCTAGATTGGCTAGAATATTCAACGCCGCCGAATTCGGACTCATGGAAGGCTATGGGCTTACCGAAACATCTCCTGTTATTTCGGTCAATGATATGCGAGACGGAGGATTTAAAATTGGCACCGTGGGTAAACCTATTGCCCGCACCGAGGTAAAAATAGCGGAGGACGGTGAAATATGCATTAAAGGTCCGCAAGTTATGATGGGCTATTACAAAGACCCCGAGCGAACCGCCGAAGTAGTCATCGACAATTATTTTCATACAGGCGATATCGGAGAAATAGACCAAGAAGGGTTTCTTAAAATTACGGATCGTAAAAAAGAAATGTTCAAAACCTCTGGCGGCAAATATGTGGCCCCGCAACTTCTTGAGAACAGGTTCAAGCAATCTCGTTTTATTGAACAAATCATGGTGGTGGGCGAAGGTGAAAAAATGCCGGCTGCACTTATTCAACCCGATTTTGAATATTTGAACGAGTGGGCAAAAGCGAACCAAATTACAATTCCTGAGAACTCAGATATTATTCTGAATGAAAAGGTATTGGATCAATTTCAAAAAGAAGTTGATGAGGCCAACGAAAAGTTTGCCAAATGGGAAAAGGTCAAACAATTTAGGTTAACACCCGATGTGTGGAGTATTAGCGAAGGCCACCTCACCCCTACCATGAAACTCAGAAGAAAAATAATTAGAGAAAAGTATCAAGAGCTATACAATGATATTTATGGGCATTAAGATGTCCCCCTCCCATAATTAAAATGAATTATCATCAATAATTAAAAGCGGAAAGAAGGCCGTAACAGTTAAATATTTTTTCATCATTTTATTATGCGTGCATAATAAATTTTTATATATTTGGATAACCTAAATCCAACCGATGAAAGATATTACTATTGACTACGCGCTGCGTGCGACCTGGCAAGCCGTAGCTCGAATGTATAACGAAGAGGCAAAAAAATTCGGTTCAACAATGGCCGTTGGCTTTACCCTTTTGAGTATTGACCCAAAAACAGGAACGCCCTCTACATCATTGGGTCCGAAAATGGGAATGGAAGCCACCAGTCTCTCTCGCATTTTAAAGAGAATGGAAGAACAGGGTTTGATAGAAAGAAAACCCAACCCTAAAGATGGTCGAGGGGTTCTTATTCATCTAACCGATTTTGGGCTGGAAAAAAGAACCGACTCTAAGAATGTCGTTTTGCGATTCAACGAAGCGGTACGGTCAAAAGTTTCGCAAGATAAACTTGACGGCTTTTTTGAGGTGATGGATTCGATTAACGAGATGATTGCTGAAAAGAACGTACAAAATACTGACAAAACAATTAACGGTCATAAACCTGAATGACCTCTTAACCTATAAACATTAGTAAAGTGAACAAACACATTAATAAAGTAGCGGTTATTGGATCCGGTATTATGGGCAGCGGCATTGCCTGTCATTTCGCCAATATCGGGGTAGAAGTCTTACTTCTCGATATTGTTCCTCGTGAGCTGAACGAAAAGGAAAAGGCGAAAGGTTTGACCCTAAATGACAAAGTCGTAAGAAATAGGCTGGTAAATGACTCATTGACTGCAGCCCTTAAATCTAAGCCTTCTCCTATTTACCATCAAAAATTCGCATCAAGAATAACTACAGGTAACTTAGAAGATGATATTGCTAAAGTCTCTAAGGTTGATTGGACAATCGAAGTAGTGGTAGAAAGGCTTGATATTAAAAAGCAAGTTTTCGAAAACCTTGAAAAACATAGAACGCCTGGAACTTTAATTACTTCAAATACTTCAGGTATTCCGATTAAATTTATGTCGGAAGGTCGTAGTGAAGATTTTCAAAAACATTTCTGCGGCACGCATTTTTTCAATCCTGCCAGATATCTCAAACTCTTTGAAATTATACCCGGGCCCAAGACCTCTCAAGAAGTTCTGGAATTTCTAAATGGTTATGGGGAAAAGTTTCTTGGAAAAACTTCCGTAGTGGCAAAAGATACTCCCGCCTTTATCGGTAACCGTATCGGCATTTTCAGTATTCAGAGTCTTTTTCATATGGTAAAAGAAATGGGAATGACCGTTGAAGAAGTGGATAAACTAACCGGACCGGTCATTGGCAGGCCTAAATCTGCCACTTTTAGAACCGTTGATGTCGTAGGTCTAGATACGCTGGTTCATGTGGCTAACGGTATTTACGAAAATTGCCCAAATGACGAACGTCACGATTTATTCAAATTACCCGATTTCATCGACACCATGATGGAGAAAAAGTGGTTGGGCAGCAAAACAGGACAGGGTTTTTATAAAAAAGTAAAAGACGATAAAGGCAAGAGTGAAATTTTGACTTTAGACCTTGATACAATGGATTATCGGTCTAAAAAGAGTGCCAAATTCGCCACTCTTGAACTTACCAAAACGGTGGATAAGGTCATCGATCGCTTTGCCATTTTAACAGGAGGTAAGGATAAGGCCGGTGAATTTTATCGAAAAAGTTTCGGGCAATTGTTTGCCTATGTTTCCCATCGAGTTCCAGAGATAACAGACGAGCTTTATAAGATTGATGACGCCATGAAAGCAGGTTTCGGTTGGGAACATGGTCCATTCCAAATTTGGGATGCCGTTGGTTTAGAAAAAGGTCTTGAGTTCATTAATTCAGAGAACCAAGAAGCCGCACAGTGGGTTTCCGAAATGAAATCAGCAGGAATCACTTCATTTTACTCAGTAAAAGATGGAGCGACCTATTTCTATGACATTTCTAAAAAGTCTATGGAAAAGGTACCAGGTCAAGATGCTTTTATAATTCTTGATAATATTCGTAAGAGCCATGAGGTTTTCAAAAATAGCGGTGTAGTTGTTGAAGATTTAGGTGATGGCATTTTAAATGTCGAGTTCCAGTCTAAAATGAATACCATCGGCGGTGATGTTCTTAGCGGATTAAACAAAGCCATAGACCTAGCTGAAAAAGATTTTCAAGGCTTGGTTGTCGGTAATCAGGCCGCAAATTTTTCCGTTGGTGCCAATATCGGAATGATTTTTATGATGGCCGTTGAACAAGAATATGATGAGCTGAACATGGCCGTTAAAATGTTTCAAGATACCATGATGCGAATGCGATATTCATCCATACCAACGGTTGCCGCACCTCACGGCATGACATTGGGCGGCGGTTGCGAACTTTCGTTACATGCCGATAAGGTGGTAGCTGCGGCAGAAACGTATATCGGCTTGGTCGAATTCGGTGTAGGCGTGATACCAGGAGGTGGTGGATCAAAGGAGTTTGCCCTAAGGGCACAGGACACCTTTAAAAAGAACGATGTTGAATTGAACGTACTTCAAGAATACTTTTTGACCATCGGAATGGCCAAAGTATCTACATCAGCATATGAAGCTTATGATTTAGGCATACTTCAACATGGTAAGGATATCGTAGTTGTCAATAAGGATAGGCAAATCGCCACTGCAAAGGCACATGCAAAATTGATGGCCGAATCCGGCTATACCAAACCTATAAAGAGAAAGGATATTAAAGTTTTAGGTAAGCAAGCCTTAGGTATGTTCTTAGTGGGTACTGATTCAATGGAAGCGAGCAAATACATAAGTGAACATGACAAGAAGATTGCGAACAAATTGGCCTATGTAATGGCCGGTGGCGATTTATCGGAACCTAGCTACGTAAGTGAGCAGTATCTTTTGGATTTGGAGAGAGAAGCCTTTTTATCCCTTTGTACCGAAAGAAAAACATTGGAAAGAATACAGCATATGCTTAAAACAGGAAAGCCGCTTAGAAATTAATCAGTCTGGTAGTTATTAGTTGAAAGAAGAAAGACTTAAGACATAAGACTATGGCAGCAAATCATAATTTTCGAAAACAAAAAATTCAATCACTACAAGGAATGATTTCACGTTTTATGGAAAGCCTGGAGAACAAGTCTTAGGTCTTATGTCAAATCATCCTCAGTCAAATTACAAATATGAAAACAGCATATATAGTCAAAGGGTATAGAACCGCGGTAGGTAAATCCGGTAAAGGTGGTTTCCGCTTTAAAAGGGCAGATGAACTTGCAGCTGAAACCATTGAATATTTAATGGGTAAGCTACCTGATTTTGACAAAAAAAGAATAGACGATGTAATTGTAGGTAATGCCATGCCCGAAGGGTCTCAAGGTCTTAATATGGGCCGTTTGATTTCCTTAATGGGGTTAGATATAGTCGACGTACCAGGGGTTACCGTCAACCGCTTTTGCTCTTCAGGGCTAGAAACTATTGGCATTGCAACAGCAAAAATTCAGTCCGGTATGGCAGATTGCATCATTGCCGGCGGGGTAGAAAGTATGAGTTCCGTACCCATGACAGGCTTCAAAACCGAGCTGAACTACGATTTGGTGAAATCTGGTCATGAAGATTATTATTGGGGAATGGGCAATACTGCCGAAGCCGTTGCACAGGAGTTCAAAGTCTCTCGTGAAGACCAAGATTTGTTCGCCTTCAACTCACATCAAAAAGCATTAAAAGCACAATCTGAAGATAGATTTCAAGACCAAATAGTACCTATTCAAGTCGAGCATACCTATGTGGGCTCCGATGGAAAAAAAGCAACAAAAAACTATACAGTCACCAAAGATGAAGGTCCACGGGCAGACACTTCTTTGGAAGTATTGGGTAGGCTTCGGCCTGTTTTTGCCGCCAATGGTAGCGTAACTGCCGGTAACTCATCGCAAACAAGTGATGGTGCGGCATTCGTAATGGTTATGAGCGAAGAAATGGTGAAGGAATTAAATTTAGAACCTGAAGCTCGTTTAGTGAGTTATGCCGCAGCAGGTGTTGAGCCAAGAATTATGGGAATTGGTCCCGTAAAGGCTGTTCCAAAGGCATTGAAACAAGCTGGCTTACAACAATCAGATGTAGAATTGATTGAATTAAACGAAGCCTTTGCCTCACAATCAATAGCCGTAATTCGTGAATTAGAGTTGAATAATGATATTATAAACGTGAATGGCGGTGCTATTGCATTAGGTCATCCGTTAGGGTGCACGGGTGCCAAGCTTTCCGTTCAATTGTTTGATGAAATGCGCAAAAGAAACATGCAGGGCAAACATGGCTTAGTGACCATGTGCGTAGGTACAGGTCAAGGGGCAGCCGGTATTTTTGAATTTTTGAAGTAGACGGGTTTTTGATATGTAATTAAAATACTATTAAATAACCTCGATAATTAGAAACAGGATAAAACCAATAAGATGAGTACTGAAACTATACAAAAAGACAACCTTTTAAGAGGTGGCCAATTTTTGGTCAAAGAAACCAAATGCGAAGATATATTCACCCTCGAAGACCTAAATGAAGAGCAGCGAATGATGCGTGACAGCACCAAAGAATTCGTTGACCGTAAACTTTGGGCACATTGGGAACGCTTTGAAAAGAAAGATTACGCCTATACGGAAGAGTGTATGAGAGAAGCAGGTGAACTGGGCCTTTTGAGCGTAGCAGTACCTGAGAAGTATGAAGGTATGGGTATGGGTTTTGTTTCTACTATGTTAGTATGTGACTATATCTCTGGGGCCACAGGTTCGTTCAGTACAGCATTTGGTGCTCATACGGGTATCGGTACGATGCCGATTACGCTCTATGGTACCGAAGAGCAAAAACTAAAGTATGTTCCGAAATTGGCTTCTGGCGAGTGGTTTGGCGCTTATTGTTTAACTGAGCCCGGAGCAGGTTCCGATGCCAATTCCGGTAAAACCAAAGCTATACTTTCTGAGGATGGTAAGCATTACTCTATTTCAGGTCAAAAAATGTGGATTTCCAATGCCGGTTTCTGCAATCTTTTTATTGTTTTCGCTAGAATCGAAAATGACAAAAATATCACAGGTTTTATTGTTGAAAATGACCCAAGCAATGGTATCAGCTTAGGAGATGAGGAAAAGAAATTAGGAATTCACTCCTCCTCTACTCGCCAGGTTTTCTTTAATGAGACGAAAGTACCGGTTGAGAATATGCTGTCTGAGCGTGGCAATGGTTTTAAAATTGCAATGAACGCCTTGAATGTAGGCCGTATAAAATTGGCAGCCGCGTGTTTAGAAGCCCAAAGAAGGGTCGTAACCGAAGGCGTCAAATATGCCAATGAGCGCGTACAATTTAAAACACCTATTATCAACTTCGGTGCCATTAAGGCAAAAATAGCGGATATGGCGGTTAATGCCTATGTAGGGGAATCTGCATGCTACAGGGCAGCTAAGAATATTGAAGACCGAATTGCCATTCGACAAGCTGGTGGCAATAGTCATCAAGAAGCTGAACTAAAAGGTGTTGAAGAATATGCAATAGAATGTTCCATTTTAAAAGTGGCCGTATCCGAAGATGTTCAGCACACGACAGATGAGGGCGTGCAGATCTTTGGTGGAATGGGCTTCAGTGCCGATGCTCCTATGGAAAAAGCTTGGCGAGATGCGAGAATCGCCAGAATTTATGAAGGTACGAACGAAATCAATCGAATGTTGGCAGTAGGCATGCTGGTCAAAAAAGCCATGAAGGGTCATGTTGACCTTTTGGGTCCGGCCACTGCGGTTGCAGATGAACTTATGGGCATTCCTTCATTTGATACTCCTGATTTTTCAGAGCTTTTCTCAGAGGAAAAAGACTTGTTGGCTCGATTAAAGAAAGTCTTTCTAATGGTTGCCGGAAGCGCAGTTCAGAAATTCGGCCCTGAGTTAGAACAACACCAGCAATTAATGCTTGCGGCCGCTGATATACTTATAGAGGTATACATGGCGGAAAGTACACTGCTTAGAACAGAAAAGAACGCCAAACGCTTTGGTGAAGAAAACCAAGCACCTCAAATTGCCATGGCACAATTGTATTTGTACAATGCCACTGAGACTATCATTAAAAGAGGAAAAGAGGCGATTATTTCTTTTGCGGAAGGTGACGAGCAGCGCATGATGCTTATGGGGCTCAAAAGATTCACCAAGTATACCAATAACCCGAACGTGGTGGCCCTTCGAAATCAAATTGCTGATAAAGTGGCTTCGGATAATGGCTATACTTTTGACTAGTTAGAATTTACATTACATAAAAAAGCACCCGAATTGGGTGCTTTTTTATTATTTACTGTTCTTTTTTAATCATTTATAAGTGTCATTCTAGATAATAAACATCACTTATTTATAGCTTCCTATAAATAAGTAATACTTAGGTTTTTATTCCCGCATTGATTCCAATATTTTTTCTTCACTATGCTTGTTCGAAAAATTGATGGCACATTCTATCAAGGCCAAATGAGAATACGCTTGTGGAAAATTTCCTAAAAGCCTTTTGGTCTTAAAATCAATATCTTCACTAAAGAGTCCTAAATGGTTACTGTAGCTAAGCAACCTGTCAAAATATTCCATCGCTTTTTCCTCCTGCCCTATTTTAAATAGACTGTTGACAAACCAAAAAGTACAAACCGTAAAAGAAGATGAGGGCAGCCCAAAATCATCCTCATTTTTGTATCGATACAAAAGTCCGTCATTACTCAATTCCTTTTCGATAGCTTCGACTGTACTAACAAATTTTTCATGTTTGGCATCGATACATCCATAAGATTCCATCAATAAAACGGAGGCATCTAAGTGCTTAGAACCGTATGACTGGGTAAAAGCTTTTACCTCATCATTCCATGCATTCTCATAAATATCGGCCCAAATCTCATCCCTCAGAGGTTTCCATTTCTCAATTTTGTGATGCTTATTGAAAATTTTCGCCACTTTTATGGCACGATCAATGGCCGTCCAACAAAGCACTTTCGAGAAAGTAAAATGACGATCTTCAGATCTAAACTCCCATATACCCTTATCGGCCTCCTGCCAGTGTTTATCAACAATCCAAACAATGCCTTTGGTAATGCTCCAAATATCTTCGCCATTGGCGATATCGGTGCTGAATTTCACTAAATTCTCATAAATGACATCCATTAGAATACCATATATATCATTTTGCCTTTGAATATAGGCCGCATTACCGACACGTACGGGCTTAGAACCTTTATACCCACTCAAGTGTTCTAAAGTCTCTTCTGTAAGCTTCTTTTCTTTATTAATGCCGTACATAATCTGAAGCTTTTCATCTTTATCGGGCATTAGGTCGATAATGAACTGAAGATAACGGCGAGCCACGTTTTTATGGCCCAACTCGCTCACCACTTTCACGACCATTGAGGCATCTCTGATCCAACAGAAACGATAGTCCCAATTGCGCACTTCGCCAATAGTTTCCGGCAAAGAGGTAGTCGCTGCCGCCAAAACGGCACCTGTTTTATCATAGCTTAACAGTTTAAGCGTCACGGCACTTCGGTGAATTTCTTTGTTATACTTTCTATAGGTGGGGGTATTGTTGCTCCAATTCAACCAGTATACTTTGGTTCGTTCGAGCTCTAAATACATTTTTTCGGTATTCGGCAATAGTATTTTCTCGTTGTAACCCAGAAGAAAATAGCCATCTTCGGTAATTTCCATTTCACGCCCCTCTACCACGGCATTTTTATTAAATGAGGTATATAGAAAAACGGTATCGAACGACTCTGCATGCGTTAAACTGGCGATGAAGTTATGCTTCACATAGGTCCTTGTTTTTCCTGAGGCATATTCTAATTTAGGGTCATACTGAACGGTGAATTTAGGCCGACCCGATTTATGTTTGATATAACGAGCGATTTCTGGTGGTGAATGATATCCGCCGCCTTCCAAATGATAACGAGGCATGAAATCATAGACTTCAAAAGCGTTTTCCCCATCTGAAAAAGAAGTCAACAAGATAGCGGTGTTACCAACGTAGGTCTGTTCTATATCATAACTCCCATCTACATTAAACCCAAAACTACCTCCGATTTTCTCATCGAGAAGTTTGGCAAACACCGAAGAAGAATCGAACTCTGGCAAACAGCACCAATCAATACTTCCTGTTTTTGATATAAGGGCCGCACTTCGGCAATTCCCTATTATTCCATAGTCTAAATTATCCATTCAATAAAATTGTTGATTCAAACGGCCCCTGAATTGTTATTGGCCATCTTTTTCACGAAATTTAGAGAAATAAACATCAAAACAAAGCAAAAAAACCAATTTATGGGCAAAACTATCATAATCTCAAACAGACTACCTGTTCAGTTACAAATCAGCAACGGTGAAATAACAGCTATTCCCAGTGTTGGCGGATTGGCTACAGGAATGAAATCAGTTCACTCAGGAGGGGATAGTTTATGGATTGGCTGGAGCGGACTAACGGATGAAGAAATACCGGACGAACTGGCTCCAAAAATTGACAAGGCATTAAAAGAGCATGGGTCGTCAAAAGTGAATTTGACCTCCAGTGAAGTAGATGGCTTTTATTTCGGCTTTAGTAACAGAACTATTTGGCCCTTATTTCACTATTTTCTTGAGTATTCTGAATTTGAACTCAAAAACTGGGACATCTATAAAAAGGTAAACCAAAAATTCGCGGATGCGATTTTGGAAGCCGCAGATGATGACGATACCATCTGGGTTCATGATTATCAGTTGATGTTAGTACCCCAAATGGTAAGAGAGAAAAAGCCCGATATATCCATCGGGTTCTTTTTGCATATACCTTTTCCTTCGTTTGAGATTTTTAGAACATTGCCATGGCGGGAGAAAATTCTTGAAGGTCTTTTGGGTTCGGACTTAATCGGTTTTCACACTTATGATTATGAAAGGCACTTTTTGAGTTCTGTTAGAAGATTGTTGGGGCTCGATGTGAGTTTCAATGATATTTATATGGATGATAGGGTCATCAAAGTCGACTCTTTTCCGATGGGTATCGATTACAAAAAATTCAATGAGGCTGCCAAAGAGAATAAAAAGAACCAGCCGGAAAATCAATCTGAATTACAACGAAGACTCAATAAACACAAAGATGCCGACAAAGAAGCTAAGTTCTTTCTTTCGATTGACAGACTTGATTACACCAAGGGCATAGCTAAAAGACTGTACGCATTTGAGTACTTTTTGAATAAATACCCGCAATACAAAGAAAAAGTACGCTTGATTATTTTGGCGGTACCTTCCCGTTCAAACGTACCCCAATATCAATTGCTCAAGAGAGAAATCGATGAATTGGTGGGCCGAATTAATGGGGAGTTTTCAACAGTAAGCTGGACGCCCATTTGGTACTTCTATCGCTCCATGCCCTTTGAAAACCTTATCGACCTGTATACATCGTGCGATATTGCTTGGTTGACACCTATTAGAGATGGTATGAACTTGGTGGCCAAAGAATACATCGCGACAAGAACTGACCAAACGGGGGTTCTCATCTTAAGTGAGATGGCAGGATCGGCCAACGAGATGAACGAAGCTATGCTGGTCAACCCCAACAACTTTGAGCAAACGGCCGACGCTCTTAAAGAGGCTATTACCATGCCTAAAGAAGAGCAAAGAGAACGTAATTCTATTCTGCAAAAAAGATTGGAACGGTATAACGTAGAGAAATGGGCGAACGATTTTATGGATTCTCTATTAGACCAAAAAGGAAAAGATTTCAGCCATGTGGCCAGAAAGCTGTCTGTCGATCTAATGGATACCATTGTAGATAATTACAAAAATTCGAGCAAAAGACTTCTTTTTATTGATTATGATGGCACCCTGGCCGGCTTTCATAAAGACCCGCAAAAGGCTGCCCCAGATGATGAGCTTTATGACTTGCTTGATACCTTGGCCAACCAAGAGAATACCGACATGTTTCTTATAAGCGGTCGTGACAAAGAGACCTTTACCAAGTGGTTCTTGCATAAAAAATACAATATGATTGTGGAACATGGCGTGTGGATTTCACAGCATGGTGAAGAGTTCAAAATGTTGGAAAAGGTCAAGAAAGATTGGATGGAAAAAATTCTGCCGGTACTCGAATCGTTTGTCGACCGAACTCCAGGAAGTTTTATAGAAGAAAAAAACTATTCTCTTGCATGGCATTATAGAAATACCGATCCTGATTTTGGCCAGAAAAGAGCCAGCGAACTCAACACCGTGCTTACCAGTCTGATCGGTACCGACGATTTAAGTGTTCTGAACGGTAATAAGGTCATGGAAATTAAAAGCAGTAATGTGAACAAAGGTCGGGCGGCCATGCGCATGTACGCTGAAAAAGACTATGACTTTTCATTTGCAATTGGCGACGATTGGACGGATGAATTTATGTTTATGGAACTTCCTGAGGATGCCGTTACCGTAAAGGTCGGTAGACAAAAAACCAATGCACGGTATTACGTTGAAAGTATTAAAAATGTAAGGGCTCTTTTGAATAGGTTCATCTATTAAAAGTTCGGGTTCATTCTGGTGTGTTTATATCCTGTTCAGTTGAGAACGCTGCCCGTGTTGCAAAATTGAAGTATCTTGACATCAAAAATTTATTTGATGAAATATTTCTTAGCCTTTTGTGGTGCACTTACAACAATCATAGCTACATCTCAAGAGTTTACGCAGCAAGATACCTTACGCGGCAGTATTACCCCAGAAAGAGAATGGTGGAACCTTAATTATTACGACCTATATGTCGATGTAAATCCAACGAATAAGTCAATAAAAGGTTCCAATCTGATTCGTTATGAAGTTTTAGAGCCCCAAAAAGTAATGCAAATTGATTTGCAGCCTCCGATGAAAATTGATAAGGTCGAGCAAGATGGGGCCGAACTCAAGGTAGAGCATGATGGCAATGCCCATTTCGTTCAATTAAAAAAGAAACAAAATAAGGGTGAGTTCAAAGAGGTAAAAGTATACTTTTCAGGGCATCCGAGAGAAGCGGTGAGAGCGCCATGGGATGGTGGTTTCTCTTGGAAAAAAGACAATAATGGCAAAGAATTTATAGCAACTTCAAATCAAGGTTTAGGTGCCAGCGTTTGGTGGCCCAATAAAGACCATATGTACGATGAAGTCGACAGCATGAAGATCAGGGTTAAGGCCCCTAAGGGTTTGATGGATGTTTCAAATGGTCAATTGAGGGCGGTAGATGAAAACAGCAACACCTATGAATGGTTCGTCAAAAACCCCATCAATAACTACGGGGTGAATATCAACATTGCTGATTACGTTCACTTTGAAGAAAAATATCAAGGCGAAAAGGGTGCTCTTCAAATGGACTATTATGTGTTGCCCTACAATCTTGAGAAAGCCAAAGAACATTTTAAAGATGCGCCAAAAATGATGGAAGCATTTGAGCATTGGTTCGGCCCCTACCCTTTTTATGAAGATGGTTTTAAGTTGGTAGAAGTACCCTACTTGGGTATGGAGCACCAAAGCTCGGTGACCTATGGCAATCAATACAAAATGGGGTATCTTGGCAGAGATTTATCGGGTACCGGATGGGGTCTAAAGTTCGATTTCATTATAATTCACGAGGCCGGTCACGAATGGTTTGCGAACAATATTACTTACAAAGATATTGCCGACATGTGGGTTCATGAAGGCTTCACGGCTTACTCCGAAAACTTATTCATTGACTATTATTATGGTAAGGAGGCTTCGGCCGATTACGTAATCGGAACACGCGCAAACATTCAGAATGACAAGCCTATCATAGGCAAATACGATGTGAACCACAGAGGAAGTGGTGATATGTATTACAAAGGCGCCAATATGTTGCACACTATTAGGCAGATAATTGGTGATGATGAAAAATGGCGTCAAATACTTCGTGGGCTCAACAAAGAATTCTATCACAGTACGGTGACAACCCAGCAAATCGAGAATTATATAATTGATAAGTCAGGGATTGATTTGTCGAAAGTATTCGACCAATATTTGCGTACCGCTAACATTCCCAATTTTGAATATCAGATGACCCCTGAGGGAATCAAGTATCGCTATAGTCAAGTTATCGATGGCTTCACAATGCCTCTTGAACTAAACATTGGGGATAAAAAGGTTACTGTTAACCCTACCACAGAGTGGCAACAAATGAAACTTGCTACTTCGGAAAAGGAATCAAAAATTACTGTTGACAGGGATTACTATGTTAATGTTCAGGATATTTCCAAAAAATAACGATTCTTACATTCATAAAATAATAAAGGCCGATGTAACATCGGCCTTTATAGTTATAGATTGAGTTGAGAATAAATTATCTGCCAGCAAATTTCACTCCTGTAACCGCCATTTGGCCCGGAGCCTCTCCTTCCTTAGGTTTATATACGAAATAAAGTTCATCGGCCTTTACATCCATCTCTTTGTTTAAAGGAATTAAAATCGCGCCGCCAGGTTGACCCGCTTGAGGGGTAGGCATGCTTCCTTTGCCCAAGAGCTCACCATCAGGTGAGTTTAAGTGAAGTTCTACTTCAATACCTGCCTTTGGTGCCTCTTGCCATCCGGCAGTTACCATAGCACTGTTGACACCCTTAAGGTCAATATTTTCTAAAGCAAACCAGCCTTCGTCCTCGGGTAATAGTAATAGGTTCATACCTCCAAAAGCTACTGGTGAAAACCCTTTAGCCTTTGTTGCCTCACTAAAGGGTACTGTACTGCCCTGTAAAGCTACCGATTGAACACCTGTTAAAGGTTTAACTCCATTAATACCTTTATCCGTATAGCTAGCGGTTAGAATCATTGCGTTATCACTACCTGTAGGTTCTGGCATTATAGTTCCCTCTAGTGGCAACGATTTCTCTAATTTTCCGGAATCGGCCAACGAAAGTATGTAAGCGGCAATCTGTCTAGTTTCATCTTCGGTAATGTTAGGATGAGCCGCCATCGCAGCTTCGCCCCAAACACCAGATCCGCCTGATACGATCTTCTTTTGTATATACCGGCTTGCGCCTCTATCATTTTTATACTTCTCAGCAATATCCTTATAGCTTGGCCCTATTGATTTTTCTCCTTCTTTATGACAAGCCTTACAATCCATACCTTGGGTCAGTGCTTTACCTGTAACAGAAGCAGAAACCTCTTGATGGCCTTGCGACTGATTTACTTGATCAAGACCTTCCATATAATCTACCGAAACAAAAACGTTGTTAGGATCTATATCGTCATTACCATCGGGGTCGGTCACCGTAACCTTATACTTAATGGGCGTACCCTTGATAAAGAAGGTCGAATTGCCGCCTTGCAAATCAATCGAAATTTGAGGTCTAGAATTGCCCGCGATTACTGTGGAAGATTCGCTCACGGCACTGGCCCCTTTATCATCTTTCACTTCAACTGATATTTTATACTCTCCGTTACTATTGTACGTATAGGTTAGTTTCGGTTCTTGGGTCTCTTTGGTCTCTCCATTACCTAAATTCCATAGATAAGAAACGGCATCACCTTCTAAATCTTCAGCTTTTACTTCAGCAGTAATTTCAAAAGGAACCTTTCCGGTGTCATGGTTTACCATAAGATTATCGATCATTGGCGGTCTGTTTCCACCATTATATTCAATAAAGCTCAGACCTGAATCGTCATTTTGAGAGAACCATCCGCTACCGTACTCCAATAGATATATTTTTCCATCAGGACCCAATTCCATATCTATCAGATTTCTCAATTTGATATCAGAAGCAAATGGTTCCATTTTGTTAAAGGTGCCGTCTTCAAAAAGGGATACGGCCATCATCCACCCACGCATCCATTCATAAATAATGGTCTTTCCATCATAGTAATCAGGAAGACCTCCACCGTCAGTAAACATATCGGAATAGTAAGTAGGCCCCGCCATGGCATTACGCCCGCCACTACCGACTTGGGGAAACTCAGAGGTTTCTGCATACGGATAATAGATATAGGCCGGCTTTGTTGGAGGAAGTTCTTTTAAACCTGTATTGAACTTCGAGTCGTTAATAGGTTTTTCAGGATTGAAGGCCTCACCACTTTCACCGGTTTCATAATTATAATCACGGTAAGCATAATTGTTACCTATAAAAAGTGGCCAACCATAATTGCCTGGCTCGGTGGCCAAATTCATTTCGTCATAACCACGCGGCCCCCTAGTATCTAAAGAGTCATTGGCAGCATCAGGGCCAACCTCACCCCAGAACAAATGCCCCTTTTTAGGGTCTACAGAAATTCTGTAAGGGTTACGATGGCCCATGGTATAAATTTCCGGCCTTGTTTTATCTGTTCCAACAGGAAACAAATTGCCCTCCGGTATATCGTAAGTTCCATCTTCCTTAACCCTTACTCTAAGAATTTTTCCGCGAAGGTCGTTTGTATTACCCGATGACCTTCTGGCATCATACTGCTCATGGTCAGGTAAATCGTTCAACGGGGCAAAACCGCTATTTACATATTGAACCCCTTTTTCATTAAATGGTGTCGAGTTATCACCGGTTGAAAGGTACAACAAGCCATCGCCTCCGAAAGCAATCGAACCTCCGGTATGGCAGCAGATTTCACGTTGCGATTCAATATCTAGAATAACTTGTTCAGAGGCCATATCAAAATTGCCATCTTTATATTTGAATCTAGACAATCTGTTTACCCACTGGTCTCCGGTTGGCGCATAATAAACATAAACCCAATTGTTATTGGCATAGTCAGGGTCTTTCTGAAGCCCCATCACCCCTTCTTCAGCATTAACGCCAGGGGTGTTCAATGTTTTAAAATACACATCTAATTTAGCTACTTGCTTTAACTCTTCGGTTTCTGAATTAAAATGCATGATTTCGCCCCTACGCTGGGCAATAAGAACATCATGATTTGGAAGAACCGTCATTTCGGTAGGCTCAAAAAACTCACCACCAACAAGTTCGACCTTGGTAAACCTATTCGCGTCTGGAGGAAGTTGCGTGGTGGCCTTCGAGTAATCAAGATTATTATTTTCTCCTATGGCATATTCAATTCCGCCTAAGAGATGCTTGAGGAACAAATCTTCGGAATAGCTCTCTGAAGTATGCCCGGCGCCGGTGTAAAAGGCTCTACCGCCATCATATTCATGATACCATGCAAAGGGGTGGTTATCTCCATTCAAACCGCCTTCATAGGTCGATTCATCAACTCTCATGACCACATGCACATCGGGGTTAATGCGCTTGTAATTGTAAATTTCATCGCTTCGGTGCCAAACAGAATCGGTAAAGTGTTTGGTTGCAATAAAATTCTTATCGGTAATAATAAAGTCTGCTTCAGGGGTGCCGGCAGGATGCGACACAAACTGTGCCCCTACCAATTTATTGTACCAACCCCAATCATACTCGGTATCTGTAGCGGCGTGTACGCCAACAAACCCGCCACCTGATTGAATATAACGTTCAAAAGCCGCTTCTTGCTTATGATCAAGAACATTCATTGTGGTACTAAGAAAAATAATGGCCGAATATTGCTTGAGGTTATCTTCATTAAAAAGTTCAGAGTTTTTGGTAGTATCTACCTCAAAACCGTTTTCAGAACCTAGTTTTTGAATGGCCGCAATACCATCTGGTATCGATGCATGCTTAAAGCCCATGGTTTTTGAGAAAACCAGTACCTTGGGTTTACCTTCCCTTTTGTTTCCACAATTGGCAAGGGTCAATCCCAAAATTACCAAGAGGGCAAGAGTAATTTTTTTCATGTTGATGTTGAATTGTTGATAGTTTAATACAATCTCTAAAAGTAAGGATTCACAATCTAAACCCCCAAGTTTTTTAGGGCAAAATGGTATTTTTAAAGGATATTTTGAGAATTTCGTAATCGAATTACAAAACATGAAAGAATTTTATTTTAAGAATTCAGATGAATGGCGCGATTGGCTGCATGTAAACCATACACAAGAATCTGGTATCTACCTTATCTTCTATAAAGTGGACCATGAAAATGAAAGTATGAGGTGGGAAGAAGCTGTTCGTGTGGCTCTATGTTACGGCTGGATCGACAGTACTGTCAAAAGCCTTGGAGATGGTAAACGCAGACAATACTTTTGTAGGAGAAAAGCGAAAAGTGTTTGGAGCAGAGTAAACAAGCAGCATATAGAAGAATTGATTGCCAATAACCTAATGCACCAAACGGGATTAAAATCTATTGAAATAGCAAAGAAAAATGGCTCGTGGTCTGAATTAGACGATGTAGAAAACGGAATCTTGCCCGATGATTTAAAGAAAGCATTCTCTAAGAACGAGAAGGCTTTAAAGAACTTTGAGAACTTCACCCGAAGCCAAAGAAAAGGCTACCTATATTGGCTGAACCAAGCGAAGAGAGAGGCCACCAGGCAAAAAAGAATCAGAGAAATTATTGAACATAGTGCGCTAAACATCAAATATAGAAACGGAAGTTCGAGATAAATCGATGTTCTGTATGCGATGTTTCTTGGCAGAACTTAAATTTTAGGTTTGCCTTAACAATCAATAAGTTATTGACCGATGTATAAATGCCTATTTTTAGGCTCCTAAAAAACCATTCATCTTCATTATGAAGAATTTATTAATACTATTTACTTTACTTTTTATTTCAGCTCAGGCATTTGCCCAAAACGGAGAAGACAAATTAGGGTCTTGGCATATGTACTTTGGCACCAACAAACTCTCTGAAAAATGGAGCCTTCATACTGAAGCACAATTACGTTATTATGAGAACGGTAAAAACTTCAACCAACTACTTTTACGTACCGGTGCCAATTACCATATTAATGAAAATGCCATTGCCACTTTAGGTTACGGTCATATAACCACCGACGGTACTTTTGAAGAATTTACCGATGAGATTAATTCTATTGAGCATCGAATTTTCGAACAGTTCATATTAAAAAACCAAGTCGGGGAGTTTAATTTCGAACATCGCTACCGACTTGAACAACGCTTTATCGATTTTGGCGACAGAAACGATACTCAACATAGGGCGAGATATAGGCTACAGGTCACCCTTCCTTTAACAGATATATTTTTTCTGAACTTTTATGATGAGATTTTCTTGAACCTTCAAGACGAGGTTTTCGGGCAAAATAGACTTTACGGTGCTTTGGGCATTAATATCACCCATAACTTAAGTACCCAAGTGGGCTATTTGAAAAACCACTTTCCTTCGGCGCATTACGACCGTCTGCAAATTGCCGTCTTTTATAATCCCGACCTGAGTAACTTATTCAAGAAAAATGGACAAGATTAAGAGGATTGCTATTAAAAGAAATGCTTTATAAGTAAATTTGACACTAACTAAACCAATAAAACAAAATGAAAAAAATCGGATTTTTTGCAGTAGCTCTTCTACTGATTGCCTCTAGTTGTAAAGAGACTAAAAAAGAAAATAGTTCAGAATCGGAAAATGTAGAATCGTCAGAGCAGTTCTCTTTGGTAGCCGACTCGACCAAGGTGAGTTTCACCGCTTATAAAACGACTGAGAAATTACCTGTAGGTGGGCAATTTAAAGAGATTGAAATTAAGAACAATCCTTCTGGGGCCACACCAATGGAAGCATTGAACGGCACTGAATTCGGCATTCCGGTAAGCAGTTTGTTCACGAATGACGCCACTGGCACTAGAGACCCGAAAATCTTAGAGTTCTTTTTTGGGGCTATGACCAATACCGAATTAATATCTGGCGTTTTCAAATCAGATGGTAGTGGCCAAAGTTCTATTGATGTTACTTTGAATGGAGAAACGGCCAACATACCCCTAACCCATAAAATGGTTTCCGATACTGCAATAACCTTTGATGGGGTGATGGACCTGAGCAATTGGAACGCCCTTTCCGCCGTCGAATCAATCAACAAGGCCTGCGAGGCCCTTCATACAGGTAAAGACGGTGTTAGCAAAACGTGGAGCGAGGTCGCCGTACACGCCGAAGTTTTGTTCGATAAAAAATAGAAAATACACTTCATTGCATAGCAAGTCCCGAACCTAACAGTTCGGGACTTTTGTTTTGACTTCATTTTTGACGCAAATAATTATAATACTATCACATATCGTTGTATTGTTTGAATGCGACTTCTTTTCTTATTACATTTCGATTTAATACCAAAAACATAACAACTATGAATCGAATAAAAATCACATTTCTTGCAGCAGGTCTTATCGCCCTAGCAAGCTGTAAAGAAGTAAAAAAAGAATCAGAAGAAGCAGGTGACGCCATGCAGAACGAAATGGAAAAAATGGAGGAAACTGCCAGTGAAATGAAAGCAGATGCTATGGGCAATACGTTGACCTTGGCGATGAATTCGGCTAGTGACAGTGACGTTAAAGGGGAGGTTACCTTTACCGAAGAAGATGGTGAGGTTAAAATGAAAGCTATATTTACTGGTTTATCTCAAGGAGACCATGCCATACACCTGCACGAAACGGCCGATTGTTCGGCCCATGACGGAAAATCTGCCGGAGGGCATTGGAACCCTACCGATCAACCTCACGGAAAATGGGGTGATGAAAAAGGGTATCATAAAGGCGACATAGGAAATTTTGTTGCTGACGAAGATGGTAACGCCACCGTAGATTTTGAAACCGATGAATGGTGTATGGGCTGTGATGATGAGAATAAGAACATCATCGGTAAGGCCGTAATTGTACATCAAGGTACTGACGATTATACGAGTCAGCCTAGTGGTGATGCAGGTGCACGCGTTGCCTGTACCCCTATCGCCAAATAATACTTCTAAAAAAGAAAACGCCTTTCAATAGGCGTTTTCTTCCTATATTTAAACTCTCCCTTAAACTCCTTATATGGATTTAGATGAACTAGTAAAACGTTTCCAAAGAAAAGATGTCATGGCCTTCGAGCAATTATATGGCATGTATTGGGAGAACATCTGCGGAGCCATTCACGTTGTAGTACGCGACAAGTATATGGCCGAAGAGATTTGTCAAGACGTTTTTACAAAGGTTTGGCACAATGCAGAAACCTACAACCCTTCAAAAGGAAGGTTTTTTACATGGGTGTTGAACATTGCTCGCAACGCGGCGATCGATAAAGTGCGCTCAAAATCCTATAAAAACCAGAAAAAAAACCTTAGTGCCGACTACTTCGTAGGTATTTTGAACAGAGCGGATGACATCGAGGAAAAAGATGAAAACCCTATCGATATCTCCGCATTAAAAGCAATGGTCTTAGACTTGAAACAGAAATGTCTTGAGATTATCGAGATGCTCTATTTCAAGGGGTACACACAAAAGGAAACCTCAAAACAGTTAGACATTCCTTTAGGTACCGTTAAGACCAGAAACAGAAGTTGTATTTCTAAGTTGAGGGAAAATATTACTGTAGGATGGAAGTAGAAAAGTACATAGAATCAGGTATTTTAGAGTTATATGTTGCCGGGGTTCTCTCTGAGGAGGAGAATTTTGAGGTGTACCAAAATGCTCAAAAGTACCCTGAGATTAAAAAAGAAATTTTGGCAATCGAAGATGCCATCTTAAAATTGACCAAATCGGTATCACCACAGTTGATGCTACCTAAAGGATTCGAAGATATAAGAGTTCGAATCGGCGAGCGCAAAGCGACCAAGGTAGTTCAGATGCCAAAAGAAGAAAAAACAAACTGGGCAGCATACACTGGTTGGGCAGCAGCTATTTTACTTGGTCTGGGCTTATTCTGGCTATACACGCAGAATAATGAGTTAAAGTCTGACGTAAAAGTTGTTGAAGAACAAAACCAAGTA
Source organism: Euzebyella marina (assembly GCF_003687485.1). Taxonomy (GTDB): domain Bacteria; phylum Bacteroidota; class Bacteroidia; order Flavobacteriales; family Flavobacteriaceae; genus Euzebyella; species Euzebyella marina. The sequence continues at coordinate 2,459,961 of NZ_CP032050.1, read as the reverse complement.
CTCGAGCAGCAGATTTTTGAGGCCAGAGGCTCTTTGGCAAATACTGAAGAGTTATTGAACGACCTTCGCGATAAAGATGTTGCCGTGATATCACTCGGTGGACAAGAAGTTTCACCTGAGTCGTATGCCAAAGCCTATTGGAACAAGCGTGAAAACAAAGTATTCATCGATGCCCAAGGTTTGCCTGAGCCACCTGATGGCATGGTGTACCAAGTCTGGTCGTTAAAACTGGATCCATTGACCCCTACAAGCATGGGTCTACTTGAAGAGTTTGAAACCGACGATAACAAAATATTTATTTTGAACAATCCTAATGAATCTGAGGCCTTTGGTATAACCTTAGAACCGGCTGGTGGTAGCGAAACGCCGAACCTAGAACAATTATATACACTGGGTGCCGTTTCCTCTTCATAAAAATTTTAATAAAGGCGAAAGCGAAAAGTCCGGGTTATTTTAACCTGGGCTTTTTTTATTGGGTACTATTCTGAAAAGTCTGAAGACTTCCAACTAAAAGCAGGATTAATCAAAACCGTCCCTATCTTTTCAAGATACCGGTCGAATAAGAAAATTATGTAAAGTTTTAATTTTTTGGGAGGGGAAATGAAATTTAAAGAGAATCAACAATACAAGATTGCTCAAATTAACTTTTAGGTATGAGTTACGGTCGTATTTTCTAGCAGATACCAACAGGTCGTTTTTAATGATTTTATAGGGTATTTGATTTCCTTTTATTCTTCTAAAGATTTCAAAATCTTCCATAATTACCTGCGAATCATCGAAACCACCCAGTTTCTCAAAAGTGGCACGTTGAATGAACAGGCACTGGTCGCCTCCGCCTGTAAAAATTCCGTCATTTGATGTAAAAGATGCGTTTATGGCCAGTAGCCGGCTTGGACTATCAAAACGATACGAGAAAAACCCGGCTAAAAAGCCATTACTAATGGCTTTATTCATATCGGTTACAAAATCATCGGGTGGAATAACATCAGCATGCAAGAATGCCAAAATCGAGCCTCTGGCTACCTTTGCCCCATAATTCATCTGCACAGCACGCCCTTTTGAAAGCGAACTGATAACAGTCACTTTTTCATTAAATTTAAGTTGATGGGAAGAATCATTATTTGTTGCAGAGAGAACAATTATAATCTCAAAATCGTGGTTCGTAGAACGGCTTAAAATATGCGGTACAAGTTTCTGTAGATTCTGTTCTTCATTATGTGCAGGAATAATGATACTGACCATTCTTATAGGGGTAGTTTTGATTCCTTAAAATTCCAAGGAATAAGTAAAACAATTGTAAAAACGCTATAAATGTTAGCTTTCGCAAAAAATCCAAGACAAACCTTATCCAAGCTTTTGCGTAAGTAACAATGATACAATTTTAAAAACATCTTTATGAGATTGCTGTGCTTTTATCTGCTGATTCTTTTCCTTCATAATCCCATGTCTAATGATGGCCTCATAGACAAGAGGTATCAGGATAGCAAAGTGGACTGGAACACAGTTTCGGAGAAATTTTTGGAAGACATCAAAAGTGGAAAAAGCACCAATGAAGTCAGGGCTCTTCTCTATAATACTTCCATTGAAGAATTAGAAAAAAATCTTAAATCTGACGAGCAGAAGCTTGCTTTTTGGATTAATATCTATAACGCCTACATACAAGTAATTTTGTCCGAAAACCCTAAGAAATATGAAGACCGACAAAGCTTTTTTAAAGAAGAGCAATTACCCATTGCCGGTGAAATGGTTTCGTTCGCAAAGATTGAGCATGGCATTATTCGAAAATCTCAGTGGGAACTAGGCCTCGGGTATGTTCGAAAATGGTTTCCAGATGATTTTGAGCGAAAGTTGCGAGTTGAAAATACCGATTATCGTATTCACTTCGCCCTTAATTGCGGCGCCAAAGATTGTCCGCCGGTAGCGATATATACCCCAAAGAGGCTTGAAGAGCAACTAAAGGAAAATACCAAAAACTATCTAAAGAAGACATCAACTTACAATGCTAAGGATAAGGAAGTAAAGGTTACCTCGCTCTTCAACTGGTTCAGGGGCGATTTTGGAGGTAAAGATGGTGTTTTAGACATTCTTAATCAGCAAAAAATTATTCCAACTACAAATGGAATAGATATAGATTATAAGAATTATGATTGGACCTTGGATTTGGATAACTGGACAACTCTTTAATAAACAATTAAAGATTTATCAGAACGCTTCCTTGATGGTAAAGTAGAAATTACCGCCTTCGGCCGACATACCGTAATCAGCGCGAATACGAACTCCGTCACGCTTGTTGATAATATATCTAATACCCACACCTGCGGCCGGTTTATACACGGAAGATAACGCTTCACCCAAATCGGGAGCTACAGTTCCGGTAGAACCGAAAGCAGCACCTCCGAACCTTCCGGCAATCGGAAATCTGTATTCCAGGGCAAAACTCAATTCGGCATTATCTTGAAAACGCCTATTATTGATACCTCTTGACCTTTTAGAACCTAAATAGTAAAGATCATAGAACGGTGTGTTCTCACTACTATTCGCTAAAAATAAATTAGCGGCAATAACCTGTTCTTTACCAACTTTTTGGTAAAACCGATTGTCAAGTTCAAACTTGTTGTAATTAAAACTGGATCCCAACAACTTTGATGAAGTGAAGAAATTACCTTGAATATAAAAGCCCTTGGTCGGGAAAAAGATATTATCCCTAGTGTCATAAAAAGCCAAGATGCCAACGTTAGACACGGTTCCATCTCCTTTTCCAGGTACATCAGACGCTTCCAAAGTACCGCCCTCCTCTATCTTAAGATTGCTAAAGCCGTCGAGTTCATAACCAACCCCAATAGAAAGATTGGGTACCACTTCGCGCAATAGCGATAATCTTACCCTAGGAAAAGTTACTTCATACGTTTCTTCATTTTCTTCAGGTGTATTGATACCAACACCGTAAAAATTATAGAAATATTTATAAAAACCTACTTCACCTAGCAATCTCCAGCGCTCTTCATCTTTATAAAACTCAAAGGGCATGTGGGCCAGAATTTGATTTTTAGTAGTGTAACTGAGACCGAGCTGTATGGAAGATGGCCTTGTCTCTTTACTTTCACCGCGCAGCCAAAAATTACCAATACCAAGACCACCGAAGCCAAAGGCCGTCTCGGGAGTGTAAAAAGCTACCGGAAAAGCCGATATTTTTAAATTTTTGACCAAGGAATCGTTTGTGGTATTACCTTGACCGAACGATGCTAATGAATATAAAGAGATGAAAAATAAAAATTGAAGTTTGGTCTTTAACTGCATATACAAATAAGATTCCTTTTGAATAAGCTTAACTCATTAAGTTAGAACACAAAACTAAAGGCTTTATTTGGCTCGTAGAGACGCGAAAGAATCAATTTATGGCTTGATACGTTAACGCAAGCGTTCAACAGCAATAACTTATTTACCGATTGGATGGTTTTTAGGAGAAAAGGAAGTTTTCTAATCCAGAAATTCGCTTAAGACGCACAAATGGCTGTCTCAAAGAAGTTTTTATTGAGAAATAAGCAAAGTTGGCTACCGCCAATTGCTCAATTTTAGTAAAGAGAAAAGTTCTACTTTTTAGCCTTTAGAACTTTTCGAAGTCCTCTGCGTGCATTAACCACCTTCAAGCATAGCATTAGCATGCAAGAAAGCCAAATCACAAAAAGAACGTACTCCATAACTCTATTAATTTAGGGGAACTATTAGGTTAAAGTTCAGTTACAATCTAAAATTTTCAGTATTTCAAATTCAGCAATTTTTTGTTTTTGGGATTATAAACATAGCAATACTGAGAAAACTATCCTATTCAAAAGTTAAAAAATTCACAATAAAACACACCTTTTTGTTTAAAAAAACTCTGTGCTACAGAAAATTAGATAATTCATAAAAAACACCCTTAAAAAATAGTAAATTATATCTTACACAATTAGTTACAAATTCGCTATACTCTGCTCGTACAGAGGTCCTAATTCGAAAATTGCATTTTTTAATTGACGTTTGATCTTACCAACTTTTTGATATTGACCCGTTGCCTTATATATTTCGGCAGCATAAAATAAAATTTCCGGGTCAAAGGTTTTGCCCTCAATTTCTCTTTCAATTATGTCAAGGGCCTGTTTGTAATCCCCTTTCTTCAGATAACTATAGGCCAATAGACTATATGCTTCCGGAGTAGGTCGGTTTTGAACTTCTTTCTTCGCCAAGCGAAGTGCCTTCTCATACTCGCCAGTCTCATGAAGGTAAATGGCAACATTTAACGTGTTGTACATATTGCCATAATCAGGATTACTTACCAATTTAAAATACATATCTAGGTTTGATAAGCTTTGCAAATCATCACCCATATAATCAGCGATTTCAGCCTTTAAAAGAAAGAAATCGGGTGATTTATATTTCTTGGTTACAGAATCCAAAATTCTCATGGCCTCACGAGGGCGGTTTTCATGTGAAAAAACTATCCAAGCAATTCCCTTTTTGGCATTGGCATTTGCGGGGTCGATAGTCAAAGCTTTTAAATAGAGCTCATAAGATTTTTCGATTTTCTTGGCGTGACCGTAATAATCGGCCAGTTGGGTATACGACCATAGTTGAAGCGACTTATTTTTAGAATCTTCGGCCTTGTCCATGGCTTCTTCCATGAATTTGATGGTACGACTTAAGTCTCCCTTATAATCATTCCACTTGGCCAAACGGACCAGTTGGGCGAAGTCCTCTACATCTTGAATACTATCCAGGTATTTTTCGGCAGTCTGATAGTTGCCAAGTTCCATGTGCACATCGAAGAGTAGAATTCGGCTTTGTCTTGTTCCTTTTTTGGTCGCCCTGGCCGAATCTGCCATAACCAAAGCTTCCATAAACCTATGTTGCGCTATATAGTTCCTGGCCAATGACCGAAAGTAGCCTGACTTACCGGTCGCAGCGTTGTCAACCGCCTTGGTTAGCACGGCTTCGGCTTTTTTCAGGTATTTGATATCTCCCGTATTTTGAAAAAAACGACTGTACTCACCGCCTATTATACCAAAACTCATTAGCTGTGTACTATCTTCCTTTGCTTTTGAGCTCCATAGTTCAAAAGCTCTGGAGACTTTATTAGCAGTAGTAGAGGTCAAAAACCTGTCATAATCGTTACTATCGGTAATAGTTCGACGGTCAGTATTACTACATGAAGAAATAATACCCATAAGCAGCAAAATACCTACGAAGTATTTCATTTTAATTTTCATTTTTTATAGTTCTCGTTATTCCCTTACAACCTGTTCTATCGAATTAAGGGAGGACGATATAAACCATCCTCCCTCTCTTCTTCATAGATTGCTAAGCTATATCCAGAATCCTAATTATGATGGTTGCCAGAGGCAAACTCTCTTCACAAAATCTTCTAACCCTTGTTTACCCTAGTCCGGCTCTTTGAACAATCACGGATAATAGGCCTGCAATTCATAATTACCTACGTAGTTAAATCACAAGGGTTTGGTTTTCAGGGTTAAAAAACTGTTAATAGCAAAAAAGATGTTCTTATGAAAGTTCAGCGAAGGGAATCAAAAATGAGGAAGAAAATCATTTTATCGCCTAAAAATACTAATCTCGAAAACTATGCGAGTAATAATGCGGTAAAGCTCAAAACGAAGTAAATATCTGCTGTAGTAACTGATTTTGTAGTAATTTGGCCCCTCTAAATTAAGCCCCATGAACCCTTCAGCGAACGGCTGGATAGATAAATTCGGTTTCATTGTTCAGAGCGAACCACCACTTTATAATGATTATCAATCATTATATGAAGCCCTAAAAACCTTCGGTTTTGTTTACGGCATAAATACGGGCATACCTAATTTTATCAATACACAGCACAGCCTCTCAGAAGATGAAATGGCTAAGGTGAACTTGCTGACCGCGCTATATGGCACATATAAAATAGAATCTAAAAAAACAGATTTTCATCAATTCATCACCAAGCTGTTTAAATTCTATCAAGAACTAAAAGTAGACAATAGTTCTTTTTTTCATAAAATCTTGATTGGTAAAAAAACCTCTGCCCAGCTAGAGGTTTTGATAGATTCTCGAGTGTATCTAGAGGATAATATTGTCGGAAAAACATTTAGCAGTTTTATAACGAATTCGCTACTCTTTATTGATGTTCTCCTGTTTAAGGAATTTCTATCGAATGCATCCGGCATTCGCGAAGAAGCCCAACGTTTGGAGTATCTCACCATCAACATCACTTATCACGCACTTAATTCAAAAGAAAAAAATAAAAGTGACGAACGGCTAGCTCAGCTATTTGCCTCTTCCTTAACCTTTATTGAAAGTGATGCCAAAAATTTTGACGGAATGTATCGTGAAAAGCTTTTGGGCAATACTTCGGTCTGGGAAAATCAATACTTTCTTGATATCGCCTGTTTGACCGTTTGGGAGGACAAATCTTTAGAGTATCAAGAATCGGAATTCGTTTTTGGATTTGGAAAAGATTTAGGGTTTACCGAAGAAGCTATTAGGCAATCACTAAAAGAGGTACAGCATTTTTTTAAAATCAATTCGCGCTCGGTACCCTTTTTAAAGGACTCGAATTTAGCTGTGCAGTTTTATGACAGTATGGCCAAAGTGGTCAAAAAACTTATTCTTAGAAACAGTAAGAGACTTCAAGGTGAACTTGCCCAGAGTAAAGAATTGGTCTTTCTATTATCGAAATCAACAGTAAGAGATTTGACGCCCGAGGAAAAGAAAAAAGTACAAAACCAACTTCTCGATATTTTTAAAAGTATACCATCACTGGCAATTTTCATTCTACCTGGTGGAGCGGTATTGCTTCCTATTTTCATCAAACTCATTCCTAAATTGCTACCCTCTTCTTTTGATGACAACCGCATTGAAAAATAATGCCACAAAAGGGTAAAAAGGACCTATAGAAAATATCTATTTAAATAAATAATAGTCTGTATATTAATTGACTAAAGGAAACTACTCCAACCAAATCTTAAAGTCCTTTACGCGCTCTCGACTTACTATAATTTCTTGATCAGAAAAGCGATTTAACTTGATTTGAAGGCGTGAATTAGTATAGGATACGATATCTCTTATGTGATTGATATTGATATAAAATTTACGGCTCACCCTAAAAAAATCTTTTGGCTCTAGGTCGGGCTCCAAATTCTCCAAGGTAGTGTCCAAAAGATAATTTCTACCATCAGACGTAGCCGCATAAGTACCTTTATTCTCGCTATAAAAACACTCTATATCCTCAGCGTTTAAGATTTTTAAGTGCTGCCCCACCCTCGCTGTAAAACGTTTTTTATATTCCCTTTCAATGGGGTTGACCAATAGCTTTTTGATATCATTAAAATCCAAGGCCAGCTTTGGCGCTGAGGGTTTCATCGATTGATATTTAGCCACCGCAGCTGCAAGCTCATCTTCATCGATTGGTTTTAGTAAGTAATCAATACTATTAAGTTTAAATGCTTGCAAAGCATATTCATCATAAGCCGTGGTGAATATAATCGCACTTTTCACCTGCACACGGTCGAATATTTCAAATGAAAGCCCATCCGATAATTGAATATCCAAAAACATTAAATCAGGGTGGTCGTTTTTTTCAAACCACTCGATTGACTCACTTACCGAATGCAACAAAGTTGTTACTTCGACCCCTAATTTATCTAACATTCTTGATAATCTTCTGGCCGATGGTTTTTCATCTTCGATAATTAAAGTACGTAAGGCTTGGCTGGACATAGGTAAATTAAAAGTTTATTTAAGAATTATTAAAATATTCATATTTAAATATTTATACATGAAATTAAAAACACCATCAGCTTACGAAAATTTATTTTTCCAAAATTTAGACGAGCCTAAAAAAGCATAATTGGCATGTATTAGCAATATTACTCCCCAGATTACCGGAATAAATATAATATTCAAAGCTAGCCAATTGTAAAATTCGCTATTGTGTATTTCTTGGTCTAAAAAGAAAGCAAAGATTTCCCCTTTGAACCAAAATAAAACAACATTAACTACTAAAAAGAGTAACGCATGCTCATAGAACTTCTTTATGCGTTCAACTTTTAATTTCGCCCTGGAATATTTCGATGAAGAATCTTTAATCATTTGAGTCGCCTTATCGGAATTAGTATTTACCAATCTCCCTTTTATCTTCCTCCATGAACTTTTCAATCTGCCTTTTTTCCCACTCCTTGGTAAAAACTGGGTTCCAAGAAAAGACTTTTGCGGCATGAAATGCCAAGCCTATACCCCAAAAGAAAGGAGTAACGAACGTTTCGAAGCTGAACAATGAATCAGCTAGGCTTACTCCCTCTTTCATACGCATAAAAGCCGTCATACCAACAATAAACGTATTAATCACCAAATACACCGTGGCATGTGAGTAGAATGATTTGAGTGCCTGCACCCTTTTTTTTGCCCTAAGTTTTTTATCCCTGTTTTCCATCTGTATATTTCCTATATACTTATTCCCATTTTTTTATTTGTTCATCTTCCTGCATAAACTCCTTTATCTTACGCTCTTCCCAGTTGCGGCCAAAAAAGGGATTCACATCATAGGTTTTCAACCATTGAAAGACCAGACCAATGCCCCAGCCCAAGGCCGGCCATAAAAACCAAGCATAGCTCCACTGGTCAAGATAGTAATTAAGCCCTGCCAAAAAACTGATGACTATGATATAAGAAGTCAAACTCGCATAAAACTTTTTAATATGGTCTACCCTTTCTTTAGCTCTCATGTACCTACTTTCTTTTTCAAAATCTTCCATTGTTTTTTGTTTTAGTTGTTATTTCTAGTACAAATTTGAATCAACACTGCTCAATTTCTAAATCAATTTATCTCAATTGTAGTTTTTGAAGGATGAATTGGAGAACCGACCCTTAAAATTAACCCTAACAAGGAGTTAAAAATTTTCATCCTCCATGTACTCACGCATCTTCTTTTCTTCCCATTGCTTGCCCCATAACGGATTGTACCCAAAAGCAGCCATGCCATGAATGGTCAACCCGAAGCCCCAACCAAAAATCGGAAAAAGCACCCAAGGGAATGGGGTTGTCTTATAATTCAAGTACGCCAAAAAAGGAATGATTACCACGTAGGCGAACAAGTTACCATAGAACGATTTAATATTTTCAACCCTTTGCTTAGCTTTCTTATATCTTTTCTCATCAATATAAGACTTCTGCTCCGCCATATAAGAGATTTGTTTTACCAACGTTGGTAGATATACCGTAAAATGGGTATCATTTTTCTCTATGCCCACTTGGCGATCGGTAAGCACTGCAAAACGCTGCCGTATATTTTGTAGCCCCACTCCTGTACTTTTTTTCACCACCTGTTTTTCCTGTAGGTTATTTGATACCACCAACATTCCGTTTTTCTCGAAAACTTTAATATGCAGGGGTCTACTTGAGGTCACCACATTATGTTTAACCGCATTTTCTAACAAGAGCTGTAACGACAACGGAACTATGCGCGCCTCGGGATTTTCAGAAGCATCAGGAATTTCAAAAACAATACTATCTTCAAACCTCATCTTCAAGAGCTGTACGTAAGTTTTGGCGAATTGTAGTTCTTCATCGACCAAAATCAAGTCTTTATTTTTTTGTTCAAGTACATATCGGTAAACTTTTGACAATGAGGTGGTAAATTTTTGTGCCTGCCTAGGATCTTCTTCAATCAAGCTAGTCAATACATTTAAACTATTGAACAAAAAATGGGGGTCTAACTGATTCTTTAAAGCATCAAATTGTGCCGAGGCCGTACCTGCTATTATCTTTTGTTCTTTAACCTTGGTCTCCTGTCTATATTTGTAATAATGGAAACCGTAGAACAGGGCAAGAACAGCGGCTGAAATAATCAGTGAATCTGAATAATCGCTTAATGTTTCATCTCTGATAAATTCACCAATCGATACATTATGCAAGGCCATCACCACTATTGATCTTGCCACGAATATGCCTATAAGGGTCACCAAGAAATTACCTGCCAGACCAAGTAACAATCGTCTAAAAGAACGAAAATTGCTTCCGAATTTGCTTTCGAGAAAACGCCAGACGTACACGTTGGCCAAATAGAGAATAACCGAAAAAATCATATTCTCATAGTAACCTCGCCATATGCGCTGCATATCAAAGCCGCTTTCGAGCTTGCCTGAGAAATAAAAGCCTACCAAAATGATTAAGAAAATTAGGGTTCCGATCAGGAAGGCCCTACCGACATCTTTTATGAATTTTTGCATTATACTTTGCTGCTATCTAGACTTTACAAATGTTGACCCGGTTCGACTAAAGTTAGTAAAACTTATCTTGCTGCCTTTTGCCTTACTATTTCTTAATTCTCCAATTTGTTTCCGAGCGCTAAAATCGCCCTAAAATACCGGCACTTCACGCTGTATTTCAAATTATAATTACCGAAATGTCGAATTGTAGGCATGAATTGACAATCATCACTCCCCTTCAGGTCAATTAATTATCTTAGTGACAATTAAAATCGTTATGAAAGCACTACAGATTATAGTTTTTTTAGTCGCAAGCCTTTTTTCATTGAACGCAATAAAAGCGCAAGGTGTGTACAAAGACCAATTTGCCCATACCTTTTCAATTGTTGCGCGAGATAGTATTACCGGAGAAATGGCCGTAGGTGTTCAAAGCCACTGGTTCTCCGTTGGTACCATTGTGGCCTGGGGCCAATCGGGGGTCGGTGTAGTAGCGACCCAATCTTTTGTCAACCCAGCTTATGGGCCAGAGGGTTTAACTCTTATGCAGGAAGGAAAGAGCGCAAAACAAGCACTCGAAATACTGACAGCAAAAGATGAAGGAAAAAATTTCAGGCAACTGGGCTTTGTTGACAACAAAGGCAACGTGGCTTCATTTACCGGCAAGAATTGCGTTGCTTCCGCTGAACATTTTGAAGGAAATAATTTTGCAGTGCAAGCAAACATGATGCTGAACGATAATGTGGTTCCTGCTATGGTCAAAGCCTATACCGATTATGCAGATTTACCGCTAGCCGAAAGGGTCGTCAAAACGATGCTAGCTGCCCAAGAGGCAGGTGGTGATATTAGAGGAAAGCAATCTGCCGCACTTATTGTGGTAAACGGAGCACCGGTCGAAAATACCTGGGAAGACAAAAAGGTAGACCTAAGGGTAGATGATAGCCCAGAGCCTTTACAAGAATTAGAACGGCTATTAAAGGTTCATCGCGCCTACGAGCATATGAATCGTGGGGATTTGGCGGTGGAGGCAAATGACATGACAACAGCCTTAGAGGAGTATGGCGCTGCTCAGAAAATGTTCCCGGATAACCTTGAAATGAAATACTGGACAGCCATCGCACTTGCCAACGGAGGCAAAGTAAATGAAGCCCTACCCATTTTCAAAGATGTATTTTCTTCGGATGGTAATTGGAAGACTTTAACAAAGCGCCTTCCAGAATCGGGTTTATTGACCGTTTCGGAAGGCGACTTGAAAAAAATTATTGAGCAGTGATTCTCTACGATAGGGTGAATTCGGGTAACTTCATCAGTTCCCCACCTTTTAAAGCCGACTCGTGGGCCAAAATTCCCACGCAGGTTATATTGGCCGATTGTCTCGCATTCGGGTAAGGTGACTCTTCTTTAATCAATGCATCGACAAAGGCATGTACCAAATGAGGGTGCGAACCGCCATGACCGGCCCCTTGCGTAAAAGAGAGATGTTGATTATCATCGGTATCGTACACCCCTTGCGTGGTAAATCTTTGAATCTCTTCGGGAAGTAATTTGGCAAAATCAGGACTTTCAACTTCCTCGGGTATTTCCGGCTCTGGTTTTTTAGCCGTATGCACTACTAATGGCTTTCCTTCTATCAAAGGCCATTCAACAGATTTCTTAGAACCATATACCTCAAAACTCTCACGATATTGTCTGGCAACATCGAATAGAGATCGGTAAACCTGAGCGCTCAAATCTGAATCCTTAAACTTGATGTGTGTAGTTTCAACGGCAAATGGCGAATTGTAGTGGCCGATTAGTTCTTCCCTAATAGTACCTGAACCAAAACATGAGACATACTCGGCCTGCCCTCTGGTCAAGCCTAGAACAGGGCCCACACAGTGAGTGGCGTAATGCATCGGGGGTAACCCGGGCCAATAATTGGGCCATCCGTCCATATCTTGTTGATGACTGGCCTTTAAAAACTGTACTTTTCCCAGTTCTCCATTTTCATAAAGCTCTTTCATATATAGAAATTCCCTAGCATACACCACCGTTTCCATCATCATATAGGTTAAACCTGTTTCTTCGGTCAACCTAACAATTTCTTCACACTCTTCGAGAGTGGTCGCCATAGGAACCGTACAAGCTACATGCTTACCGGCCTTTAATGCTTTTATAGACTGAATTCCATGGTCAGGAATAGGGGTATTTATATGAACAGCATCAATATCGGGGTCTTGTAACAATTCATCGTAAGATGTATATCGCTTTTCAATACCACAAGCATCGGCCAAGGCGTTAAGTTTGGTTTCGTTACGCTGTGATATGGCTATAAGATTTGCATTCGGATGCTTCTGGTAAATCGGTATAAACTCTGCGCCAAAGCCCAGACCTACGATTGCGACGTTTATTTTCTTTGTGCTCATCTACTTTTAATTTTTGAATGTTTCTTTTAAAAATTTGATTCCTTCTGAGGCAAATTCATCTTGGCTTGGTGCTAGGTTTTTCCAAATACAAACGGCACCTGCCAATTCCTTTATCTCTGGGGTAAAGCTTTCGATAACGATAGCTCCTTTATAGCCGATGTCTGAAAGGCCCAATTGAAAATCGTTCCAAGGCGTGAGTCCGGTACCAGGTATACCCCTGTGGTTTTCAGATACCTGCACATGAAGAAGCTTATCCCCCACTATATTAATGGCCTCTCGAATATTTTTCTCTTCAATAGTCATATGAAAACCATCCAACAATATTTTAGCATTCGGTTCATTGATATCTTTGGCCAATCGCACCACATCTTCGGCCGTATTGACCAAGTCTGACTCAAATCTATTAAGAGGTTCCAAAGCGATAGACTGGCCATAGTCCTTCGCTATAGAGCATACCTTTTGAAGGTTGGTGACCGCTAGATGCCACTCGGCTTTCTTTTGTTCTTCGGAAACCATACGAGCCTTTCCGACGGCACTGTACATCGGTCCGGCTAAAAAGTCGACCCCAAGTTCAGCACATATTTCAAAGCTTTTTTCAACATAATTAAAGCAATTGTCATGAAGCTGTTTATCATCGCTGGTCAGGTCTTTTGTAGGGCCGAAAACCCCACAAACGGTAGATAAAAGGCCGTTGTCTTCAAGAGCCTGTTTGACCACTTTTGTGTCGATTAATGAAGGGTCTTCTACAGGAATTTCAACCAAATCATAGCCCAATGCCTTGATTTTAGGAAATAGCGATATAGATTCAGTTGTAAATGGAGATTGCCACAACCAGGTGCTGACCCCAAATTGATGTATTTTAGACACGTTTATATTTTTGAATTACTGATTATTTGCTTGAGACCACCTTCATAACGCCTTGCATTATTCGCCAATGCCCTGGGAATGTACATATGAATGGATATTCGCCGGGTTCGGTAGGAGCTACAAAACTTAAAGTTGCACTTTCTTCGGGGTTCACGATTGCTGTCGCATAGAGTACCTCGGACATTTCGGGAACGTAGTTCATCTCTGCACCATTAGGTGCTACGGCCAATTTATCGGCAGCAGCGCCAACTTTCTCTTTCTCCCCTTTCTGAACAATTACCAAATTGTGCTGCATGAAATCTGTATTTGAGAAGTTGATGGTTACTTGCTTACCAGCTTCCACAACTATTTCAGAAACATTGAATTTCATTTCATTGGTGACGGTACCAATATTTATTACCGTACCAACGGCATCAGCTGTCAAGGCTACGTTTACAGCGCTACCTACCTTACCTATATAATTATTTACAAAGGTTTCGGCCAATTTATCACCTTCTAAATCAACTTTTTCAGAACCGGTAGCGACAGGTTGGGCTCTGTATGTAGGTTTTTCTTTTTGAAATGCACCGACAAAACCATCTATATGTTTGGCAGCTGCGGCGTACAAAGCTTCTGAAAGCCATCGGTCTTCTTTCAGGGCCTTATCTTTACTTGCTTTATAAAGGGCTGCACCTACCTCCTGTGAAGGTGAACGCTCAGAGAAATACAGAAGGGCGGCCAATCTGACCGAAGGGTCTTTATCATTGATAGCACCTGATAATAGCAAGGCTTCATCGACCTTCTCGTTTCTAGGCAAAATTTGTATGGCCGCTTTTCTTACTGCCGCCGCAGGATGAAACAACGCTCCTCGAACGACCGAAGCAGCTTCTTCGTTACCGCTCACGGCTCCTAAGCCATCCAAGGTCCATAAGGCGTGCAGAGCACCAGGGTTTTGCCCGATACTGTTCAATGAACTATCATTGATCAGTTTATAAAGTTTCTTAGAAACTTCTTGATTACCGCTTTCTACCAATAACCTCTGGGCAGTCATTCTCCAAAACATATTGTCGTCTGAAAGCGCATGCACCAAGTCATCTACATTATCTTTATCTAAACTGGACTTTTCACTTTCATGTTGCTTTTTAGGAACGACTCTCCAGATTCTTCCGTGCGATTTGTCCCGTAAAGGGTTTACATAAGCATTACCGGAGCCGTTTTCGGCGTCAAAACCACCGCGTTCTTTATTCGGGGTAGGATTATGTTGTACGATGAAGTTGTACCAATCTGCCACCCATACCGAACCATCAGGGCCTACTTTGGCCTCTACCGGACTGACCCACTCATCGGCTCCCGCAAAGAGGTTTCCGCCATCTTTCTCGATATATCCTGCACCTTCCTTTTCAATTTTAGATATATGCACAAGACCACCTGTTGGCTCACAAACAAATGCCGTTTTGTTCCAGTAATTACTCGGATAATTTCTAGCGGTGTAGAAATGGTGGCCGGCGGCGGCAGTAAATCCTCCGAAAACATCAACCTGCCTATAGTTCATGGTAATCGGCTGCATGTCGTAGTGACCGTCGATTTTAGCGCTTCCTTGAAACTTTACTCCCTCAACACCGGCAAAATTATCATTAGGAATTCCTAAAAACACACTGTGCGTATTGTTCGCGGTTGAAGCGAATATTGAGTTGTCTTCGGTAAAACCCAACCCCCAAGTATTGTTACTCGTATTGGTCAAAAATTCGAAATTCTTATAATCTGTATTAAATCGATAAACCCCCTGCCTAAACTTAAATTCTTTACCAAAAATTGAACCTTCAAAACCCGAATAGCCAAGTACACCATATACATGGTTATCAATACCGTACTGTAGGTTCGATGGCCCCGCGTGGGTGTCAAAAGTACCCCAACCATCTATTATTGTTTCCCTAACATCGGCTTTGTCGTCTCCGTTCGTGTCTTTTAAGAACAAAAATACAGGAGCCTGTGAAACGATTATACCACCGTTCGCAAATGCAAAACTGGTCGGAATATTCAAGTTTTCGGCAAATACTGTTACTTTATCGGCCTTACCATCTCCATCGGTATCTTCTAAAATTTTTACCTTATCATCACCAATACCTTCATCATTACGAACGGTATTGGGGTAATCGACTGTTTCAATGACCCACAGACGCCCTTTTTCATCCCAATTCATAGCAATGGGGTTGATAATATCTGGTTCGGAAGCGAAAAGTTCAAGCTTAAAACCGGCTGGCACTTGAATCAACTTGGCCGATTCTTCAGGACTAAGGGGCAGCTGATATTTAGGTGCCGGGTCGCGCTTCTCGTAGTTGGGTATATTCGCCATTTCTTTATAGGCCAATTGTGGAATATCGGTTGCAAATGCTTGCCAATTTTCCCTGACCTTGTCGGAAACCGCCCAAATAATACCCTCTTTAATAAGTTTTTGAAAACCTGGTTTTTCCCAAGTTCGCTCATCATGACCGTAGGCAGTGTAGAAAACCTTGCCTTGACCATAGTCTTTCACCCATGTCCATGGTTCCTTATGGTCGCCTTCTACCCTTTCCATTAATATTTGAATATCGTCGG
The DNA here is from genome assembly GCF_003687485.1 of Euzebyella marina. Classification (GTDB taxonomy): domain Bacteria; phylum Bacteroidota; class Bacteroidia; order Flavobacteriales; family Flavobacteriaceae; genus Euzebyella; species Euzebyella marina. The sequence goes on along the minus strand of NZ_CP032050.1, from coordinate 2,443,886 downwards.
CTATTTTATCATGTACATACGTTTCGTCCCATGTTGAAAACTCGGATACGTTCTGCATGATAGGATGTTCTTTATCTACAATATCGGCAGTAAAAGTGCCCGTCTCATGAGACATAAATTGGCCACCAACCATATCTACATAATCCTCTGAGTTTCTAAAACAAAAACTGGCACAGTGAATAGGTATAAATGCATGCCCTTCTTTTACATAGTCAATCAATGCTTTTTCTTCGGAAGAATTAATGTCATCATGGTTGGCATAAATGATAAGTCCGTCATAAGTCGCCAAATTCTTTTCGTTCAAATCGGTTACTTCTTCCGTATAGGTAATATTGATACCATCTTTTGCCAAAGCGGAAGCCAGTACCGGAAAATAAGCCCTAGAATTATGGTGTTCTTGCGAATGCCCTAAAAATAGTATTTCGATTCGTCTTGGGCCATCTTCTACATGTGCCGTTTGCTCCTTTGATTCTGAGCCACAGCCTACTAATAAAAAGAATAATGCTACAGTGCAAATAGCGCTTAATGAGGATTTCATAAGTCGGTGGATTTTAGAATTATCAATGATAAGCATAAATATGGTGTAAAATTCACACTCTCATATCACATTCTGACTGTATTATATCATCAAAACATTGTTTAGTTTAAAATTTTGGTATTTTAGTTGTCATTTACACAAAAAGAGTCTTTTGAAAGCTGCCTTACAGAAATCACCCATACCCACTTCACGAGCGTATGTTGCCAAACTACTGAACGAACCCGTTTTTGACCCTCATTGGCATTTTCATTCTGAATATCAAATATTTATGGTACTCAAAGGAAACGGCACCCGTTTTATTGGTGATAGCGTAAAACCTTTTAAAACAGGTGATATCACTTTTACCGGGTCTAACCTACCACATTTATGGCGTAGCGATCAAGAACAGGAACAGGCGAAAAACATAGCTTGGTCTCAAGGTGCAGTCATCTATTTCAAAGAAGATTTCTTAGGCACCAATTTTTTGCAGACCGAAGAAGCCATACGTTTGCGCCAGTTGTTTCGAAAAAGCCTTCGAGGAATGGAGTTTCATGGTGAAACCGCTCTAAAATTGCGTGAGATGATCATGCAATTAATAAGTATGGAAGGTCTTGAAGGTATTCTTCATCTTTTAAAAATTCTAAACTGTATTAGCCAAACCCAAGAATTTGAACTATTGGCCAGCGCCGGTTACACGAATACCCTTCGAGAAGCCGATACCGAACGTATGTATCAGGTATATTCTTATGTAATGAAAAATTTCAGAAATAAGATTGCCATTGCCCAATTAGCTGAAATGACGAACATGACGCCTACCTCATTCAGCAGGTATTTTAAAGTGCATGCCAATAAATCTTTTACCCAATTTGTGAGTGAGATACGAATCGGTCATGCCTGTAAGTTGCTCATCGAACAAAAGAAAAACGTTTCCACAGCCTGTTATGAAAGTGGATTTCAAACGCTATCAAACTTCAATAAACAGTTCAAAGCCATTACCAAAAGAACACCTATGGTCTACAAAAAGGAGTATGGACTTTAATTTCATTAAATAAACTCTATTAAAATGCCCTAATTTTGGCGGATGATCAAAACCCTACAATTACGATTATCTCTTGAGGAAGAAGCCAAAGAAGGTTTATTAAAACAAAAAGCTGCTCAATATCTAGGTCTCGATACTTCCGATTTTACCCTAAAGACACTCAGAAAGTCTATAGATGCCCGAAAACCTCAAGTTCTTTTTAATTATAAATTGGTTGCCTACATAGGTGAAGATGCTCCTCAAAACGATTATTCATTTGAATATAAGAATGTTCAAAACGCAAAGCCCATACATATCATAGGCTTTGGCCCTGCCGGTATGTGGGCTGCATTGCGTTGTTTAGAGCTAGGCTTCAAGCCTATTGTTTATGAACGGGGCAAAGATGTTCGCGAACGCCGTAGAGACCTTCGTGCCATCAACCAAAACCATGTGGTGAACGAAGATTCGAACTATTGTTTTGGCGAAGGCGGTGCCGGCACCTACTCCGATGGAAAACTATATACACGAAGTTTAAAGCGCGGTGATGTCAAACGTATTTTTCATAGTTTGGTTCATCATGGCGCTACCGAAGAAATTCTGGTTGACGCGCATCCGCATATCGGAACGAATAAACTTCCTAAAATCGTAAAGAACATTCGCGAAACGATTATTAACTACGGCGGCGAAGTTCACTTTGATACCAGACTGACCGATCTTCTTATTAAAAATGGCTCCCTAGAAGGTATCGTAATCAATGATAGTAAGGAGATTGCCACGCACAAGGTAATTTTGGCCACAGGCCATTCGGCTCGGGACATTTTTTATCTTTTAGAAAAGAAAAAGATTGCCTTAGAAGCTAAGTCTTTTGCCATGGGTGTGCGGGTCGAGCACCCCCAACACGTCATCGATTCTATTCAATATCATTGTTCAGGTACACGAAACGAACTTCTGCCCGCAGCCGCCTATAGCCTTGTTCATCAGGTAAAAGGGCGTGGTGTATATTCTTTTTGTATGTGCCCAGGTGGTTTTATTGTACCTGCTGCCACCGCCCCAGGTGAAGTAGTGGTCAATGGTATGTCACCATCAAAAAGAAACAATCAATTTGCCAATTCAGGAATAGTAGTAGAAATTAATGTAGATGAGGACCTTTCTCGATATCAAGGGTATGGAGCGATGAGAGGGCTTGAATTTCAAAAAGATTTAGAGCGATTGGCCTTTACGGCAGGGGGTAGAAACCAAACGGCCCCTTCACAGCGATTGACCGATTTTGTCGAAGGTAAATTATCGCCAAGCCTTAACCCTACTTCATACCAACCAGGGTTGAACTCTGCTCCGTTGCATTCACTTTTACCAAAACTGATGGGTAGTCGCCTCCGAAAGGGATTTGAAGAATTCGGAAAAAAGATGAAAGGCTACTACACCGATGAAGCGAATATCGTGGGCGTAGAATCAAGAACTTCATCACCGGTAACCATCCCAAGAAATGAACAATTAGAGCATCCTCAAATCAAAGGTCTCTTCCCATGTGGTGAAGGAGGAGGGTATGCCGGCGGAATTGTTTCAGCGGCCATGGATGGAGAAAGATGCGCTGAAGCCGCTATCGGGCTTTAATTTTTTAATGAACCGAAGAAGTAGCCATAAATAGGCGTACCTTCGCAGCCCTTAAAACACAACGATGAAATTTGAAGAGCTAGGCTTATCACAACCTATTCTAAAGGCCCTTCGGTCAGAAGGTTATTCAGAACCCACCCCAATTCAACAAAAGTCTATTCCCATTTTATTAAAGGGAAAAGACTTGTTGGGTGTAGCCCAAACCGGTACCGGTAAAACGGCGGCTTTTGGTATTCCTATTCTAGAAAGGCTTCTTCAAACTTCGAAAGGACAAAGCGGGAAAAAGAGAGTAAGAGCCCTTATCGTTACCCCTACTCGGGAACTCGCCCTGCAGATTGCAGAAAGTCTAAGTGCTTATGGCCGTTTTACACCCATCACCAACACGGTCATTTTTGGTGGTGTCAAACAGGGGCAACAGGTAAAAGCTTTACAAAAAGGGATAGATATTTTGGTCGCGACCCCGGGTAGATTGCTTGATTTAATGGGGCAAGGTTTTATCAACTTAAACGATTTGGAAATCGTGGTACTCGATGAAGCCGACCAAATGCTTGACATGGGGTTTGTTCACGATGTAAAAAAAATCATTGCGGCCCTGCCTTCCCAAAGACAGTCCCTATTTTTTTCTGCCACGATGCCACAGGCAATCGTCGAATTATCTCAAAAACTCTTGGGCGACTTTGAAAGAGTGACTATCAAACCTCAACAGGCTACCGCCGAACGTGTCGAACAAGGGGTTTATTTCGTCAGCAAAAGAAATAAGGCACGCTTACTCATTCATTTGCTCCGAGAGAAGGAACAAGACTCAGTTTTGGTCTTTTCAAGAACCAAACACGGGGCCAACAAGATCGTTACCAAATTGGAAAAGGCCGATATAAGGGCTTCGGCCATTCACGGTAATAAATCGCAAACGGCCAGACAGAAGGCACTGGGAAGCTTTAAAGATGGTAAATTGAAGGTTTTGGTCGCTACCGATATTGCCGCAAGGGGTATTGACGTTGAAGAACTGTCATTGGTCATTAATTACGATTTACCGAATGTACCTGAAACCTATGTACATCGAATCGGAAGAACCGGGCGGGCACAGGCCAGTGGTACGGCCCTTTCATTCTGTGACAAAGATGAAAGACCCTACTTAAAAGACATAGAAAAGTTGATCAAACAGCAAGTACCTGTAATGCCAGAGCACCAATTTGTTGATGATAATGAACAACAGGAAACCCCTGACAAACCTAAGGAAAACAGTCCGAAACCTAGAAGAAACAAAGGCAGGTACAACTCTAGAAGTTCAAATTATAGAGGAAAAAGCAACAATAGGCGCAATAGGCGACCAGGTGGTGGAAAGCCGAAAAGAAAAGATTAGACCGGTAGGTGCTACAATCGTTGTTCCTGCGTATCTACCTTCCCATATTCGTTCTTGTAAATTCGAACAACAATTAGAAAAAGACTGATCAATAACGGCCCGAAAATCAAGCCGATAAAACCGAATAAAGGTACCCCTACAATCACACCGATCAACGTAATCAAAGGGTGTACATTATCAAGCTTCTGCAGCACATACAGTCTAATTATATTATCCGTAGAGCCTACGACGACCAAGCCATAGAGAAGTATACCCCAAGCTTGGGCGTCATTACCGTTGGCCAAGGTTAAAATGAATACCGGAAGAATACCGACCAATGTTCCAACAAAAGGAATCATGGATCCTACTGCTACAATGGCAAACCAAAAAAACGGATTATCAATTCCGAAAATAAAGAAGCCTATCAGGGCGACAATCCCTTGTGCCAAGGCCACCAGTGGAATTCCTAACGCATTGGATCTTACCATTGCTTGAACTTCACGACCTATTATGCGCAAATTGGTTTTACTGATAGGGATGTATTCAAACAATGATTCCTTTAATTGCTTTCGATTGGTCAACATGTAGAACAACAAAAAATACATTATGGCTATCGAAATCAATAAAGTAAAGGTACTTCCAGCAAAAGCGGAAACACTTTCGGTAATCCATGAAGATGCACCTGCAGGGTCTATTTGAGAAGTCAGGTCATAATCGACCGTTTTTTCGACTACAAATAATTGGTCTTTGATAATCTCGATGACACTCTCAGATTTTTCAACCGCCTTCCCCATTTTACTTCCTAACATGGCGATAAGACCACTCACTGGTATCAATATACCGATAAATGACAACAGCATAATAAGAGTGGCGGCCAAATTGGGATTCCAACCTTTTTTCACTAGCTGGACCATCCATTTTCTGAAAATCACATAGATGGTAATGGCTCCTAGAATACCCGATAAATACGGAACTATTTCCCAAAATATGAGCCCTCCAATCAACAGTATTAGCAGTAGAACAAATACCTGTCTAATGATATTTGGATGGATATATTTCATAAAGTATGTTTGATTTTGTTGGGGTTTTATCGGAGGTGAAATTAAGATTATCAAATTTACCGCTATGACCTTTGCCGATAATTTTTTAACTGTAACCGTCAATTTTTCGACTTGATTAGAATGCTCATGTCACTTTTGAATTTGTAGAAATATTAAAATGATTGGTCGTATTTTTAAATTAGAAGTTCACCAACTATCAACACAGAAATACCTACCTTGCCCGAAATTATACCATCTACCATGCGCCTTTATATTTTATCTTTTTTAGCTATTTGTCTTAGTTCAGTGACAGGGTATTCACAGAGCCCGACTATCATGACCTACAATATTAAGTATGATAACGTGAACGATACGGTCAATAATTGGAACGACCGAAAATCTTCGATGGTTGAACTGATTGTAACCGAAGCCCCTGATGTTGTGGGTATGCAAGAGGTTCTTCACAACCAATTGAACTATTTAAACGAAGAATTATCCGGTTATGATTATGTGGGTGTTGGGCGTGAAGACGGAAAACAAAAGGGTGAGTACTCACCTATTCTTTATCAAAAAGAAAAATATGAACTTTTAAAATCGAACACTTTTTGGCTATCAAAAACACCCGACCAGATTTCAGTTGGTTGGGATGCCGCTCTTGAACGCATCTGTACCTATGCCCTTTTAAAGGAGAAAAGTACCGATAAAGAATTTTACGTATTCAATACCCATTTTGACCATAGAGGTGATAAGGCCCGAAAGAAATCGGTAAAACTTATACTTAAGAAAATTGATGCAATCAATACACAAGACCTTCCAGTGGTTTTAATGGGTGATTTAAATCTATCCCCCGAAAAAAAATCTATTCAGTACCTCAGCAAGAAAATGACAGATGGTCTAGAGGTTGCCAAATCAAAAAACGAGGGACCATCGGGAACCTTTAATGGCTTCAACCTACAGGATCCGATTACCCAGCGTATCGATTATATTTTTACCCGTGGTTTTTCGGTCAGTTCATATGAACATATTGATGAGCGCCTTAAAAGCGGAAAACATATTTCTGACCACTTACCGGTAAAAGCAGAATTGGTCAGATAGGCTTTTATCATCCTGAAGTTTTAGGAGATTGGATAAGACTTTGGTGTATGTAGGCTTTTAAACCGTCTTGGTTTTGCACCAGCACCCACTTGTCGGTCTGGCCAAAAACGGTCAAGACTTCGTTTCTCTTGGCCTCTCCAAGTTTTGTTCCCTCAATAGAAGGTTGCGACCTTAAATTGGCCAAAGATGATCTCACTTCGACCCGACCTTCTTCAAAATCCGGTGATTTCTCGGCATAGACAGGTATTTCTGTCTTTTGTATGAATGGTAAGGGGTCTATAGCACCTCTATAACCTTGGTAGATGCCGAAATGCAAATGAGGTTTCGTAGTTCTGGCGTTTCCGGTATTACCCACCAAGCCCAAAGTATCGCCCAGCTGAACCTTCTGTCCAGTTTTCACCAAGATACTGTCAAGGTGGGCATAATAAAGAGAACTGCCCATTAAGCCGTTACGCTGCCAAACCTGTTTACCACCTAAGCCCCTGTTTCCGGTTGAACTTATACGACCGTCGGTCACGGCCAATACGGGGGTACCTCGGTCTGCAAAAATATCAACGCCTTCGTGGCTTCTTTTACCTCCATCCCTAACAGCTCCCCAAAAGCTTTGAATAGCAGTATTATCTCTACCTGAAACTGGAAAACCAAACTCAGGCTGACTGTATATTCGCAAACTATAATTTGTACTCGCATCGATTTCTGGCTGCACAATCAGCTTATACCGCCCTGTTTCATCGATAGACTGTGACAGGTACCGCTCGCCTTCCTCATTGCTTTTAATACTCTTCAGATTCTGTGTTGAGTCATTAGAAATTCTGTAAAAATCTAGAAAAACTCTTTGAGCGATTGAGTCGGTCAGTATTTCGGCATAAAAAATTCTGCCTTTGTTCAATTCAAGATTATAGCTATGGGTTCTTATTAGGTTCTGAGTGAAAGACCCTGTTTCTACATATGGTAATTCAACTTCTAAACTATCTTTTTTACTGTTCAAAAAAGACGCATTCCATTCAGCAAAGGCTGTCGTGTCATTGGCAAACTCTCGCTCATAAATATCACGTGCCGTGGGTTCAGAAATGAAATCGGTAACCTTTCTCACTTGCTTGCAATTAAGCAAAAGAGCAGACCCTAACAACATAATACATATACCGAACTTTTTCATTTACATAACCTTTCTTTAGAAAGCAAAAGGCCAAGCGAATGCTCGGCCCTCTATTATATTTTTTGGCTATTACTTCTTTAAAAAGTCAATCAACAGCTTGTTCAACTCATCGGAGTGAGTCACATTCAAGCCGTGAGGTGCCCCTTTGATAATTTCGTAAGTATTATCGGAAATACCTTTTGCAGCTTGATCTGCCGATGTGGCAATAGGCACGGTTTCATCCGCATCGCCATGAACTATTAACGTAGGTACATCTACATTTTTCAATTCTTTTCTAAAATCGGTATGCATCCAGGCAAGGGCTGCTTCTATAGTGGCTCTCGGTGATGCATGAGAGGCAATAATAAAATCGTAATCTAGCTGCGCTTCGCTTACCCTATCCTTATTGTCATCATAATTATAAAATCCCTTATGGAAATCTTTCAAGAAACCTACGCGGTCTTTCTCCAATGCATCCTTTATATCGTTCAATGCTTTTTCAGGAACTCCGTCAGGATTATCATCTTTCTTTTTAACCAGAGGAATTATCGAACTGATCAAGACTGCTTTTGCAATCTTATCCGATCCGTAATCGGTAAAGTAACGTACTACTTCTCCCCCGCCCATTGAAAATCCAACAATAACGGCATCCTTAAGTTTGAGTCCTTCTATTAAAGTGTGTAAATCGCTGGCCAAAGACGAATAGTCATAATCGCCCCAAGGTGCGGAAGAAATACCGAACCCCCTTCTGTCATATGAGATACATCTAAACCCAGATTCAACTATCTTCCAAACCTGCTGCTCCCAAGATTTTCTGCTGAGCGGCCACCCGTGAATTAAAATTACCGGTTGCCCTTCTCCATAATCTTCATAAAATATATCTACGGATTCTTTTCCTTTTGTATTTGTTATAAACGGCATGTGCTTTAATTTTAAGTTTACGTAAATGTAAGCCCCAAGATACAGTCCGGTTGATTCGATGGGTTAGATTCTTGCTTTGAAAAAGCATTTAAGTTAATTTTAATACACTACGCCAAAATATCATGTACATACCTGAATATCAAAATAATAAAAACATTGATGAGCTCAAATTGTTTATTTCTGAAAACAGTTTTGGCATATTGGTCACCCATTCTGAAAACCGGTCACACGCCACCCATATACCTCTGTTATTAGAGAAAGACGAAGAGGGAGCAGATGTACTGACCGGTCACATCGCCAAAGCTAATTTTCAATGGAAGCATTTCGGACAAGACGACGTGCTTTGTATTTTTAATGGCCCGCATGCCTATATTTCGTCATCTTGGTATAAAGAGGAAGAAGTTCCTACATGGAACTATATTGCGGTTCACATATATGGAAGCCTGCAACTATTGACAGAAGAACAGACCATGAATTCTTTACATAGATTGGTAGATACTTTTGAAGCCAACTCTAAAAACCCTATTTCGTTGCATAATATGTCAACAAAGACTTTGAGACAAGTAAAGGGCATTGTGGGCTTTCAAATTAAAATCAAAGAAATACAGGCCCGCTACAAACTATCTCAAAATCGAGAAGAAGACCATGCCCAGATAGTTTCTGAGTTAAGAGAACAAAATAGCCAAAATACCAATGCCATTGCCGACCTTATAGTGAGAAACCCAAGTAAGTAATAATCTAAGCATATACTTATGGCATTTGACCAATTTATTGCCGATAGAATACGGCATACCCTCAAAAATAAAATGATATCATTCCAAGAAAAAAGAATGATGGGCGGTCTATGTTTTATGGTCAATGATAAAATGTGCTTTGGGCTAGATACCGACAAAAGCAATAACGCCCCTAGACTCATGTGCCGCGTTGGACCTATTAATTACGAAAAAGCTTTAGAGAATAATTTTGCATCTGAAATGGATTTTACAGGAAAACCCATGAAAGGGTATGTCTTTGTGTCGTCGGAAGGATTTGAATCTGAAAAGGACCTGGATTTTTGGATTCAATTATGTCTTGACTTCAACCCACTTGCCAAAAGCAGCAAACGAAATAAATAAGGGCCCTTTTTTCAAGGGCCCCTTATCATCTAACTTTCCTTTAGAGATTTCATATCGATTACAAATCGATACTTAACATCCGATTTTTGTAAGCGGTCATATGCCTCATTTATGTCTTGAATATTAATCATCTCAATATCGGCAACAACATTATGCTCACCACAAAAATCAAGCATCTCTTGGGTTTCCTTGATTCCACCGATCAATGAGCCGGCAATTCGCTTTCTTCCCATGACAATTCCGCCCCCATGTAGCGGTTCTAGTGGTTCAATAGCACCAACCAGAACCATGGTAGCATCTCGCTTGAGCAGGCCAACATACGGGTTCATATCATGGCCTACTGGAATGGTATTCAATAGAAAGTCGAATGACCCTGCATGCTTTTTCATCTGGTCCTCGTCCTTAGAAATCAATACCTCATCGGCCCCCAAACTTTTTGCATCTTCACTTTTGTCAGGTGAAGTAGTTATCATCACGGTATGGGCTTCTAGCGCATGGGCAAATTTTATACCCATATGGCCCAAGCCTCCTAGACCTATGACACCTACTTTATCTCCCTTTTTCACGCCCCAATTGGCTAGGGGCGACCATGTAGTAATTCCTGCACATAATAATGGTGCCGCTGCCTTGGCATCTATATTTTCAGGAACCTTTAGAACAAATTTTTTGTCTACGACCACCGCTTCGGAATATCCACCAAAAGTATGCCCCCCTAAATGCTTGTCGGGACTATTATAAGTGAAAGTTGCGCCATTCTCACAAAACTGTTCTAAATCGTCTTTACAGGAGCTACATTCTTGACACGAGTCGACTAAACATCCAACGCCCACCAAATCACCTTCTTTAAAGTTTTCTACATGATCACCTACTGACATAACCTTGCCGATGATTTCATGCCCGGGTACTACCGGATAAACCGAATTTTTCCAGTCGTTTCTTACTTGGTGAAGGTCACTATGGCAAACTCCACAATAAAGAATGTCAATTTTCACATCATCAGGAGTAAGCTCTCGTCTTTCTAGCTTATATGGTTTCAAATCGTCTTCTTTCGAAGCAGCTGCATATGCCTTTATTTCTGTCATAATCAATTTTAGTTTCTAGCAAGCTACCTTTAAAGAGTTAGGTACTTTAATGCAATCGACGAAAAAATGAAGGCACAAAAAAACCCGACACACTTTGTCGGGTTATGAATGCTTTATTTCTTAAAACTTACTCTTCCAGAGCTCTCTTTACCATGACCTTTGCCAAATGACTTCTATAATTTTCGTCTGCAAAATGGTCGCTCATCACCTCTATTCCATCGACTGCATGTTCGGCTGCATCACCATTACCCGTATAAGCCTCTTCAACAGCAGTAGCTCTATAGGGCGTATCGGAAACACCTGTTATACCAACTTTGACCTTACTATCATCGAATACCACGGCGACTCCCACAATAGCGAATCTTGAGGCAGATTGATAAAACTTCAGGTATTTGCCATGCGCCACTTTGGGAAAACGTACCGCAGTGACGATTTCATCGTCTTCTAATGCCGTTGTGAAAATGCCTTGAAAGAAATCTGTAGCGGCAATGGTTCTTTTACCCCCTTTTCCTTCCACCTCAATTTGGGCATTACAAGCCAGCACCACCGCAGGATAATCGGCCGAGGGGTCGGCATGAGCCAGACTACCGCCAATAGTTCCCCGGTTTCTTACCTGAACATCACCCAAGGTGGTAACAGCCTGATGTAAAATATTTACGGTTTTATAAACCATATCGGAATTCAATATTTGTGTATGGGTACAATTGGCTCCTATGATGACCTCATCACCTGTTTCCTCAATGGAATTCATACCTGGAATACCATTGATATCAATCACGATCTCGGGTCTGTTGAGTCTTAACTTCATAGCCGGTAAAAGACTTTGACCCCCTGATAATATCTTGGCATCAAAACCGTGCTCGTCCAATAGATTGACTGCCTCACTAATGGAGGTCGCCTTTATATAATCAAATTTTGCTGGTATCATGTTCTTCTTATTTTAATTCTGCATGGCTTTCCAAACCGTTTGTGGTTTTAGGGGCATTTGTATATCAGTAACACCAAGATGGGCCAGTGCATCAACTACTGCATTTACTACGGCCGGTGTCGACCCTATGGCACCCGCTTCTCCGGCCCCTTTCACCCCTAATGGGTTATGAGGACATGGCGTTACGGTATTTTCGGTCTCTATCATTGGTAGGTCATCTGCCCTCGGCATCGCATAATCCATATACGACCCTGTAATCATTTGACCCGCCTCATCGTAGGCGACCTCTTCCAACAAGGCTTGCCCGACACCCTGGGCCACACCGCCATGAATCTGACCCTCAACAATCATTGGGTTCATAATATTGCCCACATCGTCGACAGCAATAAATCGTTGCAATTCAACCGCTCCCGTATCGGCATCGACCTCAACAACGGCAATGTGTGTACCGAAGGGATAAGTAAAATTACTTGGGTCATAAAAGCTTGAAAAGTCGAGCCCTGGCTCTAACCCTTCAGGATAATTATGGGGCACATAGGCAGTAAGTGCGACATCGCCAAAAGAAACGGATTTATCAGTGCCCTTGACCGTCCATTTACCGCTGGCATATTCCAAATCGTCTTCAGCGGCCTCCAATTTATGGGCTGCTATCTTCGCACCCTTTTCCAATATTTTATCTATGCTTTTTATTATAGCACTACCCCCCACTGCCAGACTTCGAGAACCGTAGGTTCCCATTCCAAAAGCAACTTGGTCGGTATCGCCATGCTCGATTTCAACATCGGCCATATCTATACCCAACTTATCGGCCACAAATTGAGCGAAAACGGTCTCATGGCCCTGCCCATGGGAATGAGCCCCGGTAAAAACGGATACTTTTCCGGTGGGTTGAACACGTACCTGCCCTACTTCATAAAGACCGGCCCTAGCACCTAAGGCTCCAACCACTGCAGAGGGGGCTATTCCGCAGCCTTCGATATAGGTAGAAATACCGACGCCGAGCAGACGCCCGTTTTTGCGGGCTTCCGATTGTTCCTTTCTAAAATCATCATATCCTAACCTCTCCAACCCTTTCTTTAAGGCTGCTTCGTAATTACCGCTATCATATTGCAGGGCCACTTGAGTTTGATAACCGGCCTCTTCGACCCCATCAAAAGGAGGTATGAAGTTTTTATATCTGATTTCAGCAGCGTCCATACCCATTTCTTGAGCGCCCTTGGAAATAATACGTTCCAATAGATAGGTTGCCTCAGGTCTTCCGGCACCGCGATAAGCATCCACCGGAACGGTATGCGTAAATGGGGCAATTACATTTAGATGAATCAATGGCGTTGTATATACCCCTTGAAACAGCGTTCCGTGTAAATAGGTCGGTACTGCCGGAGCAAATGTTGAAAGATAAGCACCCATTCCGCAGTACTCATCGGTAAGATGAGCCACAATCTTTCCGTCTTTATCAAAACCCATTCGTGATTTGACCACATGGTCGCGACCGTGGGCATCAGTCAAAAATGCCTCACTTCGGTCGGATGTCCATTTCACTGGTCTTCCTATTTCCTTGGCGGCCCAAGTCAATAAAGCTTCCTCGGTATAATGATAAATTTTGCTACCAAAGCCTCCGCCTACATCTTTAGAAACTATTCGAACCTTATGTTCCGGTAAACCTAGAACAAATGCGCACATTAGAAGACGGATCAAATGCGGATTTTGGGTACTCGTGTACAACGTATATTTATCGCCATTCACATCATAATCGGCAATGTAACTACGTGGTTCCATAGCGTTAGGTGCCAACCTTTGGTTTCTATATTCCATTTCAGTTACATGATGGGCTTTCTCGAGAGCAGCCTCTACTTCTGCACGATCGTTACCGATACACCAGTCAAATGCCGCATTACTGTCCCAATCATCATGAACCAATGGCGCCCCTTCTTCCATTGCCTTTTTGGGGTCTGTAACCGCAGGAAGTTCTTCGTAATCTACCTCTACCAATTCCGCCGCATCGCGTGCCTGCTCCAGTGTTTCTGCGATGACTATAGTTACCGCTTCACCCAAATGGCGGATTTTATCTTTTGCCAAAAGTGGATGTTTGGGCTCTCGCATCGTTTCACCATTCTTAAAATCGACTTGCCAACCACATGGAACGCCATATTCGCCACAAGCATCTTTACCTGTGAAAATAGCTACCACACCATCGGCCTTCTCAGCCTCAGAGATATCGACATTTTCTATTTTTGCATGGGCATACGGACTTCTAACAAAGGCCGAATGTGTCATTTTGGGCAATTTTATATCGTCTGTATATTTGCCCATACCTTTGAGGAATCGGGCATCTTCACGTCTTTTTACTGATTTACCTATAAACTCTCCCATAACTAATCATTTATTGTTTCAGCAGCCAATTGAATAGACTTGACTATATTATGATACCCAGTGCAGCGACAAAAATTTCCTTTAAGCCCGTGTCTGATATCTTCTTCTGAAGGATTCGGATAGTTTTTGAGAATATCGGCGGCCACCATCACCATACCCGGTGTACAAAAACCACATTGCAAACCATGTTTCTCTTTAAAGGCCGCCTGAATCGGATGCATTTCTCCATTTTGGGCCATACCTTCAATCGTAGTTATTTCGCTACCGTCGGCTTGAACGGCCAAAACGGTGCATGATTTCACGGCATTTCCATCCATTGTTATGGTGCAAGCCCCACACCCACTGGTATCACAGCCAATGTGCGTGCCTGTTAAATCTAAATTCTCTCTAAGATATTGGGCCAAACTTAGTCTCGGTTCTATGTCATGGGTAAACTGTTTACCATTGACAGTGATGGTTACGTTCATATGCTAGTGTTTTAAATTGTAGAAATATTTAGAAATTAGGCGCTGCGCTTATCTATTTCTTCTTCCATTGATTTGAAGAACTGCTTAGAAAGCGTACTTACCACCCCGCTCATAATACGCTGCCCCATACTGGCCAAGGTACCGCTCATCTTAGCCTCACCCGTATACGTAACATCTGTACCACCTTCATCTGAAGAAGCCAAATTCATAACAATCTCGGCCACTACATTGCCCATCTTACTTTTCTGATCGATGACCAATGTGCAACCCTCTTCTTCTGTTTTATCTTTTATGGAAAGTTTACCTGTGAAATTACCCTTGACAGGCCCTACCCTAACTTCGGAAACTGCCTCATATTGGTCTTGAGATAGCTCTTTTAACTCTTTAATGCCCGGGGTAACCCTCTCTAAGATTTCGGGGTCCATAACCATATCCCAAACAACTGACCTTGAAGCCGGAAGTTTGTAATTACCTTTAATTTTCATATAGCTCGCTTGAGATATTGAATATAAAAAATCAAATTGAATATTCTAAACCAAAAGGGCTAATTTTTACTAAATATTTAGTTTAATTAAAGTTTAAATGACAAATTGTTAATACAAACTCAAAATTGACCTGCAATTTTCTTTCTTCTTTTCCCTATTAAAAGAAGAACCTTTTTTAAGCTTTCTAGGTTGTGGGCCGGAGCCAATTCATCGATATATGGAAGCGCCGACTTCATACCTAATACCTCAGGGGAAAAGTTTTTGTTACCAGCAAGTGGATTGAGCCAAATGACCTTTCTTGAGCTCTTAAAAATATGGTGCATGGCTTTTTGTATGTTAGTCGGTTTTCCAGTGTCCCAACCGTCACTTAATATCAAAACAATGGTTTTTTTATCTAGATATCGATATCGATAGGAGTAATTTTCTACAAAATCTTCTAGGCATTCACCAATTGTTGTACCACCAGACCATTGGGGAACCCTATCGGAGATACTTTGGAATGCATTTTCAAAATCATGGCCGTTCAAAATATCTGAAACCCGATGAAGAGCTGTACTGAAAACAAAGGTTTCTATTTTATCATACGAATTTTGAAAGGCATAAATTAAATGAATAAAAAAACGGCTGAAAAGGTCCATCGACTTACTCACATCGCATAACAGCAGCAATTTTAGCTTTTTATGCTTTGGCTCAGAATAAAGTAATTGCTGAATATCTCCCCCTTTTCTCAAACTTTGGCGAATGGTTCTTTTTAAATCAATTTTACTTCTGTGTTTGGTAAGCTTTTTTAGTCTGCTTTTTTTTCGCATGGCTTTTAAGGCCATTTTTTTTAGTAGCCGCATTATCAGGCGTACTTCATCATCACTTAAATCAGTAAACTCCTTTTTTGCAAGTACTTCTACTCCACTAAAGGATGCTGTCTCTTTGATTTCCTTTTCTTTACTCAGGTTCAGCCAACTTTTGAGCGCATCAAAACGTTCTTGTTCTTGCCTGGCCCTATTTTTAACTGGTGTTTTTCTTGTTTTTACTTTAGAATCTGAAGCCTGCTTCAGCTGGTGTTTAAACTCTAAATAGTTTTCTTTAAAATGGATGTACTGCTGTTTATTCTTGGCCAAAACAGTTTGTAGCGCCAAAATAAATTTTGCCTCTTCGTTAAAGTTATAGCCACCAAGGGCCAAAATGGCATCAACCTGCTCGACCGGGCCTATGACATAGCCTTTCTTACGAAGGAATTGACAAAGCAGTACGATATACGCAGATATTTCAGTTTGATGTTCCAGATAAGAGCCTTGCATGGTCGATCATTATTATTAGCCTATTCTCGATACCACGCCGGTTTTATCTAAAAGTTCGGAGAGGGCATCTTGTGTGTGCCTCATATCTTGCCAATCTTTGAGTACTACCCCAAGTGTAGATTCTACTACTTCTTTGTTTAGGTGTTTTAAGTGCATACCGGCCAAGGCTTTTGCCCAATCTAGGGTTTCGGAAATGCCAGGAGTCTTTTCTAGCCTCAATTGCCTAAGCTCTTTCATGAACGTACAAATCTCTTGCCCCAATCGCTCATCGGCCTCCGGAACCTTCGCTTTAACAATGGCCAATTCCTTCTCAAATTCAGGATAATCTATCCAAAGATAGAGGCAGCGCCTGCGCAATGCTTCCGACAATTCCCGGGTTCTATTTCCTGTTAGTATAATCTGTGGTTTTTGAACTGCCTTGATACTGCCGATTTCAGGTATGGTCACTTGCCAGTCGGATAGCACTTCCAAAAGAAAACTTTCAAATTCTTCATCGGCTCTATCAATTTCATCAACTAATAAAACTGGTTGTGTTTTCTGGGTTATTGCTTGTAAAACGGGTCTTTTGAGCAAAAATCGGTCGGAGAAAATCGTTGATTCGGCAGTAGTAATATCCACCTTATTATTCTCCTGCATTTTTAGATATAACAGTTGATGCTGGTAATTCCACTCATAAAGGGCATGCGTACTGTCTAAACCCTCATAGCATTGCAGTCTAATCAAATTGGTGTCGAGTGCCTTTGCCATTACTTTGGCAATTTCAGTTTTACCCACCCCGGCAGGACCTTCAACCAGTAAAGGTTTTTCAAGTTGCATAGCCAAGTAAACCGACATAGCAATCGATTTATCACCTATATACCCTTGAGAGGTGAGCATTTGTTCTATTTCAAGCAGGCGTCGGTTTTCCATGAAATTTGTTTTTACTACCAAGGTAAAGTTACGTATTATCGATTAAGCCTTAGAAGTAAACAGAGAAGGTTACAAATCTTCGTAAGATGTAAACAAACACAAAGTTTTATCAATTCATCATGAAATATGAACAATTCGGTAAAATCTATTTCAAATTACGCAGGTGTAGGGCCAATTTTACAACATCTAAAAACAAAACCATGAACATGAAAACTTTTACAACCATTTTAGCGTTGGCCAGTGTGCTGCTGATCAACGCGCAGTCTGAGAAAACCGCAAACATTAAAATAACGATTGAAAATGTTCTTTCTGAGGAAGGCTCGGTCATTGCATCTTTACATAATGAAGATACTTTTCTAAAATCACCAGGGGTAAAAACAGCTAAAGAACCGGCTAAGAAAGGTGAAGTGACCCTTCTCTTTGAAAATGTTTCACCAGGCACCTATGCAATCCTGGCCATTCACGATTCAAACAGCAATAATTCCATCGATTTTGATGCTTCTGGAATGCCCTTGGAAAGTTATGGACAGACGGGAGATATTAATCCGTTCGGGCCTCCCATCTTTGCCGATGCGAAGTTTGAAGTAAATGGTGAAGATCAAGAATTTAGAATTCGATTCTAAAAATAACGGGCCCCATGGAAATTTCCATGGGGCCCGTTATTCAATTTTCATTAGTCTCTAGATTTCTTCTGCCAACCAAGCCTTCATCATCCAAACCGTTTTTTCTTGTTCAGTGATAAAATCACTCATCATGGCGTTGGTACCCTCATCACCTGATTCATCAGAAGCATCTAATATTCGACGCTCAATAATGAGTAGTTCTTTCAAAGAATCTACAATCAACCTGATTGAATCTTCATCATTACTGACGTTCTTACCTACCGGTACTTTTGAGGTCTTGATATAATCTTCGAACGTATGAAGAGGTACGCCACCGAGGGTCAAAATTCTTTCGGCAACTTCATCAACTTTTTCATTGGCATCATCATATAGTTCCTCAAATTTTGGATGCAATTCAAAGAAACGCTTGCCTTTTATATTCCAGTGTATTCCACGAAGATTCTGATAATAACGTTGAAAATTAGCGAGTAATTGATTCAAATCATCACTAATCGATTTTGAATCTTTTTCGCTTAATCCTATACTATTGAGTTTCATAAATGTGTTGATTTTAGTTTTCGATTATAAAATTATAAAATATAAATCCGCTTAACGATAAATTTTATTGATAGTTTTTATACATTTATCGTCATAATTTATTAGCAATGACAATAACGCAATTACAATACGTTCTGGCGGTCGCAGAACATCAAAATTTTACCTTGGCCGCACAAAAGAGCTTCGTTACCCAACCTACTTTGAGCATGCAAGTTCAAAAACTGGAAGATGAGCTCGATGTGTTAATATTCGATCGTAGTAAGAAACCTATTACCATCACCGAAGTCGGTAAAAAAATTGTCGAACAGGCCAAGAATATCGTAAACGAAGCTCATAGAATTCAAGATATTGTAGACCAAGAAAAGGGCTTTATAGGAGGTGATTATACGTTGGGCATCATACCTACAGTTATGCCGACCCTACTACCCATGTTTTTGAAAACCTTTATTAAAAGATACCCCAAGGTCAACCTAATTATTAAGGAACAAAGCACCGAAAGCCTGATAAGAAATATTCAAGACGGGCATATCGACGCGGGTATTGCCGCTACACCTCTTGAAATCGAATTCATTAAAGAACGCCCCTTGTACTATGAGCCGTTTGTGGGTTATGTACCTAAGAACCATAGGCTCAATGGCCAAGACAAACTGAAACCGGAAGATTTAGATATAAATGACGTGCTCTTACTTCAAGACGGACACTGTTTTCGTGATGGCGTTATCAATCTATGCCAAGCCCCTCGAAATTTTCAGGAAGAACATTTTAGGTTGCAAAGCGGAAGTTTTGAAACCTTGGTGAACTTAGCTGATGAAGACCTTGGCATGACCTTATTGCCGTATTTAAATACTTTAGAACTGGATGAACAAAAAAGAAGTAAACTAAAGTTTTTCGAAAATCCTTCACCGGCCCGCGAGGTAAGTCTGATCTATCATAAAAGTGAGCTAAAGATTCAGATTACCGAGGCGCTCAGAGATGTGATACTCGGCATTGTTAGGGGTGCCATTGCTTTTCAAGATGTAAAAATCGTGAGTCCTGTGAACAAGAAATAGATTCAACAAAAAATCCCTCCGTTGCGGAGGGATTTTTTTATGCCTTTAAATAAATTAAACTTTGTTGAAGTTCTGGTTTGTCAGTTATAAACTGCTGCAACCAGAGTTTAAGTTCTTCGATTTCTTCGGGGAGTAATCTGGTAACTGCTTTTTTCAATTCTTTTAAAAACAGCCTTGAATCGAAACTAACTTTTTTCAGTACAGTTTTAGTGTACTCAAGCATAGCTTTAGCCATATGTGAAAAATCTTTAGTTAATTGTTTCTTGTGAAGCACAGCTTCAAGCTAAAGTTAAACATTAAAGCCCTTTTTATATTGCTAGTTCGTTGTTAAAAGTTCGCCAAATTCTTGTTAAAAGCCCTATTTTTGGGCTATTAGAGCTTTTTATATGAAATCATTCCTACCCGCATTACTATTGGCACTGTTGTTATTAAGTTGCGCCACGAAGTCTAAAATTGTCAGTAGAACAACAGAGAATATCTTGAATTCTAAATTCTACGAATCACAATTTACCGGCTTTGTATTATTTGATCCGGAAACAAAAGACACCCTTTACAATCAAAACGGATCGAAATACTTCACCCCGGCCAGTAACACTAAAATTTTTACGCTTTACACTTCCCTGAAGATGTTGCCCGATAGTTTGCCATCATTATTCTATCATCAAGCATCGGATACAACCTATGTTCAAGGAACTGGCGACCCGACTTTTCTACATCCTTATTTTGATGATTTAAAAGCGCTTGAATTCCTCAGGAAGCAAAACAATGTCAAACTATATCTGGGCAATCTTATCGATGAGAGACTTGGCCCTGGTTGGTCATGGGGAGATTATCAGTACTATTATCAACCTGAAAGAAGCGCAATGCCTCTTTATGGCAATGTAACTACACTTCAAAACATTCAAGAACCGAAGGTGCTACCTGCCGTGTTTGTTGATAGTGTGGTACGGGTAAACGCTGCCGATAATAGAAAGGCTGAAGAAAACATCTTCTTTTTTGACGGTAACCGAAAAGACACTTTAGAAGTACCTTTTAGAACAGGGCCCCAACTAACCAAATCTATTCTGGAATCAGAACTTAACAGAGCAATTGAACTGACCGATAAAAAGACATCTCCATCTTTAAAAACTTTTTATGGTATAGAATCAGATACTGTTTATCGCAGAATGATGCATAACAGTGATAATTTTATAGCTGAGCAATTACTGATTTTAGCTTCATCAACCTTGTCTGACACACTCGACAGCCAAAGAGCGAGAGATTTCATGTTAGAAAATTTTCTTTGGGATCTAAAACAAGAACCGCGATGGGTAGATGGTTCCGGATTATCAAGATACAATCTCATTACCCCAGAATCACTAATTCAAGTATTACACAAATTGTATACAGAGCTACCGAGGGATAGGTTACTGAGCTTCTTTCCTACTGGTGGAAAGTCAGGAACTTTAAAAAATTGGTATCCCGGTATTGACAAGCCTTATATCTATGCTAAGACCGGAAGCTTAAGCAACAACCATTGTCTTAGCGGATTTTTGATTACCAAATCAGGTAAAACTTTAATTTTCAGCTTTATGAACAATCACTTTCGGGAATCTTCTTCTGAGGTCAAAAAGAGAATGCAGCTTATATTGGAAAAAGTAAGGGACACTTATTAAGAAGGATGTTACTGACCTAATAATTGGTGAATCTTAGCGTACTGTAAAAGCATGATGGATTTAGCATCTCGAATTTCACCACTTGCTATCATGCCCATGGCCGATTCAAAATCAAGTTCTAAAACTTCTATGTTCTCCGTTTCATCTTCGGCTCCACCGCCCTCGTTCACTCTCATCTTTTCTTTATACTCTCCAACGAAAAAATAAAGTATTTCAGTGACCGATCCAGGAGACATATAGCTTTCAAAAACTTTTCTGACCCGGTCTATTTGATAACCGGTTTCTTCCTCTACCTCTTTTTTGATACACTCCTCAGGGTTCAAGCCATCTAAAAGACCTGCGCAAACCTCAACCATCATACCATCTTCGTTACCATTCACGTAAGTTGGCATTCTAAATTGCTTGGTCAGAACAATGGTGCCCTTCTTTTTGTTATAAAGCAAGATGGCGGCACCATTACCGCGGTCATAGGCTTCACGCTGTTGAGTCTCCCAAGAACCATCATCTTTCTGGTATTCGTATGTATACTTATTTAAAATGTACCAATTATCGGATAGTACCTTTTTTTCAATGTTCTTAATTCGATTGTTTTTCATGCAATTGGCTAGAGACTCCACTTATTTCCAACCTCAGAAAGAGGTTTACAAGATTCGTACCCACCAGGAATTGGGTCATAGCTCAAGATTTTCTCCCCTACCTCTTCCGAAGTGGTGTAGGCCCATATGGCCATCGACTTCATTGAACGATAGAAACCGATGGGTTCTTGATCTCCCACCGTAGTTCCCCAAACACCTGGGCTAAATTTTCCTGAAGTCTTTTCTTGCTCCTCCAAAACCTTTTTCTTGTCAGTTTCGTTCAGCTCATAAAAATTGGCTCCAAAGTCATTTTGACACTTCTTGTTAAATTCTGCGATTTGATTTCTTAGGTTTTCTTGTCCCTTTTCGTCATAGGTGTTCGCAACCACTTTATCGATAAAAATATCTGACTTGACATCTAAACCTCCAGGAGTTTCCGTTCTAGGAAGTACCATATCTATAATAGATGCTATTGTTAGAGCCTCTTTTTTAGAAAAGAATTCAGGGTTCCAGTCCAATCGCTTTTCATCTTTACAAGATTGTAATAGCGAAAATAACGAAGGTGCGATAACCGTAGCACCGGCCAACAGTCCGGTTCGCTTAAGGGCTTTTCTCCTATCCATAATTAAATATTTCGTTTTTTTAATTCTGATACGGCATGGTCTGCTGCCCTGGCAGTCAATGCCATGTAAGTCAAAGAAGGGTTGACGCATGAAGATGAAGTCATACAGGCCCCATCGGTTACAAAAACGTTTTTTGCCCCGTGTACTTGATTGAATTCATTCAATACCGCTGTTTTAGAATCTTTACCCATTCTGGCCGTACCCATCTCATGCACACCGTACCCTGGCGGATGTTCATTATCGAACCCAAGCACATCTTTCAGACCTGCCTTTTCGAGCATTTCTACCGCATCTTCTTGAATCTGTTTATTCAATGCTTTTTCATTTTCTTTAAACTCTGCATCGATGGACAGGGTGGGTTGGCCCCACTTATCAAGAACTTCTTTATTTAAGGAAATTTTGTTGTCATGATACGGTAGGCATTCGGCAAAACCGGTAATGAAAAATTCCCAAGGCCCTGGTTTTAACATATTGTCTTTAAAATCGGCACCGAACGACTCGGTATTAGCGGCATTACCGCCTCGATAGCCGCCACCTTGAAAACCAAAGCCCCTAACAAATTTATCCGATTTGGTTTGTTCGTCAACATTCCAGTAGCGTGGTATATAAATACCGTTAGGCCTTCTGCCCTTATAGTACTTGTCATCGAACCCATTAACCTTGCCCATAGCACCGACACGGTAGGTATGATCCATCAAATTATGCCCAAGCTCGCCACTATCGTTACCTAAACCATTTTCAAATCTGTTTGAAACAGAATTCATCAGTATTTGTGTAGTACTCAATGTTGAAGCGTTCACAAATATAATTTTGGCCGAGTACTCAATATCTTCGTTGGTTTCGGCATCGATAATTCTTACCCCCGTCGCTTTGCCCTTTTTATCATCATAAATTACGGATTGCACTATCGAATACGGTCTAATCGTCAGATTACCGGTGGCATTTGCCGGTGGCAATGTAACCGCATTACTGCTGAAGTAAGCACCATAAGGGCACCCTCTACTACATCTATTTCTGTATTGGCACTGCCCCCTACCATTATGGGGTTGCGTCAAGTGGGCCACCCGCCCTATAATCATATGCCTTCCCGGAAAATCTTTTTCTATTCTACCCTTCACATGCTTCTCAACACAGTTAAGTTCCATTGGGGGCAAAAAATGGCTGTCGGGCAATTGTGGAAGCCCTAGAGACTCACCACTAATACCGGCAAACTTTTCTACGTAAGAGTACCAAGGTTCTATGTCTTTATAGCGAATGGGCCAATCAATACCATGACCGTCTTTGGCATTGGCCTCAAAATCAAGATCGCTCCAGCGATAGGTTTGTTTTCCCCAAAGTAATGATTTGCCTCCCATTTGATGACCCCTAAGCCATAAAAAGGGCTTCACCTCAGTGTAGGGATTGGCTTCATCGTCTGCCCAGAAATGCTCGGTATCTTGACCGACCCAACCAGAGCGAATGTTTTTGTAATGCTTTTTCTTCTGTTCAGGGGTAAGTCCACCACGGTAATCCATATCCCATGGGTCTAAATGCATGGTAGGATAATCCACTACGTGTTCCACAATGTTACCCCTTTCGAGCACCAAAGTCTTTAGTCCTTTTTCACAAAGTTCTTTGGCAGCCCAACCGCCACTGATACCTGATCCTATGACAATGGCATCATAGGTCATGTCTTTTTTAGCGTCAATATTATAATTCGCCATAAAATCGTTAATTCATCTTTTCCGAAGATAAGAATTATTCAACCAGACGGCAAGCCATCGTCATTTTCTCAAAAATAGAGGGGTTAACTTTCTATAGATAATTGGCATTGAACACTTCTTCCAACAAACTTTTAGAAAGAGGTTTATCAAAATGACCTTTGACAGATGGATGCCCTTTAGCCTTCTTACGATCTCTGGAATTTGTAAAAGCAGAAAGAATATAGATGTCAGTACCGGGATTTCCCTGCGTCATTTTCTCGAAATTCGAAAGAAAAGTCCACCCATCCATGCCGGGCATAATCAAATCAAGAAGAATGATATCAGGTCTTTCCTCCTCATTATCCAAGGTATCGGAGAAAATTTTCAGAGCTGTCTCAGCGCTATCGAAATCAACCACCTTGCAGTTACTGTTCCACTGTTCTATTCCGTAACGGGTAGCAAAAATGGATACAAAATCATCATCTATTACCCATACGACCAATTGTGTGTTCGTTACCGAGTTAGATTCCATGAATTAAATTTGAAAGGGCATTAGGGGCACAAAACTGAAGTTTACGGCGTAAATATAATTAAAAGTAGGCATGCCAACACAATCTTTCTGAGCTTATTACGGCCTTCTAAAGGTTTATCAATTGAATTTATCTTTTGAAAAAGGCATGTACTTTCCACTCCTATTCTTAAAAATGTATTACCATTCCAGTCTTCTAGATCCTTCAAAATCGTGGAAGTTCAAGCCAATTAATCAAAGGGAATCCAGTAATAGCAATTGAATTTACGGAAGGGAAAAATTTGTTTAAAAACGATTATCACCGCCCACGATATCTCCCAAGGTGCCTAAAATACTACCTTCTCCCTTGTCTTTTCCCCCTCTAGGAACCGAGGCCAAAACACGGCCAGCCAAACGGCTGAATGGCAATGATTGTATATATACGGTACCTGGCCCACGAAGCGTTGCGAAAAACAAGCCTTCGCCCCCAAAAACCGTATTTTTGATTCCACCAATGAACTCGATATCGTAATCGACATCTTTTGAAAAGCCTACGATGCAGCCGGTATCTACTCGAAGCACCTCTCCGGGTGCCAATATTTTTTTGGCCAAAGTACCTCCTGCATGTACAAATGCCAGGCCATCACCTTCAAGCTTTTGCATAATGAAACCTTCACCACCGAAAAGGCCCCGCCCGAGTTTTCTAGAGAATTCTATACCTACTGAAACACCTTTGGCCGCACACAGAAAGGCATCTTTCTGGCAAATAAATTTACCCTGCTTTTCTGAAAGGTCTATTGGAACAATTTTACCGGGATATGGAGAGGCAAAACTAACTTGTTTTTTTCCTTGGCCTACATTTAAAAACGCGGTCATAAACAAGCTCTCGCCCGTTAATATGCGCTTTCCCGCAGAAAATATCTTGCCCAACACCCCTGAATCTTGGTTCGAGCCATCTCCAAAAATGGTATCCATTTTAATATCGGAGTCCATCATCATAAAGCTTCCGGCTTCGGCAACCACCGCCTCTTGAGGGTCTAGCTCAATTTCTACGTATTGCATCTCTTCGCCGTAAATCTGATAGTCTATTTCGTGTGCATTCATTTTTTTGATTGATTTATTGTGATGTCTATTGGTTGTCTATACCAATAGTTTTGTTACAAAAACTCTAATTATTTTGAACTTTTCACTTTCACCGTCCACTCAAAGTTAAAAGTAGAAACCACGACTCCCTGTTCGTTAACACCTACAGATTTCATCCAAAAGGTTTGCCCCTCGGCCGTGGCGACAGTTTTATCAATGGCCTCTTTGATAAGATGCCCATCATTACATGTAAACGTAATTTTACCGGTGGCCTTTTTTGAAAAATTAGCATTGTTATTGGCGACCAGCATACTAATTTTCTTTTTGCTTTTTCTGATTTCGTTAATGACCATAGCACCTGTACTTAACTCAGCGGCCATACCTTGAACGGCCCAAAACATACTCTTAAATGGGTTCTGATTGCGCCAAGAATGCTTAACAGTTACCACGCAGGTATCCCCATTTAATGATTTTACCCGAACACCCGTCCACCAAGCGGCAGGTAATTTGAAAAAAGTGAATTGATTGAACTTTTGTGCGGTAACGCCCATATCCATTAAGGTTTTACTCAAAAATATGCAAAATAACCGAATTTAAAATTGTTAATTTTATCTTAAATTTAAGTACTTTGTTTTGCATAGTACCTTTTTTTAGAAATATATTTGCATAAGAAATTACTAAGTCATGGAAAGTACAATCACCAAACACGAACGAAATCTATCGGCATTGATACATGCATCGACCTTTTCAAGGTTCCTTATTCCCTTCGGTAATTTTATCATTCCGTTGGTACTTTGGACAGCCAATAAGAACGAGAATTCATTTGTCGACTACAATGGCAAACAAGCCCTGAATTTTCAAATCAGCTTACTGATTTACTCGGTAGTATTGGGGGTCATTAGCATTCCTTTCTTTGTAGGTTTCTTTCCCGATATTTTCGATTTCGGCTTCTTCGGTTTCGACAAATTGAACAACTATAACAATTTTTCAATCAATTTCGATCCTGACAATTTCAGGTTTGGATCTTGGCTTATACCACTAAGTCTTGCTGGGCTGGCACATGCTGCTCTTTTCATCATTAACGTGGTATACACCCTATTGGCTACTATTAGAACGAACGAGGGCCAATATTTTGAATACCCCTTGACCATTAAGTTTATTAAATAAAATGGGGCTCATCAACCCTTAACTAACGGAGTTTATTCATCAATCAAAATCATCAATCAACGGTAACATGTTTATTCATCTATCAAAAAACGAACAGTCAACCAATGCAGAAGACATTTTCAAAACAAACACGTTCCCCCAATGTGAAGGAACTGCATAAAAAGCAAAACGAGATTATGAACGTAGAAAATACAAAGGCGCAAATGCGCAAAGGGGTTCTCGAATACTGCATCCTTTCCATTTTAAACGGAAATGACAAGTATGCCTCAGAGATTCTTGAAACCCTTAAAGATGCCAAAATGTTGGTAGTAGAAGGTACTATTTATCCCCTTCTCACCCGTCTGAAAAATGCAGGTTTGCTCAGCTATCGCTGGGAAGAATCAACTTCAGGACCACCTAGAAAGTACTATGCCCTAACCGAAACAGGTAAGCTTTTCTTGAAAGAGCTTGATTCGACCTGGGATGAACTTAGAACGGCTACCAACTTGGTAACCAATAACCGATAAACTAACGAACATAGCTATATGCCCTAAAAGGCTAACAACAACACAAGCCTAAAAACAACGACAATGAACAAGACAATAAATATAAATCTAGCCAACATGCTTTTTCATATGGATGAAGAAGCATACAATAAAATGCAGCGCTACCTTGAGTCGGTCAAACGCTCGTTTGCCAATACGCCCGGTAGCGAAGAGATTCTAGCCGACATTGAGGCTCGAATTGCCGAACTGTTCAGTGAAAAGCTGGAAAATGAAAGACAGGTTATAACGGTCAAAGAGGTCGACCAAGTAATCGCCATCATGGGGCAGCCCGAAGATTACATGGTAGATGAAGACATGTTCGAAGATGAACCAATCAGCGGTAAACAAAAAGCGCCTAAAAGGGCGAAAAAATTCTATCGCGATACAGATCATAAGTACATTGCCGGTGTATCATCTGGGTTGGGCCACTACTTTAATATCGACCCGCTTTGGGTTCGCCTCATATGGATTGTCTTGACCATTGGTTCAACAGGAGCTTTCATTGTCATCTACGCCCTGCTTTGGTTATTGATCCCGGAAGCTAAAACCACCTCTCAAAAACTTGACATGCGGGGGGAGGATGTCAACATCAGCAATATAGAACGCAAGGTCAAGGAAGGCTTTGATGATGTTGCCCACAAAATTAAGAGCGTTGATTATGAAGGTGTAACCAAGAAAGTAAAGAACGGCGGCAAATCGTTTTTTGAGACCTTGGGTGATATTATCATGTTTTTCTTCAAGATAATCGGTAAGTTCATTGGTATTATTCTGGTTGTTGTTGGTGCTGCTACCATTATCGGAATGTTCATTGGCATGCTAACCATGGGTACCTTAGATTGGATCAATCTACCAGGTGTTGACGGGGTACTGAACAACCTGACAGTAGCCCCGGTTTGGGTATTCTCAATTCTCTTGTTCTTTGCCATAGGTATTCCGTTTTTCTTCCTGATGTATTTAGGACTTAAAATACTTGTCAATAACTTAAAATCAATTGGTAACATTGCCAAGTTCTCATTGCTGGGCCTTTGGATTATCTGTATCATTTCATTAATAGTTTTGGGTGTAAGGGAAGCGGCTTCCCATGCCTTTACAGGTAGTATTAAAGAAGACTACTCTTTGACTATCGATCAGAAAACCGACACCCTTAACTTACAACTGGTATCTTCAGAATACTATGATGATGGCGAGTATGTTAGAATGAACGATATGATTCTGGTATATGATCAAGATGGGTCGCCTATGTTGCAATCTGAAGATGTTCGGTTCAATATCAAAAGATCGAACGATTCGGTAGCTCGTATCACAGTTAAAAAAGAAGCTAACGGGCCTTCTTTTGACCAAGCTAGGTCAACAGCAGAAAAAATAGATTATAAGTTCGAGCAAAAGGGTGAGACATTGATGCTTGACACCTACCTTACCACGAATGACCAAAGTAAATTTAACGATCAAGAAGTAAAGGTCAATCTCTATCTGCCGACGGGGCAGTACATGAAATATGCGCCTTCGAATACCCGAAACTGGACCATTCGGGCAGATAGGGATACCAATATAGATGATGCCGAAGATTATTTGTGGATGATGGGCGAAGATGGTCAGTTGAAATGTCAAAACTGTCCGGTTCAAACAGATGATGAAAATGGCGAAAACAGAATTAAGATAAATGAAAATGGTATCGACATTAACATCAATGAATCGAACGGAGAGTCTTTCAAAATGAAAATTGACAATAACGGGGTTCAAATAAAGGCAAAAGACCAGAAAGATTCTTTAGATATTAACATTGACGGAAGTGAAGAAAGCCCTCAATAAAGCAAGTTTTAAACAATTCATCAATATAAAAGAACAGTTCGGTAACATATATTGACTTCATTCGTCGTTATCGTACATCTTTGTTCCCATCAATCGAAAAACTTAAATCAACAATCTAAAAACCAACAGTCATGACAACTTTAGTACGCGTAGCAATCGCTTTCATAGTAGCCATATTTCTTTCTTCCTGTGGTTTCGACATCAACATTGGAGACTTCAGTACCGGAAAGCCGGGTAATGGCCACGTGGTTACCGAAAACCGTAACGTAAGTGGAGATTTTGACGAAATATCGGTCTCCGAAGGTCTTGAGGTGTACATCACCCAAAACGATGATTTCAATATTGAAGTTCAAGCCGATGAAAATATCATCGATTTGATAGCGACCGATATTGAAAATGGTAAACTACGTATTCATGCAGAATCGAATATTGGTAGGGCAACCAAAAAGGTTTTCGTCTCATTACCCCAAGTGAGCAGTTTGAGTGCCTCAAGTGGCGCACAGATGAAAACAGAAAACTCTTTAGTAGCCGAAGATTTACAAATCGATGGCAGTAGTGGTGCTCAAATCAACTTGGCGCTCGATTCTAAAAATGTATCGATCGATGCCAGTAGCGGATCAAATATCAATATCGCCGGTGATACCGAACATGCAGACATCGATGTAAGTTCTGGTGGCAACATCAATGCAAGCGACTTTCAAAGCCAAACCTGTAATGCAGGTGCTAGCAGTGGAGGTAACGTAAAAATCATGGTCGCGAAATCGTTGGTTGCCGATGCCAGTAGCGGGGGCAACATATCGTACTCAGGTGAGCCCAACGTTTCCCAAAAAAAATCCGTTTCAGGTAGTGTACATCAATATTAATCTATGACAACCGTAAACACCTAAACCCCCATGCCTCAATGGGGGTTTTGCTTTTTAAAAAAAGACCGTTTGAATTTAAATGGGTCGTTAGGTCTTGCTATCTTCGTATAAAGCTAATTCGCTATGCAACTGACCCTCGACAAAAAAGTGCTTGAGCTTAAGCACACCTTTAGCATTTCGCGTGAATCACATGACTTTCAAAACACACTGATTGTTGGTCTAGAAATTAACGGTAAAGTAGGTTTTGGTGAGAGTACCTCTAATCCCTACTATAAAATCACCATTGAAAGCATGATGGCCGAGATAGAGGCCATTCGGTCTGAAATCGAAACCTTTGATTTTGATAGACCAGAAATATTTCACCAATTTTTGAAAGATTGTCAACTTTCTAATTTTGCCATTTGTGCGCTTGACCTTGCCGCTTGGGACTTGTATGGCAAAATACATGATAAACCCCTATATGAAGTTTGGGGAACCTCAAAAGACTATTACCCGATTACCAATTATACCATCGGAATTGCCCCCATTGAAAAAATGGTTGCAAAAATGAAAGAAATGCCATGGCCCATTTATAAAATAAAATTAGGAACTGATGACGATGTGGCTATCGTTAAAGAACTGCGAAAACATAGCGATGCCATTTTCAGAATCGACGCCAATTGTGCTTGGTCGGCCGAAGAAACTATTCAAAATGCCCCTCTACTCAAAGATTTAGGTGTTGAGTTTCTAGAGCAACCCTTAAAAGCAGATGATTGGGAAGGTATGGAAAAAGTAGTTCACCAAAGTGTGCTACCAGTTATCGCCGACGAAAGCTGTATCGTTGAAGAAGACGTTGAAAAATGTGGCCTTCATTTCAATGGTATCAATATCAAGTTGACCAAATGCGGCGGTCTTACCCCTGCCCTACGTATGATAGAGAAAGCAAAACAAATGGGCCTGAAGGTCATGGTCGGTTGCATGACCGAATCAACCGTAGGCATTTCGGCCATTGCCCAATTACTACCACAATTGGATTATGTAGATATGGATGGCCCCCTTCTTATCAAAAACGATATCGCCGAAGGAGTAAAGATCTTACAAAACGGAGAATTAAAGTTTCCTGAACTGGCAGGATCAGGTATAACGATGAAGTAATGAGTTATCATATAGGTTCATTTCCTGGTAGAAAACTCAACCTCGATGGAGAAAGTTATCTCTATTTCGGGGGAACCGGTTATTTGGGGCTGCAGACAAATGAAGAATTTCAGAACTTATTCATCGATAACCTAAAAAAATACGGAACCAACTACGGTGCCTCCCGAAAGTCGAATATTCAAATTGATGTTTTTGATAAAGCCGAGAAGCTATTATCGAATATTGTGGGCTGCGAACGTTCGCTAACCTTATCGTCGGGTTATTTGGCGGGGCAATTAATGTCGCAAACCTTCAATAATAAATACCATCAGTTATTCTATGCACCTAATACCCACGCAGCACTCTACCAAAGTAAGATTCGTCCATATACCACATTTACAGCTTTAAACATAGCAGTTAGAGAACACCTTTCTACACGAAACATCAAAGAAATACCCGTTGTGTTTTTAGATGCCATTGACTTCTCAGGATGCAACTATCCTAAATTTGAAGCGCTACAGACCCTGCCTTTAGATGAAGTTATCTTAGTGGTTGACGATTCGCATGGTATCGGAATCGTCGGGCAGGAAGGAGGAGGTGTTTATCGTTCGCTTTTAAAGCTTAAGCCGAGAGAGCTGATAGTCTGCTGTTCGCTCGGAAAAGGCTATGCCATTCAAGGAGGTGCCATTTTTGGCAACCGGCAAAGATTGGATGCCTTGGAAAAAACCGCTTTTTTTGGAGGGGCGAGCCCGGCGACACCTGCATCTATAGGAACCTTTATCGAGGCACAAGACCTTTACGGTGTACAGCGAAAGTTGCTAAAGGAAAACATCGACTATTTTTTGCTTTTATTGAAGCACAAAAAGAAGTTTCACTACATGGCAGACCATCCCGCCTTTACATTTTCTGATGTTCAACTTACGGAGTATCTAGAGGCGCTTAAGATTATAGTGACCAGCTTTCCGTACCCAGATGAAGACGCCCAGTTAATGAGCCGAATCGTTTTGAGTGCGGCCCATAAAAAAGAGGACATTGGACATTTATTAAAATGTCTCAACGTCCTCCCAGAAATTTAATTCTCTTAAATTATTCTACATCCCAAAAAATTCGGTCCAACAAGGTCACCGAAGGTACGTTACCACCGTTTCTACTGACCTCATTATCTGGATATGGCAGCCTTCTTATATACTGGCCATTCAAATCAGGGTTTAAATTGGCAGGCAAGGTCATATTCTCATATTGATAGTCGTATCTTCTGGCATCATTCCATGTTTCCGGATGCAAGAACATTGCCACCCATTTCTCCTTGAAAATATCATCAATGGTAAAAGCCCCCTCACCCATCGATACTTCTGGGCTGGCCAAATATGCATCAATATCCTCCTGGGCAACTTCTAACATTTGCATATGCGCAGCAATACCGTCAAGATACGCCTGATAGGCACGAGGCTTATCGCCTTCAAAAGCGGCTTCTGCCTCAATAAATTTCAATTCGCTAAAAGTGCTGATTAGAACTGGCGAGGTTTGGCCCGTATAGTACTGGTCTTCTATTAGAGTACTTCTCGCACCTTGTTCCGGCGCGTTGCCTCTTCCTGCACCATTAACTGTACCTATGTATTCACCGTCATCAGTGGCCCCGACCATCAAAGGCAATCTAGGGTCTACCGTAGTATAGGTGGTACCATCAAGTGCTTCAATGAATTGTTCCGAAATCCATCCGCCTAAAACCAAATTCGCATTATCACGGGCCACATCTGACCATGGGTTAATAGACTGCTCAAAAAATGAAAGTTGTGCATTGGCATCATTAGATGCGAAACCGTTATCGACTGCATTCAATAACTCATCTGCATCATAAGAAGGTAAATCTTTCACGTGTACCATATACCTTGCTTTTAAAGTGTATGCAAAAGCAATCCATTTATCGATATCACCTGCATAAAGAAAATCGTCATCCCCTAGACTTGAGGTCGTAGGGCCTTGCAAATTAGCGATACCTTGATCTAGGTAATTCAATATAACTGTATACAGCGATTCGTCAGAATCGTAAACCGGTGTAACCGTTTCAAAATTAAAACCTTCGCTGTAGGGCATGTCTCCAAAAATATCGACGCCCATACCCAAGTTCAAGGCCATTAGAACTTGTGCAGCTCCCTGATAATGACCAGCCCCCTGTTCTTCGGCCTTATCGATTAAAACAACAAGGTCGGTCATTACATTATACAGCCTGAACCAAGTAGTGTTGTTACTGACAGGATCCATGGTATCAGATGAACTTGCCGGGTTCGGTGATGCCAGGTACTGAACGTAATTTGATGTTATATCGCCCACGCGAAAAACATTATACGCCGATTCATAAACGCTATTGATCATTAACCCAGAGATAGGAGCATCTTGAGGATTATTGGGGTTTTCGTTTACATCGAGATAGGAATCGCACGCCGATAGAACCAATATCAGGCCTATCGCGAAAATTCTTTTAATATTATCTGAAATCTTCATATGTCTTATATTTATTAGGATGGACAAATGTTGCCCATTACCATTTATAGTCCGAAGTTAAAAGTTAGAAAATAGCTCTGCGTACCTGGAAAACCAAGTCCGGTAAAGCCTACGGCATTGCCACCTGCACCAGCTGAAAATGATTCTGGATCAAAACCATCCCACGGTGAGTACAAAATAATATTGTTAGCTGCCAAAGACACTCGCATCGACTTAAAAGGTATTCTATCAAGCACCCTGTCACCAAAGGTATAGGCCAATGAGATGTTTCTCAATTTCACATAACTGGCATCTTGAACGAAGTTTTCGCTAACCCCTCGGTAGTAAT
The DNA here is from genome assembly GCF_003687485.1 of Euzebyella marina. Lineage (GTDB taxonomy): Bacteria > Bacteroidota > Bacteroidia > Flavobacteriales > Flavobacteriaceae > Euzebyella > Euzebyella marina. Next base: position 2,409,915 of record NZ_CP032050.1, on the reverse strand, counting down.
TCCTCCAAAAACCTGCTCCGTAATCAACTCCATCAGGCCCTACACCTTGCCCTAACCAAACTTCTTGCGTGTTGGGCGAGCCGTCTGCGAGAACACCATCAAAAACCTTGAAGTCATTTCTCGTGAGAGTATATTCATTTTTACCAAAGGCCGATAAGAAATTATCAAATTGGTTGTACTGCTCAACATCGGCCCTGAAATCTACCAAAAAGCTTAACTCTAAGTTTTTGTATGAAAACATGTTTCGAAGACCCCCTATCCATTTAGGCACTGCATTGCCCAATATTAACTGATTTGAATTGGTTAGAGGAAAACCATTATCACCGATTACTGTCGGCAGGCCATTATTGAGGGATACCGCATTTTCATCGGCACCAAAACGCTCATAACTAGTACCATATAAATTTCCGTAGGCATCACCCTTTATCAATTTCATGGTAACGGTACTACCGGCGTAACCAAATTGAGATCCGATTACAATTTCATCTATTCCTTCACGAATTGACTTGATCTCATTGTTGTTCATAGAAAGGTTGGCAGTCGCCGTCCATTGAAAATCACTTTTCTTGATTATATCGCCGCTAAGTACTACTTCGAAACCACTATTCTCAATTTCCCCTGCGTTGGTTATGTAAGAAGAGAACCCCGTGCCATCAGATATCGGAACAGGAATAATTTGATCTTCGGCATTTGATTTATAGTAAGTGACATCTAAATCTAATCTACTATCTAAAAAAGACAACTGCGTTCCAAATTCAACTGATGTTGTCAACTCGGGTTTAAGTTCAGGGTCACCAAACTCGCTGTTACGGCTAAACCCTACTTGACCATTTAGAGGAAAAATATCATCGCTTACAAAAGTAGCCCCTAGAATATGAGGGTTGGTGTCTTTACCAACCTGTGCCCAAGAAGCCCTCAGTTTACCGAAGGTAAACCAACTTGGTGTCTCAAAATTCTCGGTGAAGACATATCCAAGATTTACAGAAGGATAAAAGAAAGAGTTATTGTCTTTCGGCAAAGTCGATGAAATATCATTTCTACCTGTCAGGTTCAGATAAAGAAAGTCTTTGTAATTGACCATCAAATCGCCGTAGAAACCGACTAGCCTTCTGATACTTTTTGCTTGGCCCGTAAATATTTGACGGGTATTGTTGACATTAAAAAAATCTGGAATTACATAATTTTCACCCCTTAAAAATACCCTATCGAATTTTCTTTGAAATATATCGTTACCTAAGCGAAGCGTGGTGTTGAAATCGTCGTTCCAATCTTTTTTCAGGGTTATGTAGAAGTTCGAAGTAATATCCTTACTATTAATTCTGGTCTCTTCGATAAAACCGGTTGAACTTAGGGCTACTTCATTATCTATACCTTTCGGTCCTGGAGTAATCTCGGTTCTCATATCAGTATAAAAGTCAGTTCCCAAACGATAAGAAAGTGTCATCCACTCCCAAGGACTGTAATTAAAGTTTAAGTTACCGATAACCCTATTTACATCGTCTTTATAGGTACTGAACCTAGCATCATAAATAGGATTGGTATTACTATATGTTTTCATCGTACCATCTGGATTGATGTAGTCACGAACATCTTGGGTCTCTGCCCAATACATCATACGCTCCATAAACCTATCATGGGGTACCCTGTTACCACCAGAATTGGTATAGTTGATAGAACCACTAAAATCAAATTTCTCATTGAGCTTTAACGTTCCAGAAATTTTGGCCGATGTACGCGCCCAATCACTAAAGGGAATAATACCCTTTTGGTCAAATCTACCGAAAGAACCATAGAACGTCGCATTTTCGCTACCACCTGATACACTAATACTGTGGTCGGTCTGTATACCGGTGTCAAATGCTCGGTTCCAGTTATCTTGATACTTATGGCCCGGTACGTCTTGAGCTATCTCTGCAATTGGCGCACCCCATGAAGGCCAAAAGCTTGATGGATCATACTCGCCACTAAATCCTTGACCGTATTCTTTTTGAAGCTTTGGCAGACGATTCAATTCTTCGAAACCGACCGATGTGTTCAGGTTGATCTTTACTTGACCTGCCGCACCTTTTTTGGTCGTAATGATGACGGCCCCATTCGCTGCTCTTACCCCATAAAGAGCTGTTGCAGCGGCACCTTTTAACACCGACATCGATTCTATATCATTAGGGTTGATATCAGAAGCACGGTTTGAAAGCCCACGAGGGGTATTACCATTATCATTGACACCTGCCTCTACCGTTGAGTTATCTATAGGCACACCATCGACCACGAATAAGGGTTGGTTATCGGCAGATGGGTCTAAAGAGTTGATTCCGCGTATGATAATCCTTGCACTTTGACCTGGCGCACCCCCGGAGTTGGTAATCTGAACACCGGCCACTTGACCTTGAAGGGCATTTACAATATTTGTTTGTTTGGTTTGGGTTATGGCCTCCGCATCAATACTTTGAGCTGCATACCCCAAGGCTTTCTTCTCTTGCGAAATACCGAACGCCGTAACGATTACCTCGTCAAGTTGTTCAGAATCTTCTTGCATAACCACATTTACACTGGTCTGATTTGCAACTTCAACCTGCTGGGCCAACATGCCTAAATAAGTAAATTCAAGAATATCTCCTGAAGTTGCTTCAATGGAATATTCTCCATCGAAGTTAGTCGTAGTACCCTTGGTTGTTCCAGAAACGATAATGGACACACCGGGTAAGGGTTCACCCGAGCTGTCAGTGACGTTTCCAGAAATCATTTGCCCCCACGTGAATTGTACACATAAGAGAGCGATCATAGCAATCGTAATGTTTCTCATATAACTTTTAGTTAACTAGTTTAACTTAAATATAACAAAATGATAGCCATTTGGTACTTCTCATGTAAGAAATAGCATATTGTCAAATTGTAGTACCGCTTTTTACGATATAGGTTTTCACCACCTTCCTATTTAAAAATATTACAATGTCAAACTGCTTTACGTGAATTAAATAATTTCTAATTAACAAGAGAAATATTAATAATAATTCAAAAAATATCGTATCTTATTATTGCAAATTGAATATCAATCCTTTAAAACACTGTATTATGAAAAAACTATTCGGATTGGTTTTCCTGATGTTATTTTTGGTATCGGCTACCATATACACATCTTCAAAACCTCAAACGGCCCCTACGTTAGAGGGCACTTGGGAACTTATCAACCGTTACAATTGGGAAGACGGTTATGTTTCGGACACCATACCCAATACGAACGGATATCAGCAAGTAAAGATTTATAGTAAAGGAAAAGTCATGTGGACGCGTTATTCGCCCGAAGATCCGAACGAATGGTTCGGCTACGGTTCTTATAATACCACTGATAATAGTTTGGAAGAGCGTTTGGAATATGGATCAAAAGTAATGATGAGTATTCAAGATACGATTGAATCGTTTAAATTTGAACTGGTTCTAGATGACAATTCCTATAGCCAAATATCACTTGATCAAAATGGTAATCGAACCTTCTCTGAAAATTACAGGAGAATAGATTAACACCATTCTAACATTTACTTCAAAAAAAATCCGGCTCAAATTGGCCGGATTTTTTATTTCTCAAGATTATCTTTTTCTTAGACAACCTCTTTTTCTGTTTCAACAGTAGCTAAGTAACGCTCGGCATCTAAAGCGGCCATACAACCCGTACCTGCGGCAGTTACGGCCTGTCTGTATTCTTTATCCTGAGCATCTCCACTGGCAAATACACCAGGCTTGTTCGTCTTGGTAGATTTTCCTTTGGTAATGATATAACCTGTTTCATCCATATCTAACTGACCTTTAAAAATATCGGTGTTAGGCTTATGGCCGATAGCAATGAACAACCCTGTTATGGCTATCTCATCTTTTTCACCGGTATCGTTATTAACTACCCGAAGACCTTCAACTACTTGGTCTCCCAAAACCTCATCAACCTCGGTATTGTATCTCACCTCGATATTCTTGAGGCTATTGACCCTATGCTGCATCGCCTTTGAAGCTCTCATGTAATCTTTTCTGACCAACATGGTTACCTTGTTACAAATATTCGCCAAGTAAGAAGCTTCTTCGGCGGCAGTATCACCGGCACCTACAATTGCAACATCTTGACCTTTGTAGAAAAAGCCATCACAAACCGCACAGGCAGAAACGCCCCCACCCCTCAGACGTTGTTCACTAGGAATATTCAAATATTTGGCAGAGGCACCTGTTGAAATAATAATTGTTTCGGCCTCAATTTCTTTACTGTTATCAACAGTTATCTTATGTATACCACCGATCTCATCGCTTAAATCGACAGAAGTTACCATACCGATTCGCACGTCAGTGCCAAATCTTTCGGCCTGTTGTTGCAACTGGACCATCATGGTAGGACCATCGATACCTTCAGGATAACCAGGAAAATTATCTACCTCGGTCGTAGTGGTAAGTTGCCCCCCAGGCTCCATTCCCGTATAAAGAACCGGTTTTAGGTCAGCCCTTGACGCATAAATAGCAGCTGTATAACCCGCAGGACCAGAACCGATAATCAATGTTTTCACTCTTTCTATGTTCTCAGCCATAATTGATTGCTCGTTTATAAAATTTAAAAAAACAAATGTAACTTTTTTGATATAAGCCCTTTGCAAAAGTTATCAAAAGTTATAGGGCATTAGTCGGCAATAAACGATTTGTCTTACAAACTACCAAATCAATGCAGCAACACCTTTGTATTAGAACCAAACGAAAAATAATTTTATAAAAACAAACCCTCTCTCAATTATTTCGTAGGTACGGTAGAGACCGATGAAAACTTACGAAAATGGAAAAATTGAGAACAGTAATTGTTGATGCTTCCGACAATCATAGAAATAAATTGTCACAATTAATTGAGGGCCATACGGCCCTTCAACATGAGGGTTCTTTTCGAAACGCCATTCATGCCAAAAAAGAAAGTATAGACCAGATTGCCGATATTGTCTTTTTAGACATAGAAATGCCTCTCATAAATGCTTTCGATTTAATCGACACTTTTCACGGAAAGCCAGAAATCATTTTACTCTGCGATAAGGCTGATTATGCTGCTAAAGCATTCGATTACCACATTACCGACTATTTATTAAAACCGGTCTCTTATGATAGATTCAGAAAAGCGGTCAATCGAGCCAAAGAGAACCTCAAGTTAAGGGCAGATGCAGAAGAAAAGGCTCACTTCTTTGTCAAAAGTAACCTAAGAAAAGTTAAGATAAATTACTGCGATATCAAGTGGATAGAAGCATTGGGTGATTACATAAAATTGGTGACCCAAAAATCAAACCATGTGGTACTCAGCTCAATGAAGGCTTTTGAGAAAGAGTTACCTGCCGAACACTTTATAAGAATACACAAATCTTACATCATCAATATCAACCGTGTTCAAAACTTGAACCATGCTGTGGTCGAGGTTGAAGGTCATCAAATGCCTATAAGTCGCAAGAGGCGGTCTGAACTCATGCTGGCTTTGGGTCTTTAAAACTTTTATAGTTCATGAAAGTCAATAAATTTTGAGTATTTGGCAATATTGTTAATTGATCTTTATGAATTTGTAAAGTAGTATATTTGCATATGGGGTGAACTAGAAGCAGAGCCCGGATTTTGATTCACATTCTACTTTCAAAAATGGTGAACTGAAATACCAAATTTGACCTCTGTTTCAATGAAAAAATAGACATGAGTATTCAAACACTGAAGTGCGTTGTTATTGACGATTCAAAAACTCAAAGAACAGCGGTTTCAAAACTTATAAATGATCACAAGAATTTGGTCTTGATTGCTGACTATGAAAATGGCATCAAGGCACAAAAAGGGCTCGTTGATCAACAGATAGACCTTGTGTTCTTGGATATTGAAATGCCGGTTATCAACGGTTTTCAGTTTATGGAGGCTTTGAAAGACCGGCCACAGATCATACTCATTACCTCAAAGGCCGATTATGCCATGCAGGCTTTCGATTATGATGTTACCGATTATCTTCTCAAGCCTATCAATTTTGAAAGGTTCAACAAGTCGGTACAAAAGGCTATTTTGAGAACCAAAGGTGCCCCAAATGAAGAAGAGGGCCATATTTTCGTGAACAGTAAGCTGAAAAGAGTAAAAGTCTATCTGAAAGACATTCGTTGGATCGAAGGTCTTGGTGATTATCTTAAAATCATAACTGATAATGAAAACTTATTGGTTTTAAGTACCATGAAAGGTTTTATGACGCAGCTTCCTTCTGACGATTTTTTACGAATTCATAAATCGTATATCATAAACCTGAATCGTGTAGACCGCTATAACAGTCAGTATGTGGAGCTATGCGGAGAACAAATTCCTTTAAGCCGTCATAAAAAACTAGAACTGGAAGAAGCCCTATTGAACACCTCTGTTCACTAGCTGGCTTCAACTATTCGCGTACCGCCACTAGGTTTCACTTCAAAGATTTCTAAGAGAATGTCGAACTTTTTCTTATAGGCCTCTTTTGCCGCTTCCGTGAATTCTTCTAATTGGTCTTCGTGAACAATATTCAGGGTGCAACCTCCGAATCCACCCCCAGTTTGCCTTGCTCCCAACACACCGGAATATTCTTTTGAGAAATCAACCAAAAAGTCAGACTCTGGGCAACTTACTTCGTAAAGTCGACTAATACCATCGTGGGCCTCGTACAACAACTCACCAACTGCCGTTAAATCGTTCTTTTTTAAATATTCGGTCATTTGAATAACCCTTTCGTTTTCATCTACTATAAAAGAACATCTTTTAAAAACCGTCTCCGAAAGTTCACCTTTACAATATTGTAACATTTCCTGCGTAACATCCCTTAAAGATTTTACCTCAGGGTAACTTTGCTGAATAATGGCAACCCCCTGCTCGCACTCCATTTTTCTCACATTGTATTCACTCGTGGCCAAATTATGCGATACTTTGGTATTCAAGAGAATTATTTTGTAGGGATTCAAATCGATTGGAATATAACTGCTGTCAAGGGATAGACAATCTAAAAGAATCACATGGCCTTCTTCACTCATTACGGAAGCATATTGATCCATAATACCACATTGCGTACCTGCATAGGTGTGTTCTGCCGTTTGAGACAACTGAACCATCTCTAGTTTGGTCAAATTCAATTGGAATAACTCGTTCAGACCGAAAGCCAGACCACATTCTAAAGCCGCCGAAGAACTTAGGCCAGATCCAGTTGGTAGATTACTCTCTAGAACACAATCAAAACCCTTTAGGTTTCGTTCTCGCAGTAGTATTTCATTGACCACACCTAGAATATAGTTATGCCATTCGACCTCGCTTTTAGCAACCTTGGTCAAATCAAAACTAAAACCGGTATCAAAGGTTTTACTATATATATTACAAATAGATTCAGAACCATTTTCTTGAAAATCGAAAGTGATATTCTTTTCGATTGCCGTGGGTAAAACATAGCCCATATTATAATCGGTATGTTCGCCAATTATATTGATTCTGCCAGGTGATACCACCCTCAGTTGTGATTTAAAATTCTGTAGAAATTCCATAAAAATTCGTGATACTATTTAGCATTGAGCATTTCAGTTGTGGCTACCGTTCTGAAACCCAAATGTTCCAAAGAAGAATCAAGGCTTGTTGCCATACGTGCAGAAACCCTATAACTCGCACAATAAGATGCGTTGCATAAAAAAGAGCCACCTTTCATAACCTTTTCTCTTGCATAAGGGTCTCGAGCATTGTAAGGTGATGTGGCACCCTGAGGGTTTTTGACAATTGTATTTTGAGTGCTTAGTTCATTGTAGTAATTACTATTGTACCAGTCAGAAGTCCATTCCCAAACATTTCCGGCCATGTCAAAAAGCCCCAAACTATTACTAGGATATGATTTTACCGGAGCGCGGCCCTCAAAGCCATCTTCTGATGTGTTCGTTACAGGAAACTCTCCTTCCCAAGTATTTGCTTTTTTGTTAAGGCCTTCCCCTGAATTTCCCCAAAAATAGACCGACTCAAAATTATCGCCTCTAGCCGCCAATTCCCATTCGGCCTCTGTAGGCAAACGTCTATTGGCCCATTCACAATATGCCAAAGCATCTTCATACGCCACCTGCACTACAGGAAAGTCATCTTTTCCTTCAATATTACTATCCGGTCCGTTCGGGTGTCTCCAATTAGCACCGATAGTCCATTTCCACCATTGAGAAAAATCATAGAGATTCGGTACGGTACTTTTTGCCTTTTTAAACGTTAAAGACCCGGGCTGCATGATGGAATCGTGAGGTTTTGGTGTTCCTTCGGGCAGCTGTTTTTTCATTTCTTCCCAATCAATTTCCCTCTCGGCTACGGTTACGTATCCTGTTTCTTCTACGAATTTTTTAAACTGCCCATTTGTAACTTCGGTAACATCTATAAAAAAACCGTCTACCGCTACTTTGTGTGCAGGCCTTTCATGAGACATTGCCATTTGATCACTAGCAACGGCCCCTTTCGTAAAAACACCTCCGGGCACCCATACCATGCCAGTAGGCACATTGACCCCTTCAGGAATATCTTTAACCACCGTCGTATCAATCTTTCCAGTTGACTGTGCTATTGAGGCAGTTGAACTGTCTTTTTGATTGTTTTTACTTTTTTCTTTTTCATTACAACCCAGCAATAGAAAAGTACAGATTGCCGAGAATAATAAACGATAGGGTAATTTCATAGGTTGAGATAATGAAGGTCAAATTTAACCTTAATTTTCTGCAATAAGGCCATTCTCGATTTCAGGAATTTTAAAATGTTCAAGTTCAGGGGCTTCACGTTCATTTTTAAAAATCATCGCCGCCTTTTTTACAATTTCCGGATGCTGGTCTGCCACGTTGTGCTGTTCAGTGGGGTCGTTCTTGAGATGATAGAGCTCCAAGGTCGAAGGTTCTTTGTTTGAGAGGTTCTGCCTTACCAATTTCCATTCTCCCATTCTTATGGCTACCTGCCCGCCATAACTTGGAAACTCCCAATACAAATATTCATGTTCTTTTTGGTCGGTTTCTCCCAGTAAGGTGGGTAGTATACTGATTCCGTCAGTATCCGTAGGTATATCAAAACCTGCTACCTCGCCAAATGTTGCCAGCATATCATAGTGCACAGAAGGCAAATCACTTCTTTGACCCGATTGAATATGATTTGGCCATGAAGCAGTCATTGGCACTCGAATGCCCCCCTCATAGAGATACCCCTTGCCTTTACCATAGGTGCCGTCGAAGGGTTTTGCACTATCGAAGAAAGTAGGGTCGGCACCTCCGGCATAACTAGGTCCGTTATCGGAAGTAAAAACAATCAAAGTATTCTCATAGATTCCCTCATCTTTAAGTTGCTGTACGAGACGGCCAATATTCTCATCTAGGTAAGAAACCATCGCGGCATAGGCCGCATGCGGATTTTTATGCGGAAAGTAACCATTAGAACCTAGGTAAGGTTCTTCATTCCCGAACTTATCGATATAATAGTCAACCCACTTTTTCGGTGCTTGAAGTGCTACATGGGGCAAGGGCGTCGCCCAATAAAGAAAAAAGGGATTCTCTTTATGAACCGATACAAAATTGGTCAACTCCTTGAACATTAAATCAGGTGCATACTGCTTTAGAGTGTAATTAGCATAACTATCATCATTACTGGGGTCAGCTCCCTTGACCAATTTGGTATTTGGGGCTATCGTATCATTTGACAGATGTATCCTAGACTTGTTTTTGTAAAGGTGTAAAGGATAATAGGTATGTGCCTGTCTTTGACAATTAAACCCGTAAAAGAAATCAAAACCCATATTATTGGGAATTGAATGGGTATGAGGCGCACCCAAACCCCATTTACCGACCATTCCTGTAGTGTAACCGGCCTCTTTAAACCGGTGCGCCAAGGTAACGGTCGATTCCGGCATGGGGCCTTGCCCTTCTAATGTGGAATCGTTGGCCATGGCTCGGTAGTTCCAAACATCTCCCCTTTCCTTCCATTCATAATTACTTCTAATATAAGAATGGCCGGCATGCTTACCGGTAAGAAACATATATCTGGCAGGGGCACACACAGGAGCACTGCTGTAGTGTTGTGTAAATAACATACCGGAATGGGCCAAGGCATCGATGTTGGGCGTCTCTATTTTTTCTTGACCGTAAACCCCAAGCTCGGCATAGCCCAAGTCATCTGCCAGAATATAAATAATATTAGGTTTCTTTGAATTGATAGAGACCTCGTTCTCTTTCTGTTGTTCTTTACAGGAATAAAAAAGAATCCCTGCCAAAAGCAGGGATACCCATATATTTAGAAATCGCATTTGATGCTGGTTTACATTACTTGCGTTTTGCCAGGGGTAGGTATATCATATAAACCTTCGGCATTTGGTTGAACCGGTGCCGGAGAATCCCATGTCAAAGTATCTGGAGCCAAAGCAAGATTTGACTGTAGCGCCTCATCCCACTTAATTACTTTTCCTGAATAGGTGGCCATTCTACCAATGATAGCACTCATGGTACTTTTAGCACCGTTTTCAGCGTCTGCAATAACACCTCCGTTTCTTATGGATTCAAAAAGTTTGATATGCTCTACTTGATACGGGTTTGGATCATCTTTACCTCTGTGCTCAAAAATCACTTGACCGGTCCAATCTTTTAGGGTAGCGTTGTCTCCTTCTGTCGAGACGGTTCCCTTCGTACCTTGAAAAAATTCCGATACCCTGCTCATAGTTTCTGGCATATGCCTACACTGACTGGCAATGACCGCTCCACTAGGGTAAGTGAACTCCACAAAATGATGGTCATAGATTTCACCATGGTCTTTACCCGTACGAACCTGTCTACCGCCCATTCCCTGTGCGGAAATAGGGTATTCCCCAATAAACCAGTTGGCTACGTCAATATTGTGAATGTGTTGCTCTAAAATATGATCGCCGCACAACCAATTGAAGTAGTACCAGTTTCTCATTTGGTATTCAAGTTCACTTTGGCCGGGCTGTCTTTCACGCACCCAAACACCACCACTGTTCCAATACACTTGACCAGAAACTATCGAACCTATGGCATCTTTATTTAGATGGTCTATAGCTGCCAGATAACTGTCTTGGTAATGACGTTGAAGACCTACTACCACGTTCAGCTTTTTCTCTTTGGCCACCTTTGCCGCCGCCAAGACTTTTCTAACACCGGGAACATCGGTTGCCACCGGTTTTTCCATAAACACGTGCTTTCCATTATTTATGGCATATTCAAAATGTTGAGGACGAAACCCTGGAGGTGTGGCCAAAATAACCACATCGGCCATATCAATGGCCTTCTCGGCCGCATCGAAACCTACAAAGCGATGCTTTTCTTTCACACTAACCTTCTTGGTTTCACCCATAGCCTTCGAAATATTCATAAGACTACTTTGCAAACGATCTTCAAAAGCATCGGCCATGGCCACTAGCTCAATATTTTCGTCGGCAGTAAGCGCTTGTACCGCTGCACCCGTACCTCTACCGCCACAGCCTACTAAGGCCAGCTTTAATTTTTTATCGTTCAATACGTTCACCATAGCGTTCATTTGCATATTAGGCAATAGCATGGCGCCCCCTGTAAATAAGGCCGTATTTTTTACAAACCCCCTTCTTGAATTGGTAACTAAAGGTGATTTTTGATTTTTTGAATCAGAATTCTTCATTTCTTACAGTCGTTTAGTTGAATTTGGATTTTAAACAATAATCCTGTGAATATATAAATAATATCGCACTCAAACGTTTGAGTTCTTATGTTTTTGATGATATTACGGTTTTTTTAACTCCAAGGTCAACCTTGGGCTTGTCTTAGTTACTGCCTTTGAGAAAATTACAGTTTTCTTTTAACTTTTTATCAGGCTGGTTTCGAAAAAATCAAGATAACAACTTCACCGTAATTTGTCGTTTCTAATGTATTTTTTTTATCAATTACGGATTTTTGAATTATCTTTCGTTGCAATTTTCTCAAAAAACACTGCTTTTCTATACCATATCGGAAGAGCGCACTTAAAACGATAAACCAAATAATACCTTATGGAAACATCAACGAATGTACAGGCAGTTAATGCCAATCGACTCTTTTATGCAAGTTGCTTTGCATTGATTACCACAGCATTTTCTTTCGCCATTGCGGCAGGAACCTTAGACCAACTAAAAACAGAATTAGAATTGACAGCCGGAGAAGCCGGTCTTATTTCTTCCATGTGGTTTTTGGGCTTCCCGATTTCAATGGTTATAGGAGGGCTTATTTACCACAAAGTAGGTGGTAAATCAATTATGCAGTTTGCATTTTTCGCACATACGATAGGTATTTTACTTTTGATCTTTTCAGGAAGCTATATGGGTTTACTAGTAGCCAACCTTTTAATAGGACTTGGAAACGGATGTACCGAGGCTGCCTGTAACCCAATGATTGCCGATGCCTATCAAGGAAATCGGATGAGTAAAATGATGAACCGCTTTCACATGTGGTTCCCCGGTGGTATTGCTTTGGGAAGTTTACTTTCAGGAGGTATGACCCAAATGGGAATTTTAGGTCAAAATCAAGTGTGGTTGCTTTTGGTACCTGCCCTGATCTACGCATTTCTTTTCTTTGGACAAACATGGCCAAAAGCAAAAGTAGAGGAGGCTGCAACCTTATCAGGAAACATCAAAGCTATGCTGTCTCCCCTATTCATTTTTATGGTCGTCTGTATGGCGTTGACCGCTATTACAGAGTTTGGGCCTAACCAATGGGTCGGACTCATATTATCAAATAGCGGTGCCCACCCTATGTTAATTTTAGCCTTGACCTCAGGTCTTATGGCTGTTGCCAGATTCTTTGGTGGCGATATGGTAAAAAAATTCGACCAAACCGGGGTTCTTCTAGGCTCTGCGGTTTTGGCCTTGGTCGGATTGTATCTCTTTAGCTCTCAAACAGGAGCCATGGCTTATGTTGCCGCTATTTTCTTTGCATTGGGTATTGCCTATTTTTGGCCGAACATGTTGGGCTTTATCGCCGATAAGATACCAAAGAGTGGTGCTTTGGGATTATCTATTTTGGGTGGTGTCGGAATGTTCTCTTCATCTATTTTTCAACCGATAATCGGTACTTGGATCGATGCTGATCAAGAAATGGCAGCTGCCCAAGGTTTAACAGGAAATGAGCTTAATCTAGTAGCGGGTCAGGCCACTATTGGTACTATGACCGTCTTTCCAATCATATTGATTGTATTGTTTACCATCTTATATTTCTGGGTTCGTAAAATGAAAGCTAGCACTAGTGCCCAAGCTCATTCAGAAGCTGAATCTACCGCCATGTAAAACGGTTAATTTATAAAATAGAAAAGCGGCCTTTGAGGCCGCTTTTTCTATGCCATTTGAAGTTGTATTCTTTGAAAATTACTTTTAGGAGCCTCACAAACGGGACAACAATAAGCTTCCGGAAGTTCTTTAAAATCAGTATTTATTGACATCCCTGCTTTCGCATCGCCGAACTGGGGATCATATATGGTCAAGCAATCGGTACATTGATATACTGGTTTGCTCTTCTCCACTGTAAATTTTTCTACCGTTTCAGCAATAGCCGGTTTTACTACCGACCCTAATTGGTCAAAGTATTTTTTACTTAATTCCATTAAGAGACCCGGTAATTCAATTTTATCCACATCTTGAGCCAAGGCCAAATATTTTTGTGTATTGGGGTCAAAATTCTCAAAGTGTAATACATTATAGGTCGGTCTTACCTCAAAATCTTTGATAATCGATGGCGGAGCATTTTTTTCAATGATAACGGATGCAAAATGAGAACGTTTTCCCACATCATTACTAATTCCGAAAGTCAACCCGTAGGTACTTATATCGTTTTGATCAAAACTTCTGACCAAAAACTTTTTAAGCTCCATGGCTTCTGCATCATCAACAGGCAGGTGCCAGTTCATCTCAAGTTGCGAATGCCGCACGTTAATTCCTCTTTTACCCAAAAATCTTTCTAATTCAGGTCTAGAGTTCTTTTTAATTCCTTTAATAATGAAAGACTTCCATGGGGTTATGCATATCTTTCCAATGCTGTTGTCCAAACAGAATCCGCAGAGTTCCTTCAAAAACTGAAGGTCGTACCTGTTGTTACGCCAATACAGCCCCAACCAATACTGTTCGAGCCCCATGCGGTTCATACCCTCATAGTACGGGAATTTAATATAAGACAACTCTAACGGTTTGTCAATAGTACGGCTGTTGGTGTCGAGTTTTTTATTGAGAACGAACGAAAGTTCTTCCACATCATTTACTTCTTCATATATCTCCTCTATGGCCTTTGCGAGATTCGAGATATCCCAACTATAGATTAAAACCGGATAGTATGCAGATCTTTTCCAGTGAGGCAATTTTATATTGAGATACCAATAGTCTTCATTGTCCGATGCTATAAAATTTAGGTTTCCGTTGAACAAAGGCACTAGACGTTGTTTCGGGTCCGTGATATTTATCTTGAGCTTGGGCTTAAAATCAAAACCTTCTAAAATATAAAGATAGGTAGACCCTTTTAACCAATAGGTCATGTCGAATATATCGGCGGAAACATAGGAGCATACAATGTTTTGATAACTTCTGTTGGGTTCTATTTCTACATTGAATTTCGATATGACATCAAGATGTTCATCATTAACCTCAAGAGGAAATAACAAATCTTGCCTAGATCCAAAGTAAACCTCTTTTAAGCCGGCCGCCTCTAACATGGCAATACAATCTTTCAGCTCACCCGGTGAGGTAACGCCCCCTTTGATCATTATTCGATGTAGATTATCGTTCATAGCCTTTAAATATCAATTAAACTCAATGTGCAGCAACTTGTATTTGCGATGACAAGATTTCTTGTACTTCGGGTTTACAGCTACCACAGCCCAAACCGGCACCTGTTTCAGAACAAAGCTTACCAAAGTCTTCACAACCACCCCGAATTGCATCAATGATATTACCTTCACCAATTTGGCTACAAGAACAAACCAATTTACCTTTCATGGGAACCGAACTTGAATTGCCCCTTAACAGCTCATCACGCTTCTCTGACAATTCAATTTCTTCTTCGATCAATCTCTTGAATTCGGCAAATTCATTCTTATCGCCCATTAATATGGCACCTTTTAAGGTATCATCTTTCACGATACACTTTTTGTAGTACCGTTTACTGACATCCATAAAAATAATCTCTTCATAACTTGGGTCGTCAGAAGGTATGTTCACCATACCAAGACTACAAAGGTCTAAATCTTCAAACTTGAGTATGTTCATAAGAATTGACCCGTTGTAAATACTGGAGAAATCCCCTAAAATAAATTTTGCTGCAATATCGGCCTGCTGCTCTGCCGCAGAAGTAATACCGAACAAGGCATTTCTAAACTCGGCAATCTCACCGAGGGCAAAAATATCGGGCTCACTTGTTTGCAAATATTCATTCACAATCACCCCCCTACTGGTATCGATATCAGAAAATTTGGCCAATTCAATATTCGGTCTGGTACCTATGGCATATACAATGGCATTGCTTTTAATGGTTCTACCTGTTTTGAGAGTGATGCTCAAGAAATTCTTTCTTCCTTTTTCCTCAAAAACAGTGCTAACCTCATTATCAAAATATATCTTGATACCCCTTTCTGAAACATCTTCGGCCAACAACCTACTTGCCACCCGATCTAATTGGCGCTCCATTAACCTCGGTGCCCGCTGTATAATACTGATGTTGATATTTCTTTTTTTCAAAGCGGCTGCCAACTCCAGCCCCAATAAACCGCCTCCCACAATCACCACATGCTGTTCTTCTTCCGGTAGGCCAGTTTGGTGAAGGTACGTTCTTAGTTCATCGGCATCACCTCTTTCTCTCATGGTAAATCGCCCTGGCAAATTGATGGGCACATCGCTGGGTACAAATGCACGGCTGCCTGTAGCCAAAATCAGTATATCATAAGCATGCACCTCTCCTTTCTCATCGGTTACCTGCTTTTTGACTTTATCGACGCTTTTAATACCAAGCCCCGAATGCAAGGTAATACCAAGCTTTTTTATCTCTCCTTTTTTCAGTTTCTCCAGTGCTTCCCAAGAAAGCTCTTCACTCACATATTCCGGTAATAAAACCCGATTGTAAAATGGGTCTTTTTCTTTGGAAAATACATGAACTTCATCCGTTCTGTTTTTTGACCTATAGGTCTGAACAAATCTATAGGCAGCGGCACCTGCACCAATGACTACCACTTTTTGTTTTGCCTTCACATATTTTGATACTTGTACGGCACAGTATTTAAAATCAGGTTCTTTTGAAATGGGGTCGACCAGATCGCTGGTCATATTATTGGCCCTACCAAAATCATTATTGAGCATTTTTCCCCAATGCATCGGTAGAAAAACAACCCGTTCCCTAATATCGTAATTAACCTTAACCTTTACCTGTACATCACCCCTTCTACTTTTAACAACCGCTACATCGCCGTCTTTAAGGTTTCTCAGGTAGGCGTCGACTTTGTTCATTTCTAGAAACGGTTCGGGTATATGGGTCAATAATCGTTTCACCTTTCCCGTTTTGGTACGGGTATGCCATTGATCCCGAACTCTACCGGTATTCAAAATCAACGGGAAATCTACATCGGTCTGCTCTGACTGATTATATAATTTGGGAGGCGCATTGAAATGCGATTTTTCGTCGTTGGTAAAAAAATGCAAATCGGTAAATAGCCGTGGGGTACCTTTATGTTTAGGGTCTGGAACCGGCCACTGAAAACTGCCTTCGTTTTTCAGTCGATCATAAGATAAACCTGATATATCGATATTCGTTCCTTTGGTCAACAAGCAATGCTCATCATATACTTCGCTTGCATCACTATAATCAAAACCTTCATACCCCATCTTTTTGGCAAACTTCCAAAGTATTTCTACATCGGGCAAGGCTTCCCCGGGCGGGTCGATCACTTTTGGAAGGTAACTGATACGCCTTTCGGAGTTCGTCATGGTGCCTTCTTTTTCCAGCCAGCCAGCTGCAGGCAATAGCAAATCAGCAAATTCGGTTGTTTCAGAATTATGCGATATATCTTGAACCACCACGAAACTGGCATTTTTTAAGGCCCTTTCAATTTTGTTGGCATTCGGGAGACTAACAATGGGGTTGGTACAGATTATCCAAATAGCTTTCATTTTTCCACTTTCCAAAGCATCGAACATTTCCGTAGCCGAATAGCCAGCTTCGCCGGAAATTTCCTTTCCCCCCCAAAATTCAGCCACTTCAGCTCTGTGTCTGGGATTGCCAAGGTCCCTATGAGCCGCCAGTAAACTTGCCATACCACCTACTTCCCTGCCACCCATGGCATTTGGTTGACCCGTAAGGGAAAAAGGACCCGCACCTGGCTTACCAATCTGACCGGTAAGTAGGGAGAGATTGAGTAGGGCCAAATTTTTACTTACCCCAATGACACTTTGATTGAGACCCATCGTCCACATAGAAATAAAAGCTTTCGCATTGCCTATATAACTGGCGGCAGTACGTATATCATCAATCGAAATACCACACAATTCAGCCGCCTTACGCAATGAAAGCTGAAAAGCACTTTCTTTACACGCCTCAAAATTCACAGTGTGGTTCTTAATGAACTTTTTATCTATTTTCTTTTTTTCGATAAGCCAACGGGCAATCGCATTGAATAGAATGACATCGGTACCCGGCAATATTTGAAGATGCAAATCGGCAATGGCGCAAGTTTGCGTTTTTCTAGGGTCAACGACAATAATTTTAACCTGCGGATTTTCCTCTTTATGTTTTTCAATTCTTCTAAAGAGAATGGGGTGACACCAAGCAGGGTTGGCACCCGCAATCAAAAAGCAATCTGAAAGTTCGATATCGGCATAAGAAATAGGAACCGAATCTTCGCCCAACATTTTTTTGTAACCTACCACTGCAGAACTCATACAAAGCCTACTATTGGTATCGATATTATTGGTGCCTATAAAACCTTTGGTAAGCTTGTTTACGAGATAATATTCTTCGGTAAGGCACTGGCCGGATACGTAAAAACCAACACTATTAGGCCCATGTTTGTCTATGATACTTTTGAATACAGCCGCCGCTCTTTCGAAAGCAGTATCCCAAGAAATTCGTTGCATAGGGTGATTTCGACTCCACCTCATTTGAGGATATAGAATTCGATCCGTAGTATCTTGTGCTACATAATTCAGGTTTTTTCCTTTTGAGCATAACATGCCCATATTTACGGGATAGCTCTCATCACCTTTCACAGAAAGAGTACCTTTGCTATCAACAGAAACCTCTATACCACATCCAACACCACAATACGAACAAATGGTTTTATGAGTACTTTTCTTTAACATGACCCGAGCCTTTATAAGTTAAGAACTGTAGATACATGCAAGTTATAAAAATACGTATATATACGTAGTGAATTAATCGTAAAAGTCGACCTTATTTTTACGAGTACTTTAAAAAAGTGTTGGTTTTAGTTCTATTAATTCAACTTGACAGTTGAAGAATTCGTCCTTTTTCTGGGGGAATTTCAATAAACACGGTATCTGAGTCTACATTTTTTTGAAAATCGGCATCCAATAAATCAATTAAAACACCTTTTCCCAAATTTATTTTGACACTAACTTTTGCAGCACAACTAGCCATATTTAAGGCCATAATTAAATTTTCTTCCCTGAATTTTCTTACATAAACAAATTGTTCGCCACTTACCAATATGGTTCGGTAATTGCCTTTTCGCAGCGCAATTTGCTTGCGACGTATCGATATCAACTTCTTGATCCAATTGAACAAGTCTGGCTTATGGGCTTTTTCAAATCTATTCCTGTATCGTATAGCAGGCCTCAGTTCATCATCAATATGACCGGTTTTTTTACCTGAATACCCATATTCACTTCCATAATAAATAGAGGGAATACCTGGTAGGGTAAACAAAAGAAAGTACAGAAGGTTCAAATGTTCTTTATGGTGAATGGACGTATAAGAACGTTGCACATCATGGTTATCTACAAACGAGTATAATTCTAAATCAATGTACCTACCATACATACCGAACTGATCGCTCAGTATCTTTTCAATAAACTTGAAACTTCTTTTATTAAAAGACTCGAAGAAAGGTCCGTGAAATTCATAATTCGTTACTGAGTCTAACTTTGCTTCTTTTATCCATCGGTTGTAATCGCCCTGTACCACTTCACCCATCAACCAAAATTCAGGATTCAGACCTTTACATACCCTATTCAGTTCCTGCATGAAATTGAAGTCGAGAATATCGGCAGTATCCAATCGCAAACCGTCTATGTTAAAATACCGGATCCAAAACTTGACCGCTTCCAGAAGATGTTCCTGAACTTCTTCATTTAATAAATCAAGCTCTACCAACTGGTAGTGGCCGTGCCAAGCATTATAAGTAAAAGAATCGCCCATAGGGTTGCCCTTACTAAAATCTAACCCGGAGAACCAATATTTATAGGCTGAAGATGATTCTTTTTTCAATACATCTTTAAAGGCCCAAAAATTACGGCCTACATGGTTAAAAACGCCATCGAGAACGACCTTGATATTTCTTTTATGGGCTCTTTCCACGAAATCTTTAAAGTTTCTGTTGCTGCCCAGACGTCTATCGATTCTGAAATAATCAGCGGTATCGTACCCATGTGAAGTCGATTCAAAAACAGGACCTATATATAAAATGTCGCAACCAAGGTCTTGCATGTGATCCAGCCAAGAATACAAATCTTTGATTCTGTTGGTGGGCTCCATTTGAAAGGAATTTTTCCTCTCCGCACCCAAAAGGCCGATCGGATAGACATGATAAACAACCGAATCTTGAATATTTGTCATTTAACACTGAAATGGGAGATAAAAATTAAGGAATTAAATAAGAAAATGTGTATTTCATCCGTTATTTGTGTAATTCATCCTATATTCATGCCACATAACCGAACTACTAAATCCTAACTTTTTCATGCGGACTATCAAATTTCTGGCTGTATTTGCAATTTTAGCCCTTACCATGTTCATTGCAACTTCAAGTGTCAAAACGCCAGAAAAACTAAATACCTCTTCAGAAGCGACTGCTACGATTACCATAAAAGAGGAAATCAAAAATCCCGTCGACGCCCGTCAATACAAAGCTGACAAAGAAGAACTACAGAAAAAATTACGTAGTTATTTTGCCAAGGCCATTGCCTCGGGTGATATTGTTGGTGCCGGGGTAAGCATCGTTCAAGGTGATAGTATTATTCTTTCTGATGGATACGGAAAAAGAAATGCCCGTTATAACGATCAAGTTGATGGAGAGACCGTTTTTCGATTGGGTTCTTTATCTAAAGGGTTTGCAGGTGTACTTGCCGCCAACCTTAAAAATGAAGGTTACCTTTCATGGAAAGATAGAATTATCGATTATCTACCTCAATTTCAATTAGGAGATGCAGTAAATACTTCGGAAATAACTCTGGCCAACATTCTTTCGCACACTTCTGGAACTCCTTACCATAGTTTCACCAATCTGGTTGAGGCTGGTTTACCGATGGAAACTATTGCCGAAAGATTTAAAGAAGTTGCTCCGATCAGTAAGCCAGGTGCTATGTACAGCTACCAAAACGCCATTTTTGCTTTATGCGGCGAGGTAATGAAAAAAGCGACGGGAGATGAAATTTCAACCTCTCTAAAAAATAGATTTTTCAGTCCGTTAGGAATGTGCAGTACGTCAATGGATCACAAAACCTTAAAACAGACTATCAATATTGCACTGCCTCACTCCAAAAGAGGTCATGGATGGAGAACTCTCAATCTATCGGATAATTATTACAATGCCGTCGCTGCTGGCGGAATCAACGCCAGTGCACATGATATGGGTCGATGGATGCGTTTTTTACTTGGCCACAACCCTGAAATCATGGGTAAAAATGCCTTGGAAGAAGCCTTTACGCCTTTTATAGAAATTACCGGGCATCATAAGTATTACCACAAATGGCCCGGGCATCTTAAATCTTACTATGGTTTTGGATGGAGAATTCACAAATTTAAAGATGAACAAAGCTCTCAAGAAAAGACCATTTGGCATCATGGCGGTAGCGTCAATAACTATAGAAACGAAATTGCGGTATACCCCAATTCTGATTTAGGCATTTGTGTTCTCTTGAACAGTAATTCAAGATTGGCGCGCACGGTCATTCCTGATTTGTATGAAATCGTTTCTGAGATTTACAATTCGGAAAACGTCGTTCAAAAAGAAGAGCAAAACAACACCTTATAGGCCCTTTAAGAGTACAAATAGAAGGGAATAATTCAGAAAAACTAAAGTCTTAAACCAAATTAAATTCTTGGGCTTTTTTTGATAAATCTATCAAGTTCTTTACCTCCATCTTACGCATTAAATTAAATCGATGGGTTTCTACGGTACGTTTGCTATTTTGCAGTTTTTCTGAGATTTGCTTATTTGTTAAACCAGAAAGAACCAGCTCTAAAACCTGTAATTCCTTATTGGTGAGGTCGAATGGGTTATTGCCAATTTTTGGTTTTGTAGTGGTTTCAACTATTTCTTTATTCGGATTGAGAAGGTTATTGACCAGTACATTTGAAATATCGCCACTGTAGTACTTGCCCCCTTCCCTAACCGTATGAATAGCTTTAATAAATTCGGTCTTATCAGTGTCTTTCAGTAAATAACCTTTGGCACCTGCACTAACTGACTGCAATATGTACTCTTCAGAATCATGCATGGAAAGAATGATACTTTTCACTTGAGAATTATTGGCATTCAAGGCCTTGACCGCCTCTATACCTGTCATTTCAGGCATTCTAATATCAATAATCAACAGGTCAGGATTCTTTTCCTCGACAAGTTTTAAAGCTTCCTTTCCATCAGCGCCCTCGCCAATGACCTCTAAATCTGATTCACTTTCTAATAAAGCCCTGA
Source organism: Euzebyella marina (assembly GCF_003687485.1). Classification (GTDB taxonomy): domain Bacteria; phylum Bacteroidota; class Bacteroidia; order Flavobacteriales; family Flavobacteriaceae; genus Euzebyella; species Euzebyella marina. The sequence continues at coordinate 2,388,015 of NZ_CP032050.1, read as the reverse complement.
TACCGTCGCGTACCAAAGAATGGTCATCGACTAGCACTATACTGGTAATTGTACTCAAAATTATAGGTATTTATACGTACAAATATAGTTGAAATTTGAGATGAACACCAGCTTTCTGAACTAATCGGTATATTTTTCGGATAGAACTATTTCAAAATACAACAAAAAAAGGACCGCAAACACCTAAACTGGTGAGCACGGCCCCATCGAAGCATAACAGTAAACAGAATTTTTATTCTTTTGCCGTGTTCAAGAACTTAGGCTTAATAATCAACATGGCCCAGGCCCAATTTTGACTACTTGCGGCAGCATCTTCAGCAACACCCTTCAGCTCATACATACCACTAGCTGAAAACATTTGTGAGTAGCCTATTTTTAGGGCATAACCGTTGAAACTATGTGAATAGACCAAATCAACCTCGGTTCCTAATGACTTCTCACCACTCGGTAGCTCTTGTTCGCCATTAAACTTTAAGACCTTTAAGAGTAATCCTGATTTTTCTCCCAATTTAAAATTGGCACTTGCGTGAATATCGAACAACCCAATAGAATTGGCATGGTTGCCCACGTAGAAATAATCCATAAACCCATTGAACTTGTGATTGGTTCCATAAAGAGGGAAGAAAGCCTCTGTTTTATCAGTAGTGTCGGCCTTATTGCCGCTAATCAATTCGGTACCCACACCTAAAGCAATTTTTGGGCTTGCCTTATAGGTCAAATCTAAACCTAAGAGATACGCCCCGCCAACATCTACGCTATTTTGGCGTTCTCCGGTCTGAAGAAATGCGTTAAGCGCTGCACCAAATTGCCCTGATTTGTAATTCAAATGTGTACCGAAAGTCTGAAGGTTGCTCACCCCATCGGCCACTTGCGCATCTCCTTCCCCAGAAAAGTTCTGAAAGCCATTGTTCAAGAGTAAAAAGCTACCTGACAAATGCTCTCCCGATTGTTTTAGATAAAGGTATTGCATGGTTTTATATGAAAAGAAACCGGTAGTCGTATAAGCGGTACCTATAGATTGAAAACCTGCTGGGTTACTGAAATCTTGATTAAAGGCCAGACCCAAATCCATATAAAACTTATTCTTTTTATAGTTGATCAAGGCGGCATCATGGTTACGGCCCTGCTGCGCCCAATCTAACCCCCCAAAAATACGTTGGTCATCATATGAAATGACCTGTCTACCCAGTTTAGTAGAGAAGCCTTTGCCCAAATCAAGTTTGGCCCATGCCTGAAAAACTGCAAATGAATTATTTTGATCGTATGGCAGGATCTGACGGTTCTCGCCCCACACCATCACATCTTGTAGACTTAGGTAAAACTCATAAGAACTAAACTTATAACCTGCGTTGAGCCGCGTTCGCGTAGATATGGCGAAACCGGGGTCTACCGCATCGGGAATAATACCTCCGAAGCCATTTCTATATTCGGTACGAGGCCTGAACTCACCATCCAATAGAAATTGAGAATTAATATATTGAGCCGATAGGAATACTAGGATAATAAGAGTGTACTGCTTTTTCATCTTGGTTTAATGTTATCGTTAGTTATTTAAATTAGTGCTCTAAGAAATCGATAAGATGTTTACGGTAAGTATAGTAGTCGTCATGCTCCAAGACTGCCTTTCTAGTTCTAGGTCTTTCAAAATCAATATTTAAGATATCACCGATTTTGGCCCTTGGCCCACTTGTCATCATGACCACCCTGTCGGCCAAGAAAATCGCCTCGTCAACATCATGGGTAATCATTACGGCAGTAATTTTCTCCTTGTTCCATATTTCAATGAGAATATCCTGCAACTCGCCACGGGTAAGCGAATCTAACATTCCGAATGGCTCATCTAGTAAAAGTACTTTGGGTTTGATAGCAAATGCCCTTGCGATACCTACCCTTTGTTGCATACCTTGAGATAGCTCTTGCGCTTTTTTATGAAAAGCCCCATCAAGACCTACCTTATGTAGATAGTACTTGGCTATATCATTTCGCTGTGATTTCGTAGCATGCGGAAAAACCTGGTTCACTCCTAAAAGTACGTTCTGCAAAGCCGTCATCCATGGCATTAGACTCGGCGCCTGAAATATGACGCCTCTATCAGGACCCGGCCCTTTGACCGGGTTGCCCAATACTGATATGTTCCCCCCGGAAATTTCGTTGAGGCCGGCAATCATCGAGAGCATTGTCGTTTTACCACAGCCAGAATGTCCAATTATGGTAACGAACTCCTCTTTCATTATCTGAAGGTTCAAATGTTCAAGAACTACATAATCTCCTTTTGGTGTCGGATACACTTTCTTAAGATCGTTCAAATCTAGCATCACTTGTGAAGGATACAATATTCCGTTTTCAACAGTGCCTAGATTTTTTTTAGATTCTATGGTAGTAGTACTCATGATTTTCTTTTTAATGTTAGGCTACAAAACTCTTTGGACTCAGGTCGGGAAGTACATACTCTTGTTGCACCACCGCTTTTCTTTCGTTACCAATATCCATCAAGTATTCAATGATGGCGTTTCTCGTCTTTTTATAGACAGGATTATCATTTAATGCCGTTTTATCCCTAGGTCTTTCTATATCGATTTTAAATTCAGGACCGAGCGTTGCATTAGGACCTGGTCTTAAAGGAATAATTCGATCGGCCATATAAATGCCCTCATCTACATCATTTGTAATTAATAATGCAGTTCGTTTATCCTTACTCCAGATGTTTAATATTTCATCCTGCAGGTTACCTCTGGTCAGTGCATCCAAAGCGCCCAAGGGTTCATCCATAATAATCATCTCAGGGTTCATTGCAAGTGCTCTGGCAACGGCTACCCTTTGCCTCATTCCTCCAGAAAGTTCCTTTGGTCTTTTATTGATTGCGGGGCTGAGGCTTACCATATCCACAAAATCCCTTACTCTCTTTTGCAGCTCACTTTTCGATGCCTTCGGAAATGCCTCTCTCACTGCCATATGCACATTTTGACCTACGGTTAACCACGGCAAAAGAGAATAGTTCTGAAATATGACGCCACGGTCATGACTGGTATCTTTTACTGGTTCACCTTTAAAAAGCACTTCACCGCTTGTAGGCTGCAACAAACCGTTGATCAAGTTGACCAATGTGGTCTTTCCGCTTCCGGTAAAACCGACAATCGCTACAAACTCGCCTTCTTCGATGCTCAAATTAATATCTGTAAGCACTTCAGTGGCATCGGCCCCTTGACCGTATGTTTTATATACATTTTTAAGTTCTAAATAAGCCATGACAATTATTTTTTAGATATTAAATCGCATCGTTTTTATTAAAGGACACCATGTTTTGTATAGTCAGCATCAATCTATCTAATAGGAAACCAATTATGCCTATTACGAACATCGCAACAATGATTTTTGAATTAGAATCTATGGCCCCGTTTTGAAATTCTTCCCAAACGAACGAACCTAATCCCGGGCTCTGTGCCAATAGTTCTATGGCTATAAGAACCATCCACGCTACAGACAATGTGATTCTCAAACCTGTAAAAATCAATGGTAAAGAAGAAGGTAGAATAACCTTGAATACCTTTTGAAGAGGTCTTAGCTTTAGAACTTTTGCGACATTGATATAGTCTTTATCTACTGATGAAACGCCCATGGCAGTGTTCACCAAGGTTGCCCACATGGCACATAGACCAACACTTATAAAAGAAATGATAAAGGCACTATCTGAATTAGAATCTTTAGTCATAGTCTTTACAATCATAAAAACCAATAGCAACCAAACAACGGGAGAAACCGGTTTAAAAATCTGTATCAGCCAATTGAAAGAACTTCTCAATACTGGGCTTAAACCTATAACAATACCAATAGGAACGGCAATAATCAATGCTAACAAGAAACCGGCAAAAACAGTCTTGAGACTCGTGAAAATTTGATCTACAAAAGATGGTCTACCCGTATAAGTAATCGGAGCTTTACCCTCTGCTTCCCTTTTGGCGTTTATACCAGCGGTTTTTTCGGCAAAGGCTTTCTTATCGGCAGAGATTACTTTATGGTCTGCGATCAATGATTGTAATGACTGCCAAACTTGAGATGGAGAAGGCAGCGTATTTGGCTGACAACTTACGTCGCCAGATGCAATACATGCTTGCATGGCTTCCGCCGCTTCCCTACCCTGATCTGTAAGGGCTTTTTCTATCTTGTAATCGGCCTCCATTTGAAATAATGCCTTCGAACCCGTATGCCATAAACCGACAAAGAGCAATATCGACAGTGCAGGAATTAAAAATTTTCTAAGAATTTTATTTCCATCAAATTTGAAGGATCCAATTTTGAATTTTCCGAAAATAGACTTGGTACCTACCAAATCGCTTACCTTGTTCAACACTAAACTCTGTTTCATGATGCTTCGTTTTACTGATTAAACTTTTCTAGAGAGATGAATCATCTTTGTTTCCGATACTGAAACTATTGATGTAACCAAGGGGGTCTTTGGCATCGTAGGTTTTACCGTCGATAAATTCATCGGTAGCGGGCTTATATCCATCTGTTTCGGGGACATCCGCTGCAGGAATATGACCTTCTTTGACCAATAGGTTGGCCGCTTTTTTCCAAATATCAGGTCTATAGATTTCTTTAATAGTCTCATCGTACCATTCGGCTGGTTTTGATTCAGGAATTTGTCCCCATCGACGCATCTGTGTCAAAAACCACACTCCATCTGAATAGAAAGGATAAGTTGCATTGTATTTGTAGAATACATTGAAGTCGGGCATTTCTCTTTTATCACCCTTTTCGAATTCGAAAGTACCTGTCATAGAATTAGAAAGAACAGCCTCATCTGCCCCAACATACTGTGACATAGAAAGTATTTTCACCGCTTCCGCCCTATTTTCTGGCTCATCAAGCCATTTACCCGCACGAATGAGCGCTTTTGTGACCGCAATGGCCGTATTAGGATTCTCCTCTACGAACTTCTTGGTCATAACGAATACCTTTTCAGGATTGTTTTTCCATATGTCGTAGTTAGTTGTGACCGGCACACCAATACCTTTAAATACTGCCTGCTGATTCCAAGGTTCACCAACACAATATCCGTAAATCGTGCCAGCCTCCAATGTCGCTGGCATTTGGGGAGGTGGGGTTACCGATAACAATACTTCGGCATCTATCTGACCTTGTACATTGTCTTTTGTATACATTCCCGGGTGAATACCTGCTGCGGCAAGCCAATAACGAATTTCATAGTTATGTGTAGATACGGGAAATACCATACCCATCTTAAAGGGCTTGCCGTTATTCTTATACTCCGTAATAACCGGCTTGAGGGCATCTGCCTTTATAGGATGTACCGGATTACCATCTTCATTCAGCGGTAAATTAGATTTCATCTTCGACCATACTTCATTGGACACGGTGATACCGTTTCCGTTCAAATCCATTGAAAAAGGCGTTACCAGTTTGGCCTGTCTACCAAAACCCGCTCCGGCAGCTATTGGCTGCCCTGCTAACATGTGTGAACCGTCAAGCTGACCATCTATCACACGATCTAGTACGTTTTTCCAATTTGACTGAGCCTCGACCGAGACAAAAAGTCCTTCATGTTCGAAGAAACCCTTCTCCTTGGCTATTGCCAAAGGTGCCATATCTGTCAGCTTTATAAAGCCAAAAGTGAGTTGAGGCTTTTCGATATCTAATGTGCTCGCACCGCTTGCATCTATAGAAACCTCGGCACTTGCAGTTTCAGCCGATTTTTTTTCACTTTTTCCACCGCAGGCCACAAAAAGAATAGCTGACAGAAAGAAAAAAACTGATTTTGTTCTCGATTTCATGACTAAAGTTTTAAGAGTGAATATTTAACTACGTATCAAACTTACGTATTTAATTACGTATTAATACTTAGTTTTTAAAAAAAATGGCTTTTGATGTGTAGATTTGCCAGTCTGCAGAAATGACAAGCTGAAAATTGCTATTTTCTAAATTGAAGATGTGCTTTTTTACCAATTACGTATTTAGCACAGTGACACTCAACTCGGCATTAAGAACCTATACCTTAATATTATAGCGCCGAGAACAAAACACGCTGAACCTCATCGTTAAAAAAGGAAGGATGTTTAGCCACAACATTACCTATAATTATAATACCGGGCATTGATTGATTGATTTGTTGTTTGAAGTTTAAAATGGTAGATAGCGTACCAACCGCACAAGATTCATTTTTCAAGGTCCCGTTCTGAATTATAGCGATAGGTGTATCGGAGCCCCTATATTCACTAGCTTTACGAACGATTTCATCGAGCTTTCTTATTCCCATCAATACGACCATGGTGGAGGATGACTGCGCCGCTAAAACAAAGTCATCTGAAATTTCGGTATTCGATTTAGTCGCCGTCATCACCCAAAAACTTGTACTAACACCCCTTGAAGTCATAGGAATACCTTGACTGCCCGGTACCGAAATCGCACTGGTAATACCAGGTACAACGGATACAGGAATGCCAAAAGATTCAACATAGGCAATTTCTTCGCAGGCCCTGCCAAAAACAAAAGGATCGCCACCCTTTAACCGTACGACGTGACCATAATTTAACGAAGCATTTACCAATAATTTATTTATTTCCGATTGAGTTACCGAATGACTTCCACAACGCTTTCCTACGTATATTTTAGGTATGTCACCACGTACCGTTGAAAGTAATTCTTTATCCACCAAAGCGTCGTATAAAATAACGTCCGCATTTTCCATAGCTCTTAAACCTCTAATAGTTATAAGGTCTGAGCTACCGGGACCAGCACCTACCAATGTTACTTTTGCTTCTTTATTTACTTCCATATCTAATTTGTTAAAGGTCGCTGTTGCGATATCCGCAATAAAAATACGTAATTATTTCTATAAAATCATACGTAAAATACGTATTTATACTTATTTTTGATTCATAGATTCTAAATCGAAGCAGTATGAAAACAATAATTGTTGTCGGCAACGGCATGGTCGGATACAAGTTTTGTGAAAAATTTGTTTCCAAGAATGAAAGCAAAAACTTCAAGCTTCAGGTATTCGGTGAAGAACCTAGGGCAGCCTATGACCGAGTTCATCTGAGTCAATTCTTTGAAAAAAGAGACGCTAAAGCCCTCGAGCTGGCTCCCTTAGAGTGGTATCAAGAAAATGATATCCATTTAATCGTGAACGAGCGTGTCACAGATATTCATCGCGACAGAAAAAGTATTACCACCTCTACCGACAAAGAGTATCATTATGATTATTTGATACTGGCGACCGGCTCCGCGCCCTTTGTCCCCCCTATTACCGGTATCGAGAAGAAAGGAGTGTTTGTTTATAGAACTATTGAAGACCTTGAGGGTATGCTTGCTTATGCCGATGAAATTAAAAAGAACAAGCCTAATTGTCGGGCAGCCGTTCTAGGAGGTGGGCTTTTAGGCTTAGAAGCAGGCAAAGCTGTAATGGATATGGGCCTTGAACCACATGTAGTTGAGTATGCTCCAAAATTAATGCCGAGACAATTAGATTCCAGAAGCAGTAATGTGCTGCAGCTCACTTTAGAAGAAATGGGTATTAAAATACATACCGGCAAGGCTACTAACCAAATATTGGGCAATGGCGTCATCACCGGAATGGACTTTGGAGAAGATGATACCCTTGAAGTTGACATGCTTGTTGTTTCCGCAGGAATACGCCCTCGAGACGAATTGGCAAAAACATGCGATTTGGAGATGGGCGTTAGAGGAGGCATCGTTGTCAACAAAAAAATGCAGACCTCAGACCCTTACATATATGCTATTGGAGAAGTAGCTCTGTACAATCAAATGATTTATGGTCTTGTGGCACCCGGTTACGAAATGGCGGAAGTAGCGGTCAACCAGATACTTGAAAACCATCAGGCTGCCATGCAAGAAAGCATCGATATGTCGACCAAGCTAAAACTGATAGGGGTTGATGTTGCCAGTTTCGGCATACCGTATATGCCTGCAAACAAGGGTCTTTCGATTATTTATGAAAACAAGACCAAAGGCATTTATAAAAGAATCAATGTAAGCCATGACGGTAAAACCCTGTTGGGGGGAATCATGGTCGGTGATGCTGCGGATTATAGTATTCTACATCAAATGTACCTCAATAATATGCCCCTTCCAGATAATGCGGAAGAACTGATTGTTGGGGCACGAGGAGAAGGTGGTTCTGCGTTCGGCAGTGCTATGGATTTACCCGATACTGCCGTTATCTGCTCCTGTGAAGCGGTTACGAAAGGTGCCATTTGCTGTTCTGTTCTAGAAGATGGCAATGAAACCGTAAAAGGTGTTTCTAAAGCTACCAAAGCAGGTACTGGTTGCGGTGGGTGCAAACCCATGTTAAGCGATTTGGTCGCAGAAAGTTTAAAATCTATTGGCAAAACCGTCAAACAAAGCATCTGTGAACATTTCAACTATTCGAGACAAGAGCTTTATGATATCGTCAAAACTAGAGCGGTTCAAGACTACGATGAACTTCTTGATACCGTCGGTACCGGTCATGGTTGTGAAGTCTGTAAGCCAGCTGTTGCGGCTATTTTTGCCAGTATATATAACGAAACCGCCAATAGACAAGAGACTATTCAAGACACCAACGACCGTTTCTTGGCGAATATTCAGCGAAATGGTACCTACTCTGTGGTACCAAGGGTTGCCGGAGGTGAAATAACGCCCAAACAACTAATGGCATTAGGTAGAATTGCACAAAAATACGATCTATACACTAAAATAACCGGTGGGCAAAGAATAGATATGTTCGGGGCCAAACTTCATGAATTGCCCTTGATTTGGGAAGACTTAATAGCAGAAGGCTTTGAAACCGGTCAAGCCTATGGTAAGTCGCTTCGAACCGTAAAGAGTTGTGTCGGATCTACCTGGTGCCGATATGGAATGGACGAAAGCGTCAGTTTTGCCATCGAAATCGAACATAGATATAAAGGTATTCGCTCACCGCATAAACTAAAAGGTGGCGTCTCTGGATGCATTAGGGAATGTGCCGAGGCCCGTTGTAAAGATTTCGGATTCATTGCCGTTGAAGGCGGATGGAATGTTTATGTAGCCGGTAATGGAGGCGCTAACCCGAAACACGCCGAACTATTGGCCGAAAAAGTAGATAAACAGACCGCGATAACTTATGTAGACCGCTTCATCATGTTCTACATCAAAACTGCCCAACCCCTGCAAAGAACAGCTGCTTGGCTAGAAAAACTAGAGGGTGGAATCACGTATTTGAAAAATGTGGTCATCAATGACTCCTTGGGCATAGCGAACGAGCTCGACCTTGAAATGCAAAGTTATGTCGACACCTATAAATGCGAATGGAAAGAGGCTGTAGAGAACCCTGAAATTAGGTCTAGATATTCCCATTTTGTCAACTCTGAAGACGAAGACGACACTATTGAATTCGTGAGTTTAAGAGAACAAAAAATGCCCAAACAATGGGCCTAATTAAAGCCTTTAAAAAGTTTAAAAAATTAAGTTATGCTCAAAGCAATAGAAAAATATCAACCCGTGGGTGCCGACCAAATAAAAGTCTGGTATAAGGCCGCCGCCTTAGAAAAATTTCCAAAAAACGGGGGGGCGTGTATCAAGTATAAAGAAAAACAGATAGCCGTTTTTAATTTCACGCGAACCGGGCAATGGTACGCCTGTCAAAATCTATGCCCGCATAAAATGGAAATGGTTTTATCGAGGGGAATGATTGGCGAAGAGAATATGATTCCGAAAGTAGCCTGCCCTCTTCATAAAAACACCTTTTCGTTACAAACCGGCGAGAACCTAAACGGTAGTTTAGAGGCTATTGCCACTTATCCCGTAAAGGTTGAAAATGGCTATGTTTACGTGGGTTTTGCTGAATAAAATGAGTATTCGGATCGGTCGTTAGAAGGCACTTTATTCAAACGGAAAAAGTAAATTGCTATCTTTCCTAAAAATTTGTCCCTATGTCCACCTCCGATAAACTTATTGAAGCCTTTAAAAAATTTGACGAAGCCAACAGTGCCGACCCGAATATAGAGGTTTATAAAGGCGAGAGCTATCCTAAAGAAGTTTTGTACGCCATGCGCATGACCAAACAGCTCAACGAGTTTGAACCCAATGCCTCAGAAGCCTTAAAACTAACGGCTCGAAGTCAGCATATCAAACGTTGGGAAATTCCACGGGAGTCTTATGAGATGAACCGTGTAGGGTACCTTAAGTGGAGACAAGAGCTTAAAAAATTTCATGCGAAGACTGCCTCTGCTATTTTAGAGGAGGTCGGTTATGACGAAGAAACCATTGATAAGGTTTCCTTTTTACTTGAAAAAAAACAGCTAAAAAAGAATGAAGAGACCCAAATACTCGAAGATGTTATTTGTTTGGTCTTTATGGAGTACTATTTCGAAGATTTTAGTGAAGAGCATCCTGATGAAAAGGTAATTGACATTCTACAAAAGACTTGGCGAAAAATGTCTGAAAAAGGGCAAGAAGCTGCCCTAAAGTTGCCACTCTCACAGAAATCAGTCGATTTGGTAACAACAGCAATCGAAGGATTGTAATCATATTAAATGAGGTTCGGTGGAAGAAAAAAAGTACCATAAATCACTTGATAATGCGACCTTTTTACGTATTCGCAAATGGTATCTTTTGGCACTTGCCGGTATAGCCTTGACCATTGTAGTAGCCCAAATTCTTATTCAAAGCCACTTAAATTCTCAATTGAGTGATTCTAGAATCATCAATGTAGCAGGAAGGCAGAGGGCCTATAGTCAAAAATTGGCCAAAGAAGTTCTACTGATCAATAACTCCGATAATAGCAAAGAAATTTCTGAACAGATAGCCAACCTGAAAGAAACGGTTAGAATTTGGTCTATATCGCATTTGGCCCTTCAAAAAGGCAACGACTCCATTAATTTACCGGTTGAGAACCATCCTGAAATTTTAGAATTATTTAGCGAATTAGATCCTCACCATGAGGCGATGGTCTCAGCTGCACGCCAAGTTATAGCATTACATGGTGATGAAAAACTGGAAAAGGCGCAATTAAAAACGCTTACAGAGAGGGTTTTAAATAACGAGTCGGCCTTTTTGTTATTGATGGATAATATTGTGAACGAATACGATATTAGAAGTAAACATCAACTTGAAAACCTTAAGCAAAAAGAATATGTTCTCTTAGGTATTTCATTACTTATTTTACTACTGGAGATTATTTTCATTTTCAGGCCACTATCCCTACAAATACGAAAAACGATTGCCCGTCTAGTGGAGAGCACCCGCAAGTTTGAAAATCAGGCAAAAGAGACCAAAAACATGTTCTTGGAAAAAGAAAAGTCGCTCAAAGATTTACAAGAATTAAATTTCGTAATAGATAATGCCGCCCTTTTTGCCAGTGCCCGTCAAGACGGAAGCATTGTTTTCATCAGTAAAAAATTTCTAACACTTCTCGATCTCAAACCCAACGAAATCAAAAAGCACATCTCAGAAATTTTGACCACCGAAGAAGGGCAGCAGCAATATTTAAAAGAGATTCTCAAAAACAACAGAAAAAATGTAATACGTACCGAAGAGATTAAGATTGTTACCGTGAAAGGCAACCATTACTGGCTTGACGTATCAATAGTACCTATGCATCAATCGAGCGAGCGACAAAGCGTTTTGATATTATGCTCAGACATAACCGAACGAAAAGAAAATGCCTTAAAGGTAGAACAACTTACCCAACAGAACTTCGAGGAGCGTATGCGCCAGAAGAAAATTCAGGCAAGCCAAATTGTTGAGGGCCAAGAACAAGAGCGTAAAAGAATCGCCAAAGATATTCATGATGGTATCGGGCAAATGCTTACGGCACTTAAGTTCAATATAGAGTCTATAGACCCGGAAAATGTTGAAAAGACTACCGAAAAAGTTGAATACCTCAAATCGTTATCATCAGACCTGATCAAGGGCATTCGCACCGCAACCTTTAATTTAACTCCTCCAGAACTGGGGGATCATGGCCTTTTTCCTGCCCTTCATAAAATGACGGGAGAATTGGCAAAACTGACCGGTAAGAACATTCTTTTTGAAAACAGAACCGATGACCATATTCGTTTTGATTCCCTCGCAGAGACCAATATTTATCGCGTAACACAAGAGGCGGTAAATAACGCCATTAAATACGCCCAGGCCAATTATATTTTGGTGACTATCAATTACAAAGAAGGTATTTTAAGTGTTGTAATCGATGATGATGGAAAGGGATTTGACCCCAAAAGGATTTCGAGCGCCCCAAAAAACAACGGAGGTGGCGGTATGGGACTCTTTTATATGAAGGAACGGATCAGTTACATCAATGGTCGATTGTTCATCAATTCAGAACCAGGCAGTGGCACAAGGGTTACTATCAATTATAAAACAGAACATAAAGAAATTGTAAATACATAGTCAAATGAAGATTAGAATAAAGGGAAATTCTGTTCGCTTGCGCCTAACGCGTACAGAAGTGGAGACTTTTTGTGAAACTGGAATGTATACTGAAACTACAGAGTTCATTTCACAACAGTTTGTTTATGAATTACGTGCAAGCGCACATATTACTGGACCGCAGGCCGATTTTAAAGATGACAAGATTACTGTATTGATTCCTTTTGAAGAATCGAAAAACTGGGCAAACGACACGACGAAGGTGGGCTTTGAAGGAAACTACCGCTTACCGAGCGGAGAAAGCTTGTATCTTCTGATTGAAAAGGACTTTGTATGCCTTGATGACCGTGATGAAGACGAGTCGGATAACTACCCGAACCCTCTAGCCATCAAAAACAACACAACTAACTGATTTATAGTAATTTTAAGGTATTTGAAAGAATATACCTACAACGTTATAGTTGACAGTAATTTTACTCAACGTCGGTTAACTACCATTCGTCTACACTTATTTTCCATTCGTCTACAAATCGAATTTTTTCTATGAAGAATGTAGGTACTTTGTTATTCACTTAATGAATTGCGCCATGAAAATACTTTTTATAGAAGACGACCAAGTAGAGACCATGAAAATGAAACGGACCCTTGCCAAACTGCAGTTAAAGCATGAGCTTATACTTGCTGAAAACGGTGAAGATGCCTTAAACAAATTAAAAGATAGCAGCAGACTACCTGATCTTATTTTGCTCGATCTTAATATGCCACGTATGAATGGCTGTGAATTTTTAAAAGCCATCAAGCAAGATAACAGCTACAAAAACATTCCTTCTGTGGTTTTGACCACCTCTCAAAATAGGGATGATCTTCTGGACTGTTACAGCAGCGGAATAGCAGGTTATGTAACCAAACCTCTTAAATACGATGATTACGTCGAAAAAATGAGAAAGGTTTTTGCTTATTGGGAAGTTAACGACCTTCTAACCGTTTAAACGAATTTGATTCGGAAATTTTAAATTTCTTTATTTCTTCTTTTTTACTTGAAGCAAAACCTTGACTACCGAAATTAAATGGCGTAATTGCTGGTCGTCTGTTTATATTGTGCACAAGTCTTTAAGCCCTTCTCGATTTATTAAATCAAATACTTAAGAAACACAATTCTAGCCGCTTTCTTACCGTTTGTCTAGTAGCAAGTAGTTTAATTTTGTTAATAGCAAAATATTATTTGTAACTTAAACAGATAATATCGGTAGGTAATTTCTTGACTATGAACTGCATAATAGTTGATGATGAAGCAGCTGCTAGAGCAATAGTAGCCCAACTCTGTTCCAAAGAGTCTAATTTGAATGTAATCGAACAATTTGAAAGTGCTGTAGAAGCTATCAAATTTTTAAATCAGAATACCGTCGACGTGGTATTTCTTGACATTCATATGCCAGGCTTTACAGGCGTTGATTTTGTGCAGACCCTCAAGAACCCGCCGCATATTGTTCTGACCACTTCAGATACTGAGTTTGCCATCGAAGCTTATGAATATGAGGCCATAGTCGATTATATCGTTAAGCCGATTACCCCAGAGCGTTTTCAAAAATGTATTGTAAAGCTTGAAAAGGTTATGAGCCGTGCTCCGAAAATAGAGAAAAGCGAGCCAAAAGAGCCGTCAAGTGAAAATGATTTGTACATCAATATTGACCGAAGGTTGATAAAGCTTAAATTAAACGATATTCAGGTTATTGAGGCCAAAGGTGACTATATTGAAATTAAGCTTGAAAAAGATACACATCGAGTACACACCACCCTTAAAAAAATAAAGGAAAAGCTTCCTGAGAAGACCTTTTTACAAATTCATCGCTCATTCATTATCAACTTCACCAAGATTATAGATATTGAAGACAATAGCGTGTTGATAGGTAAAAACGTCGTACCTATCAGTCGTTCGAATAGACCGGAGCTCATGAGAAGGCTTAATTTGGTCTAACCAGAATCCCCTCCTACTCCATTTCATTTAAAGTTTTCAGCACTAAACTGAAAGTTTGAATTACACCCTATTTTCAAAAAATATAAATCGACGGATAATATCCATCCACCATAGGTAAACTACCACCCACCGATCCTGGCAATTTTTCTTCCTTTAAGTAACGGATATTCGTAGCACCAAATCCAAAGACTTAACCCGATGAAGAGATATTTACTTTGCCTACTAGCAGTTCTTTCTTTTAGTGTTGCATCTGCCCAGAACTATAATTTTTTGGGTTCTTACACTGCTGACGGAACTCCAGAATATTTTGATGAAAAAGATTCGGTTTCCCCCGAAACGCTGAGCATGATTGCCGACGCTCTTCCAGAGAGCTTTCCGGTGCCTCAGTACAACCCGCAGTATATCACCTCTGGCTACGATACTGATGTTATCTTGAACGAGAATGCAGATGTATGGGTAACTTTCGTAGCAGAGGGTGCGGGTTACAGAAATGTTTTAGGCTTCTATACCTATGATATCAATAACCCTTTAACCCAAGCCCCAAGCCCAGAGGATATAACCATTATCTTTCCGAACGTATCGGCCAAAAATTCAGGTGGTAGCTTAGAAGCCGGACACAAGGTAAAAATAGGAACTTTCTCTGCCGGTACCGGTATCGGATGGGTTCTTTTGGCGAACGGTTGGAACGGTTCACAGGTCACCTCAGGTCTTTGGCAACTGTATTCCGGAACGGCCTTTAATCCTGAACCACTCGAAAATCTTAGACATCACAACGTTCTTTTGAACGATCCTGATAATGAAAGAATTATTCTAGGTTTTGAAGATATTAGAAGAGATTACGCCAGCTGTGACAATGATTTTAATGATGCATTGTTCTATATATCGGCCAACCCATATACGGCTATCAAAACTACCAACTTCAATAAAATAACCGACCATACCGATGTTAGTTCAGGTAATGACGGTGGTCTTGAAAGCAATGGTGATTTGGCCTCATTGATAGCGAAGAGAAACTTCGATAGAAATAAGAACAATACTTTTAAGAACACACAAAAGCGCCAGAGCAAGTACAGCAAAAAAACGTATAAGGGTAATGCCGCTATCGATGGAAGCTTAAATGCCTATTTTCCGGAGACCGGAATGTTCGGTGATGAATCGACCTATATTTCAAGTCCTGACGACCTATTGGCAATCACAAATGCCAGCCGCATATTTTCAATTGATTATTATAGAGGCTATGGTCGCGTTGCCGCCGCACTTGCTACTGAAACCGTAGACGGCGTTTACAACCATACCAAGACTATCTGCGATCGACTTAACGATTCAAAACTTCTTGACGTGCGAACGGTAGAGTTACAGGGTCACGAATTGGTCTACACTCAATTGGAAAGAGCAAATGGCGATTTGGAATATGCGCTACTCTTTTCTGCAAAAATCGACGCAGACCATTACACAGTTTACAGCTTTTGGAATCTTGACCAATATCCTGCCGGCGATTATATCAACTTTCAGGTATGGGGTCATAGTATGGGCCAGGTTAGTACGATGGTCAATCATATAATCGAACAATTGAACGAAGAAAAGGCGGTGAACCCCTTCAAGACCGAAAATATTCTGCCAACTGTTTTTATCAAAAACGGATTTTATAAGAACGGAAAGCTACACTTGAATGTGGTGAACTCTTCTAAAGCCAGATCATTGAATATAAACTCAAATTACAAAGCCACTGAGCAGTCTGGTTTGAGCAAGTTTTCAAAGTCTATCTCGCTTAACGGCAATTGGGAAGAAGAGGTTATTGTAGACACAGGTTTCTTGTTCGATGCAGGCATTTCGATAAAAGGTGATAATTCTCCCCAAATCGATGCCCTTTATTTAGCAGATGGGCCGTGGGGTGTTGATTATAATGCACAGGCCGATTCGATAGGGTCTTTTGAAATTACCAAACACGAAGGTAGCGTTCAAAAATCTGAAAATTATATGGTAGAGCGAGGGGTAGCCCTCGACGGTGAAGTAAAAGAAACTATTAATATCTTTAGAAATCTCTTGGCCGGCGACCGTAACCTAAGCGTAGATGATTACAGCTACCTACAGTTCAGCATCGAAAATGATACGCCCATAGAAGTGAGCCTGGTTACGGAGAACACTGCGGACTGGAGCAATCGATTAAGGCATCAAATTTCTGTTCACGATGAAGAGTCGGTAGTAAGCCTACATTTTTCAGACTTCACCGACGAATCAGGAAACCCAGTTCAGTTCAGCGAAATTAAATCAGTTGTTTTTTCGGTACAAGGTGATTATCATGGCTATCAGGAGTATTCCCTAAAAATCAACTCTATGGTTCTTAGCGCTGAAGGCTACACTCCCGCAGAAGAAGAGGTACTTGAAGAAACCGAGGTTGCACAAACCACGGAAGCCGATTTAGAGACCATAGAAGAATTAGAGAACAACGAAGTAAAGGTGCGAAACTATCCCAACCCGTTTACGACACACACCAGCATCGATCTACCTAAATCAACTTCAAAGGTTGAAATAAGATTAACAAACACCGTAGGGGCCATGGTTTACCATAAAATGTTGCATACCCAAGCGGGAGGTAGAACTGTCATGATAGAAGCCTCATCTCTGGTAAACGGTATCTACATATTTACGGTTTTAGATGCCGAAAATGGAAAAATCTATCAAGGCAAAGTGATTAAAAATTAAGTTTTTCGGTAGTGATTATAGACAGCACCCTTTTTTTATTTGGGTTCAAAGCGGTGCACAAGTCTCTTTTAAAGCAACCAGGTCAGGCGCATCTGGTTGCTTATTTTTTTAGCGGTTATATCATCTGGTAGGCAAAAAATAGCTCAAAGAAAGAAATTATCCATTCGTCTACAGAAAATTTCCATTGACCCATTTCTCTCTATTCAAGCATTGTTTACTAGTGATATTTGTTAGACAAACAGGTTGCTGAACAGCGCTTGTTCAATGATAACAGAGAACACTGATAATATGGAAATTAATAGAACTTCCCCCGAAAGGTTGATCATAGGTAGTGCGCTTCTAGCTAATGGAAGCAGCTACCTATACAACCTTCTTCTGGGGCACATAATGGGCCCGGAGAGTTTTATGCTGAAGGCACATACCATTACGCTAATAATCTATTTTATTTTTTTGGGATTTTTGATTCGTCTTGCCTGGGGCAGACTGGGGCGATTATTTAATCTAACTTCAACATCACTAATAACAAATACCATGGGTTGCCGTATTACTTTTGCCTTACTTGCCGTTTTAGGTATTCTATTTTTTTCAGAAGACTTCACGGCGTACTTTACTTTGCAGGAAGCCGGAATCTCTTTAGGAATAGGCATCGCATTTCCCGTCTGTATGATGAAGAAAGTTTTGCCCAAGAAACTTCAACCGCTATTCTTTGGCAACATAAAAAGAGTATCTCGAGAGCACACCAAAAAAATAATCTTCTTATTGCTATTGATTGCCGCTTACGAGCTCGCCCATATCTTTTTGAAGAATAGCGATATATTATTGGTGAGACAATATTTTAGCCAAACAGAAGCTACCCTTTATACGTCTATAGCGTTGGTCGGAAGGGGAATTTATTTAATCGCTTGGATTTTTTTAATCGTGATTGCCACCAAATTCGTCAATTATAAGAAGTCTGGCGTCTTAACGGCCACGGTCATTAAAAAATACATCATGCGAACCGCCCTCTTGCTAATGGGTTTATTAATGGTTTGTTACTTATTTCCTGAACAGATTATTAATTATTTATTCGGTCCGGAATACTTATCAGTGGCCTCCTTTCTTTGGCAACATGCCTTAACGACTTCACTTTTTATAATGGCCAACATTTTCACATATTATTTCATGTTCTTAGGAGAGTACCTTCCCATTCTCTTTTCTGTGCTTGTAGGTATTGTTCAAATGTTACTAATGAGCATTTTCAATAGTAGTATGGATCTAGTGGTACAACTGCAAATAGTTGCCATGGTTGCACTTTTAACGGCCAACGCAATCTTCTTCTATAGCAGAACCATTAGGTAGACCACTGCTTGAGTTTTATTCTTTAAATAACCATTTTGGGCTTCAGTTTCTATTTTGTTCAATTACACCTCTCAGATAAAATGCAACATTATCGGATAAGTGAATTTACGATGTGTTTTTTGATCAATCATGAAATTGCTTCTAAGCTACACTAATTTACCATTCGTCTACACCTAGGCCCTAACCGTCATCAAACAACACCTTTGCCCGGCCATAAGTGGGAACTTTGTTTCAGTCAAGTAATTGATGTCCCAAATAAAGAATTGACCTATGAAACTTGCAATCGTGACCGCCTATCCCCCGAGCGAATCAAAACTTGCCGAATATGGTTCGCAACTTGTAAAGCATTTTAGAATGCAACCAGAAGTATCTGAAATCATTCTATTGACTGAAAAACATAAAAAGCAAATTATAATTTCAGAACAAGGTTGCCCCGTAACCGTTCAGCAATGTTGGAGTTTTAACGGCTATTCAAATATTATTAAAGTGACCCAAAAGGTACTCCAGTTCAAACCGGATGCCGTTTTCTTCAACCTTGAGTCCTTAACATTCGGGAATAAGAAAATACCAGCTACCCTTGGTTTTATGATTCCTTTTTTCAGTCGTGTTACCGGAATAGCCACTATATCACTATTACATTCCCTACCAAATAGTATTTCGGACTATAAAGGTTTTACACTCAATGAGCCGAAGGGTAAAAAATATGGTCGTAGCTTGACTAAAATGGTTCTTGCCTCAGATTTAGTGGCCGTTACTAAAGAAAGAATGGTCGATTTGCTAAAGGAAAAGTTTGATGCCGCTAATGTTGCCAAAGTACCTTTCGGAACTTTTGATAGCATGCCCGAGCCGGATTATCGTCTCTCGGGAGATAAAAAACAGGTTTTGACCTTCGGTGAGTTTGGGTCTGACAGAAAACTTGCCAATCTACTGGAAGCTGTACAACGCATTCGCGCAAGAAGAGAGAATTTAGATATAGAGGTAATTATTGCAAGTACTGAAAGTGTTCAAAACCCTGGCTATATAGACAGTGTTCAAAGAAAATTCAAACATATGCCCGATGTTCACTTTGTGAACGTTAAAAATCGAGAAGAACTGGCCGCCATCATTGAACCATCTGCCTTGGTCGTTCTGCCTGAAATGAAAGACACCGAAAATCTAAAAGATATTCAATTTGCCGCAAGCCATGGTAAAGCACTAGTGCTTCCGTATTTCGAAAACCTCAACCGGGCTATAGAGGAATGGGGCTACCGAAGCGAAGTTTACACCCACGATTGCCCCGAATCGTTATCGGAAGCTATTGAGAACGTATTGGTATTCAATTCTTATAGAATACATCTGGGGATGGCCAATTACAAAGCCTATGTAGCACACCCTATTGAAAACAGTATTCGATTGTATATTGAATATTTCAAGGCAATTAAACAATCGAATCAAAAGAATCTTGAAAAAACCGGTTACTAAAAGTTAGATCTAGGTTTAGGTCATGTGCAGAAAGGGGAAGGTCTGGTCAACCATTCCCCTTTCATTTTTATGCACAGTTATTTTACTGCTTGGTGTAAGTAAAAGTTACCTCGGTCTGAACCGTTGCACCTTGCACATTGGTCACATTAAAGACTTCGGAGAAATTGAAGGCCGAAGAATCTTCATTAAATTCGATAGCCAAATTTTGAATATTACAAGAGCCTACTAGGCTAATGGTATTGCTTGCCAATTGCCAAGTACCTGCCAAGTCAACCTGACGCTCACAACCAGAAGCACGAAGGCCCTGTTCAAAAGTGTAACCGCGGTTACTGCTAAAGGTATAAGCCCCATCTCTTTGACAATCGCTGTATTGGGCATATATATCGGTTGAAGGGTTTTCTTCGCTATCGTCTGTAAGGTCAATTTCTTCTTCCGAAACGATTGCAGTCAATAGCCATTCACCTACCATTTTCTCTTCAGTTGCCGCCAAAGCCCCTGTATAATCTTCTGGGCATTCAATCTCGTTATCTGAGTTACAGCCTACTAAGCCAAACATAACTACCCCTAACCACGAAATTGAATTAAATCTGATTTTCATATAAAAGTTCAAGTTTTAAGTTCTTGTACAAGATGAAAACCTGGGGCAAAGGTTGCCTTTAAATAGCTTAAAATTTTGTAAAAGCGGGATAAAGAAGTATTCCAACCATAAAATCAAAACCCTTATTTAACTGATCAATAACCGATTACCTAACAGTAAAAAAAATCAATTTGAAAATTATTCCCACTTTTTCAAATGGTACGCACTGTTCCAAAATTCATATTCAAGATGGCTCGCTGTTTTAAACGCTTCGGTCATTTTTGTCAGTTGCGCTTTTGTTAACTCTTTTGCGGCTGCATCCGTAATGTTGATTGCTTGTTGGGTAATCAAGCCAAATTCTTCACCCGCGTAGGTATCTATCCATTTTTGATAGGGATTCCCTTCTTTTTTCTGATTTTCGTAAATATAATCTCCCACTCTTTTATAAATCCAAAAACAGGGTAAAACAGCGGCCATAGCTACCTCAACTTGATCTAAGCTGGCCGTACTTTTTAAAAAGTGACCATAGTGGTGGCATGTTGGCTGAATCTTACCTCTTTCATATTGCTGAAATTCTTCAAAATACGATTCATGCAATGCTTTTTCGACAACAATAGCACCTTCGGCGAATTTTATGTATGCCAAACTATCTTCTACTTTATCGACCCTTGCCCCAATTATAGCCAAAGCCCTACCAAAATGGTCTAGGTAAAAGGCATCTTGAACCATATAATATTGAAACTTTTCCAAGGGTAAGGCACCATTCATCAACTCGGTGATAAAAGGCATTTCAATAATCTTATCGTAGATAGGTTCTATGGTTTTCCAAGCGCTATCGCTCCAATTCATTTTTAATAAGTTTTTCAGGATTAAAAAAATGGTTTAACGGTCCGTTGCCATGGCCTACCTGTACATTCTTCCCGTGATAAATAGCTTTATGTACAAATTCCTGACCTTTACCAACGGCCTCTAAAATAGATTCTCCTCTCGCCAAATAACTGGCAATAGCAGAAGAAAGGGTACAGCCCGACCCATGTGTATTATTGGTGTCGTACTTTTGATAACTAAATTCATGTACCTCTCCCTGTTTAGTAAAATATAAGGAAGTAAGATGCTCTGTTTTTAAATGGCCACCCTTTAACAATAAACCTTGTACACCTAAATCAATTATACGCTTTCCGGCCCGATACATGTCTTCAACACTCTCAATTTTCATGTCGGCCAAAATAGCTGCCTCATCTAGATTGGGGGTTATCAATTGCGCCAAAGGAATCAATTGTTTGGCAATCACCTCAATGGTATCATCTTCAATCAATTTGTGGCCGCTTGTGGCCACCATCACTGGATCAAAAACGACCGGCACTTGCGTATGCGAATGAAGTGCTTTGACTATGGTTTGAACCAGTTCACTGGTATGCACCATTCCTATTTTAATTGCATTTGGAAAGATATCTTCAAATATGGTCGCCAATTGTTCTTCAATAGCCGCATTGGGAATAGAAAATATATTCTTTACTCCCATGGTATTCTGAACCGGAAGGGCCGTCAAAACCGAGGTTGAGTAACAACCTAAGGCAGAGGCGGTCTTAATATCGGCCTGTAGACCGGCTCCACCGCTTCCATCAAAACCTGCAATGCTAAGCACCGAGGGATATTTATATTTTTTCATAATGCTCTTTCTATTTCATTTCTCAAAATTTCGGCCGCCAAGACCGGGTTTTCGGCCTTACAAATAGCAGAAACAACGGCAATGCAATCGGCGCCGGCACGTATAACTTCCGCCGCATTTTGCTTGTTCATATTACCAATGGCCACAAGTGGCTTATCGGTTAAAGTCCTAATTTTCGATACCCCATTTAGTTTCCATTCTGTAACGGTATCCGTCTTGGTCTCAGTGCTGAATACCGGGCTAATACCTAGATAATCCGATATTTTAGTCTTTTCGGTATTAAGCTGTTCTATATACTCAATCGAGTATCCGAGACAATGAGGTGATGACCACTGTGATTTTATTTCAATTGGTGAGAGGTCATTATTGCCTACATGAATACCAAATGCCTCTACCCTACGGGCAACATTTAAGTTATCATTGATGATTAAGGGCACATTGTGCTTTACTAAAACCTCCTTTAGTCGTAAAGCCCTGTCTAAAAACTCAATATCGCTTAGGGCCTTCTCCCTTAACTGCACTATATCTACACCGCCTTGTACAGCTTGTTCAGCAACTTCCAGAAAATTTCTACCCAAACAGCTTTCTTCAGAAATAACCAGGTAAAGGCGGTATGGAAACGCATTAGTTATCATTCTACGGAGAATTTCAACAGACTGGAGAATTCTTCTGCGGTTAGGTTGTGGAGTTTATCCAAAAGGTGCATCTGCAAACTTCCAGGTCCGTCTGCATTTTTAGCAGCTAGTTCTCCTGCCACTGCCATTAACGACATTGCCGCAGAAACGGCTTCTAGTTTATTATCTATAACCGCAATAAAAGCTCCGATAATCGCTGTTGCAGAACAACCAAGACCGGTAACCTTGGTCATCAACTCATGACCGTTCTTTAAAAACACCTTCTTTTTTCCGTCAAGAACAATATCCGTTTTTCCGGAAATACAAACGACCGAACCGAACGCTTCGTTGATACTTAAACCGGCTTCAATGGCCTCATTGCTCTCGGCGGTACTGTCAACACCTTTCGTAGGCGTTGTATTCAGTTTCGCCAATGCCATTATTTCTGAGGCATTACCGCGAACTACCGTCGGTCTGTAATTAAGTAATTCCGATAAGGTTTGATCTCTAAAACTAGTGGCTCCGGCACCAACCGGATCGACCACAAATGGTTTGCCCAATGAGCTCGCCTTATCGGCTGCCAAAAACATTGATTGTTGCCAGTATTCATCTAATGTTCCGATATTGATTACGGATGCCTGGCAGATATTTACCATTTCCGGTATTTCGGAATGTGCATGTGCCATAATGGGCGATGCGCCTGTTGCCAAGAGAGCGTTCGCCGTATTGTTCATCACCACAAAATTGGCTATGTTGTGCACTAAAGGCGATTTTTCTCTAATAGATTCTATGTGGTTCCAAAGGGTAGTACTGTCCATAATTATTTTGAATTAAATATTATGGCAATAGGTAGTATCTCTCTTTGATGAAGAAATAAAGAAGAAGATGATACGAACTTTTCCCTACGCTGGTGTCAACCAAATCAGGTTCAAAGGGACTCTCTCAATTCCATTTAAAAAAGGAATACCCCTAAAGCCGAAACAAAGATACTATTTTCAATGACTTGCCCTTGCCTTTTCAGAAAAAGTACAAATGGCGAAAGTAGAAGGATTATTAGGAATCTGATTTCATAAGTTCGACCATCAAAAAACAACATAAATCATACTATTTTACACTTCTTTTATTAATTTAACCCTCTTCAACGCATATATAATATCATTCATTGAAGGCATTACCGTTTAATATTCCGAAGCCGAAGAACGAAAGTCTTGTGTTTCAAATCGATAGGGAGCATATTTTTTATGAGCAGTTTCATCAACATGAAGAAATTCAAATCAGCTACATTGTTAGAGGCACCGGAACTTTGATAGTCGGTGATTCTATCAATGAATTTAATTCGGGAGATATTCTTATAATCGGTGGCCTCATACCTCATGTTTTTAAAAGTGAGCCCATAAATGATGATGATTCAGAAATGTTCACCCTCTTCTTTGCCAAGAATTCTTTCGGAAACGAATTTTTCAATTTGCCCGATTTGGTAGCGACCAAATCTTTTTTTGAAAAAGCCGAAATGGGAGCGAAAGTGATTAGCCACAAAAGCGAAATTATTGAATGGTTTCAAAAGCTGCCCAACAGCGATAAGATTGAACAATTGGGTATTTTACTTAAGATTTTAGATACTATTTCCAAGGCTAGAACTAGTCGTTTGTCGAACTTTATCTACAAAAAGAGCTATACCGACATTGAAGGAAAGCGAATGGGTGATGTGCTGAAATTTGTCATGGACCATTATTCGGAGCAAATAACCCTAGAGCAAATTTCTGATGAAGCACATCTAAGTAAAAATGCCTTTTGTAGGTACTTCAAAAAAAGAACCAATAAAACTTTCTTTCAATTCTTGATTGAAATACGAATTGAGAATGCCTGCAAGCTTTTGGTCAATGAACCCGAACGCGCCATCACATCTATTTGTGAACAATGTGGTTTTAACAACATGGCCAATTTTAATAGAAAATTCAAGGCTTTAAAAGGATGTACACCTTCGAATTATCGCCATAAATTCACCAATTAACCAAACGCCTTTAGTTTTTATAAGACTCATCTAAAAATAAATAGCGCGCATCGTTTTTAGCATCGACCGACTTACTTTCTGTATTGATAACCATTACTGGCGGGGCCGCATCCTTGGCATCGGCATTTGGCCATTCTGGAAGGTTCTCACCGTTAGGGTTTCCATTGATAATGAAGTTGGCAAAGAAATTTTGCATGGTCTCAGAAGTCCTGTAGTCATCCGCCGTCCATGCGTAATCATCGACCAAATGAAGGTTTCCCATACAGTATTCTATTTCACAGGCGTGAGGTGCACCAATCGGCTCCGGTGCTTTCGGTGCATTCGAATCTTTAGATACAGTACCACCGGCCAAACCTGAGGCCAAGTTTTGGTCTTTTAAAGGTGGACGAAGCTTGCTATACAAATAACGGTACACCGGTTGGTCACTGTTTTTTCGATGCAGGTCGAACCATTTCCAAGTGCTGTATACGATGAACCGGTCAGAGGCCAAATCGGTCGCCGACTGTTCTACTTCGTTTTCCGTATTATGAGGATACAATTTTAAAACCTCGTTATATTTCTTAGGATAGACCTCCCTCACCTTTGTGGTAAATTGCTCTTTTGTATAAGGGCCTTGAGTAAATGCCATACCAGGTATTTCAGCTGAATTCCATCCTAACAGAAGAGGAACTTGGGCCTGTTCTTTCGCATTGAAGATTTCTGGAAGGCTTTTGGGTAAAAAGTAATTGTCAATGACCATTGGAAAGCCGAATCTTTTAGATTCATTGTAAATCTCATAGACCTCTCTAGTGCTTAACTTTCTAAAATCTACTATACTTGAATAGCCAGCATTTTTTACGAATTCGGCACCTTGGTTTTCAGCTTCCTCCAAAGATACCGGTGCCATTGTAGGATGAATGGCTGCACCGCTTTCGCCGATGGCCCCAGCTATTAAATTTTTGCTTAAAGGAGAGGCCATTTGGGCACTTACCCCTATCGACCCGGCCGACTCCCCAGCGATAGTTACTTTGCTCGAATCTCCGCCAAATACCGAAATGTTCTTTTGAACCCATTTTAAGGCGGCATGTTGGTCTAGCATACCGTAATTGCCCGAAGCTTTGTAAGATGCCTCTTTGGTTAGTTCAGGATGTGCCAAGAAACCAAAAATATTCAAGCGATAGTTTGTGGTCACAACCACCATACCCTTCTTGGCCATACTTTCACCGTCATATCGTGGTTCGGAAGCGTCTCCTGCCACATTTCCGCCTCCGTAGAAATAAACGAGAACCGGAAGATTTTTGGTATCTCTCTTAGCGGGGGTCCACACATTCAAATAAAGACAATCTTCACTAACACCGTTCGAACGAGACTTCATATCACCAAAAACCATGGTCTGCATAGGTCGCGGACCAAATTGTTTGGTTTCTTTAACACCTTCCCATTTGTCCAGTGGTTGTGGTGCCTTCCACCTTAAATCACCAACGGGCGGCTTTGCAAAAGGCACACCAAAATAGGTTTGTATTCCCGTGTGCGTATTATAATTACCTTCTATAACCCCCTGTTCAATTTTTACCTGCACCGGAAAGGCATTTAAATCTTGTGCTTTAAAATTTTGCGTACTTACAAGACCGACCATTATAAGAATTATGTAATTTTTCATACCCTTTACTATTATTGTCTCATTTTGTTACAATAATACTTTGTTTTTATTGAATTTTGGGCTTCATTTGAAAAAAAAGTGATTTTTGGCAAATAAGGAAAATAGACCGTTACCCAGTATCGATGAGTACCTACCCCATATAGCCTATGATTTGGTTATATTTGGTTTTAACGGTAAAAGTTTAAAAATACTCTTGTTAGAATACGATAACACTTCTTTTTTTGCGTTGCCAGGAGGTTTTATCAAAAGAGATGAAAACGTTGATGATGCCGTAAAAAGAGGGCTTGAAGAACGAACCGGGCTTAAGAATATCTTTTTGGAACAGTTTTATACCTTCGGTAATGTTGAAAGACCGAAACCGGAGGTCATGCGAACAATTTTAGAAGCTAATGGTTTCGACCCTAAAGACGGTCATTGGCTACTCGATCGGTTCATTTCGATTGCCCATTACGCGCTTATCAATTTTGATGAAGTAAACCCAAAGCCGGATAGACTCTCAAAATCGATAAATTGGTATTCTATTGATGACCTACCCAGTCTTATGATGGATCATAAGGCTATTGTGCTCAAAGCTTTAAACGTGCTTCGTAACAACTTAGAAAATAAACTGGTAGGCATCAACCTTTTACCCGATAAGTTTACCATGAAAGAACTGCAAATGGTATATGAAACCGTACTAGGCGAAAAGCTGAGAAGAACCACTTTTCAACGAAAAATGCTGAATAAAGATATATTAACGCGTCATGAAAAACTCTTTACCGGCGGGGCACATAAAGCGCCCTATCTGTACAGTTTTAAAGAGCACTAACAAGGCCGTAGGCACTATTTATGAAAATATTTCAACTCAACTTGATTATACTGGCTTTTTTTGCCACAACCATAGTATGGGCCCAATCGAACATTGACCATCTACAAGTAGAATATCAACCTACGCCCTTAGGCATCGACGTACAAACGCCCCATTTTAGTTGGCAAATGGTTACCAAAAACGGCGTAAGGGGTCAAGCTCAATCGGCCTATCGAATATTGGTCATCGATGAAAGAGGCCGTTTTGTTTGGGATTCGGGAAAAGTCGATGACCACCATTCCGTTGGTATAGCATATGAAGGTGAGCAACTTGCCCCTACCACCCGATACGATTATACAGTAACTGTTTGGGACGAAACCGGGGAAACCAGCGCCAATTCATCTTCTTTCGAAACCGGACTAATGAAAACTGATATTTCTGCATGGAATGGCGCCCAGTGGATTGGAGGCGGTGATGATGACCTCGTATTCAATTCCCATTACCTATCCGTTTTCAAATTCGGTTATTCCATAAAGCTAGATCAGAAATCCAAAAGTTCAAAAGCGAGCTTTTTGTTAGGTGGAAACGACCCTCGACTTATGGACAAAAACTTGAACATTCAAGGTGTTGAAAATTCACAAGACCAGTCATACATAGCTTTTGAGCTTGATATTTCAGAATTGAACGGTTCAGAAACCGGTATGGCCCGATTAAACGTTTACCGGGTCGGTTACTCTGCCGAAGATTCTAAAACAGAGCCTTTCCGCTCCTTTGAAATTTCAAGAGACCTTATCAACGACAGTAATAAATATGAACTTCACACCGTCAATGCCGAGTGCGTTTTTGGCTTTTTTCAGGTATGGCTAGATGGCACTGAAGAAAAGAACAAAGTTTCTACAAATGATGATCAATTTCCGCCCCCAAGGGGTAAAGTTGGTTTTAACCTGAATCCCGTCGGTCGTGGTAATGATTACATCAGTTTTCCGATGGTGGGCGATATAGGTTTCTCCGTTGACAAAGACCAAAGTGCTATTTTCAGTAACGTTCAGATAAGAAATTACAGAAGTCCATCTAATCTACTTTTTCAAGAAAATCTTGATTCCGTTCAAAAGGAAAGTATTTTCTACAGTAAAGCGGACAAGGCTTTTAGCATAACACCAAATGGTTACGAAATCAGCGGAAAGAAGGGGTCGATGCTCGTATTGGAAAACCCTAGTAAACATGGGACTCCCATGCTACGCAGCACATTTAGCAGCGAGAACAAATCCATTGCAAAAGCACGGCTGTATGTAACGTCTAGGGGTATTTATGAAATTTACCTCAATGGCAATCGTGTTGGCGACGACTACTTTAACCCGGGTCTCACTCAATATAACAAAAGCCATATGTACCAAACATACGATGTAACTGATATGGTCAGAAATGGCGAAGCCAATGCGCTGGGAGCTTGGTTGAGCGAAGGCTGGTGGAGCGGTAATATCACCTATACCGGCGAAAACTGGAATTACTTTGGAGACAGGCCTTCTTTACTTGCCCAAATGATTATAACCTACTCCGATGGGTCAGAACAAAATATCGTTTCAAACGATACGGATTGGAAGCTGTACACCTCTGGGCCCATCACCTATGGAAGTTTTTTTCAGGGCGAGGTTTACGATGCCCGTCTAGAAGATAACATTAAGGGTTGGAGCACTACCAATTTCGATGACAGTAATTGGAAAAAGGCAGTTCAAGTTCCATTAACGGGTACTACTTTTCAGGATAATGATTTGAATTATGATTCTCTTAAACTTATGGGGCAAATTGGCCGAAATGCCAAGGTCGTTAAAACTTTAAAAGCACAAAGCGTCGAAGAAGTAAGACCGGGTGTTTTTGTGTACGATATGGGTCAAAACATGGTCGGTGTACCAAAAATAGAACTGCCCAGTGGCTCCAAGGGCGATACTATTACCCTACGTTATTCCGAAGTCACTTATCCAGACCTTGAGGAATATGGAAGTAATGTGGGTATGGTAATGCTAGAGAACATTCGTGCCGCACTGGCACAAGACATTTACATAAGAAAAGGAGGTAATGAAACAATTGCACCGCGCTTCACTTTTCACGGCTATCGCTTTTTGGAAATCTCGGGTATAAATGAACCCCTACCACTTGAAAAGGTCACTGGTCAAGTAATTAGTTCAATTGATGAGCTAGCCTCAAACTATCAGACCTCAAACGAATTGGTCAATAAACTCTGGGAAAATATTACTTGGTCCCTTCGTGGTAATTTCCTGTCGATACCGACCGATACACCGGCTCGAAACGAACGAATGGGATGGAGTGGCGACATCAATGTTTTTTCTAAGGCAGCGACCTATTTCACCCAGGCAGAACCATTTCTTCGAAGACATCTATTGGCGATGAGAGATATTCAAACTGAAGAAGGCCGCTTCACCGATGTAGCACCCGTTGGTGGAGGCTTTGGTGGTACGCTATGGGGCAGTGCCGGTATCATCATCCCTTGGGAAATGTACTTACAGTATGGCGATTTAGAGGTGCTTCAAGAACATTATGGCGCCATGAAAAAATATATGGAGTTTCTCAATTCTAAAATCGATACGGAGAGCGGAATTTTAAACGAAGGGCCATTGGGCGATTGGTTGAGCCCCGAGGGATACAAAAATGACGATACTTTTTTTTGGGCATCGTATCACCTTTATAATCTGGAAATACTATCCAACGTAGCAGAATTATTGGGCAACGATAGTGATGCGGAAAGTTTTAAGAAACGATATGATGAGCGCAAATCGTTTTTAAACGCTACATACCTAGATTCACAAACCGGAAAAACATTGCATTTGGGCCACCAAAGCCTTCGCTTTGGTCCTCCCCTGCCTGCTGATATGCAAAAAGAAAAAGGTGATTTTGTCGATACCCAGGCTTCCTATGCCATTCCCTTGAATTTGGGTGTTTTGAATGAAGAGAACCATCAAAAAGGTATTGAACATTTGGTGGCTACCATCAATCGTGAAAATACCGATGATTTGGGTCAAATACGCCCCGAATATAGTTTGATGACCGGTTTTATCGGCACGGCATCTTTGAACCATGCCTTGTCAAAAAATGGTAGGCACGAGACCGCTTATAAACTATTGCAGCAAACCACCTACCCCTCTTGGCTCTACTCTGTAGAGAATGGTGCGACCACCATATGGGAGCGCCTTAACTCTTATACCGTTGAAAATGGTTTTGGCGGAAATAATAGCATGAATTCATTCAATCACTATTCATTCGGCGCAGTTGCCGCATGGATGTACAATTATTCCCTAGGTATTCAAAGTGACCCAAAAGAGCCCGGATTCAAGCATATTATACTTCAACCTACCCCCGACCCTACCAAACAAATGAAATGGGCGAAAGGCCATTATGATTCTATGTACGGTAAAATTGAGAGTGAGTGGCGATGGGCAGAAAACGGATGGGATTATAAGGTGACAATCCCCGCTAATACCACTGCCACTTTGTTCATTTCAACAGACAACATCAAGAATATTAGTGAGAGCGAAAAGAAGGTGGGCAAGCTAAAAGAAATAAAAATTCTAGCTGAAGAAGAAGAGGCAATTAAGCTTCAATTAGTATCAGGAAAATATCAATTTCATATCAAAAATTAACTTATTTATTAATTCAAACATTTAAAACTCAATAACAATGAAAACCAGTTTAGTAAAATACATGTTGGCACTATTTATCGGTGTTAGTATCATTTCTTGCAAGGAAAACGCCAAGAAGGCCGAAGAACAGGTGGATGCCGAACCGGAAACGGAGGTTTCGAACGAAGATTATGGTGGTTTGGCACTTTACACGGTAAGAGAAGATATGGGCAAGAATGCCAAATCTACCCTTCAATCGGTGGCAGATGCAGGTTATGCCTATATTGAAGCCGCAGGATATGAAGAAGGTAAATTCTATGGAATGAGCCCGGAAGAATTCAAGAATTATCTAGCGGAGCTTTCGTTGACTCCTGTAAGCACTCACCAAGGTGCGGTTACCCTTGAGAATGCCGAACAGATGATGAAAGATGTGAAGGATGCGGGTTTTGAATATTTTGTTATTCCGGTTCCTCCGATGGGTATGTTCAAATTTGACCCTGAGACCAGAACATTGGGAATGACAGGATCACCACAAGACTTGGCCGATATTATCAACGAACTGGGAAAAAAGGCAGACGAAGCAGGTCTCCAGTTACTGTATCATAACCATGATTTTGAGTTTATGAAAGATGCGAACGGTATAGTACCGATTGACTATCTTTTGGAAAACTGCGACCCAAAATATGTGAACTTTCAAATGGACCTTTATTGGGTGACCAAGGCAGGTGCCGACCCATTGGCCTATTTTGAAAAGTATCCGGGTCGTTTTAAGATTTGGCACGTAAAAGATATGGATGATCAAGGTAGGTTTGCACCCGTAGGTGAAGGTCAAATTGATTTCAAAAAAATATGGGACAAGAGAGATCAATCGGGCATGAAATTCTATATGGTCGAACAAGACATGACTTTTGATGGAATGGAAGCCTTAGACGCTATCGAAATCAGTCACGAAGGTTTAAAGAAATTCGGCTTTGAGTAACCAACATTTCTTGGAAAGTTGAAGTCGTACTTCATCATAATAACAAAAAGGCCCATTTTTTAAATGGGCCTTTTCTACTTAATCTCAAAAACTCACTATGATAACCTAAATCTTAATTTCATTTATGTATTAAATCTTGGTGCTTTTAATTTGTTTAAGCAACTCGGTTTAAGGATATTTTTAAGAGGATATCCTCTATTTTTGGATAGCTCAATGGCTTTTCCAAAAAATCGACTACCGAGGTAAACTCATTTGATTTTTCTCGATCACAAGGGCGTAAAGAAGATGTAACGATTACCACCTTCGAATCGGGGCACATATTATTGGCTTCTTTCTCCGCCAGAAATTCAAACCCATCCATTATAGGCATATTAATATCGAGAAATATGATATCTGGGCATGTATTGTTCTCTATATAGGTTAGGGCATCAAGACCATTTTCGACACAACTTACATTTTCAATACCTAAGTGGTTTAGTTTGTGAGTAGCCAAATAATTGGCAACCGAATCGTCTTCAACTAAAAGGATGCTAAACTCTTTGATAATCTGTGGTTTCATTTATAGGTATATTTTAAACTCTGTTCCTTTATTTACTTCACTTTGAACCTCAACGTGTCCGCCCCTAGATTGGGCAATAGACTTCACGATATATAAGCCTACGCCTTGACCTTCAACATGGGTATGCATTCTTTTGAAAAGACTAAAAACCTTTTCTTCGCCCAACTTATTATTGAAGCCGATACCGTTATCCTTGATTTCGAGAAGTATTTTTTCTCCCTCTTTTCTGGTGGTAATATGAATTAAGGGTGACCGCTCTGGGTGCATATATTTGATGGCATTCACAACCATGTTCTGCAAAATGCTATGCAATTGTAGGTTGTCAATAAAAATGGTGGGGCAGGCGCTAAAATCGGAAATGATCAAGGCTTCGGTTCGAGAGATTTCTTCTGAAATTTCGTGTCTGATATCCTCTAACACTTCGTTAAAAACCAATAATTGAGGGTTTTTCCCGAGATTCGATTTTAATGATATCACATTGTTAAGAGCATTAATTCTATTAATCATAATTTCGGAGACCTCTTCTAACTTCTGAAAAATAGGGTGCTCGGCCAAGTTCATTGATTCATCTTCGCGAAGAATATCCAAAAGGGTGGCTACATTAGTTAAAGGTGCCTTTAAATCATGGGCCGAGACATATGAAAACTCCTCCAGTTCTTCATTTCTGGTCGATAGACTTTGGTTCAACTCTTGCAAGTTTGCCTTAGTAACTTCTAACTCGTTAATGGCATTGACCAACTTGGTAGTATCTTGAGCGGCGATACCCAGGCCTTCTTCTATTTTAAATACTTTAAGTGTAATCATGTAGACCTCACCATCTACCTCAAGTTTCAAGTGGTCAACATTAATGCCCCTGCCAGTTCTTATGACCTCTTTATAAGCATTGATTCTGCCGCTATTTTTAGACTCAGGAAATATGTCGGTCAAATTCTTACCAATAACATCTTCCCTTTCCTTTGAAGTCAATAACAAGGCAACTTGATTGACGTCAACAAAATCTAAGTTCTCATCTAAAATGATGAATGGTGAATGCGCATTATCGAAGAAAGTTCCTCGGTGGCAAACTTGATCGGTTTCTGGTCGCTTTACAGGCCTGTAACCAAGTTCAGGTCTAATAAAACTAATAATTTCTGAGGGTACCATTTTATTCGGGTTTTGAGATTAATTTGCTGCTAATTTATTGTCGCACTTATATAACCCGCTCTGCCTGTAGATGGAAGAACTTTTTCGTTCGGTGAATGGAAAATGCAAGTCGTCGAATTGTCATTTCCAACCAGTCAAAAATAGGCTAACCCTCTGCATTTCAACTATTAAAACAACACTTCAACGACTTTGATTTATTGCATTAAAAAACCCCTTGGGTTGAGACCAAGGGGTTTTAATAGTTTATGTGTTTATTTAAGTTCTACCGCAATAAGTAATTACTGGTTTCCTCTCCACTTTTCATAGGCAGAAAACTGATCGGCCGAAAGAATACTTTCTAATTGACGGTCTCTTTCATCATCTACCGTACCCAACATTTCACCATTGGCAGAACTTCTTTGCTTTTCTTCAAAATCATCCATCGCAGCTTCAAAGGTCGTGATTTGGTCATCGGTCATATTGATGGCCTCATACATATTGGAACTATCTAGGCTACCCATGGTGGTCGTAGTATTTGCCCCTGTATTGATATTTGCGTTTCCACCAGTAGAACCATTTGCTCCTTGAATTGAATTGGCACTTATCTCTGCATTTTCGTTTGAAGACATCTCATCGTCGGTCTCATCATTTGAATTCATGGCAGTCTCACTACTTTCTACTTGTGCCGTGTTTTCAGGGTTTAAAGTGGTCTCTGCATTTATTTTAGAAGAGCCACAGGCCGACATAATGACCAATGCCCCCATTGCCGTTAAAATTGTATACTTTTTCATTTGATTCGTTTTTAAAGGTTACTATGTTTTGACAGTGCAATTTACCTTACAACAGTTCTTTGGTGTATCGCAAACAAAAATATATTTGACCTTTTAAGAAAAGCCTTTTTGACTGGCTTTGATGTTGGTCAAGTGCTAAATGAGCAATAAGTGGTAATCGCTTCACGATTTTAATATAAAGCTTACGATATAAGCTCACTGTTTATATGACTTCAACCCATGCTAATATTGAAACTATGAAATGCCAGGGCCTAATTTTACCTTTCAAAAGGGCTGGGACGATTAACGTTATTTCGTAGGAATTACTACCTAAATTGTAGCTAATCCGCTTAAAATGAATTAGAACTTCCCTGAATATATGTACTCTGTAACCTAGGTTACTCTGCAACTATGGCTATTGAAATACTTTTGACACAGGATAACTTTCTACCTATGTTCAAAAAGAGAATTCCTATTCTGGCTTGGTTACCCAATTATAAAAAAGAATGGCTTAGCGGGGATATCTCTGCGGGTATCACTGTTGGCGTAATGTTAATACCACAGGGGATGGCCTATGCCATGATTGCCGGCCTACCTCCTGTTTTCGGTTTGTACGCATCATTGATACCCCAGATAGTATATGCCTTCTTGGGTACTTCAAGACAGCTTGCCGTTGGCCCGGTGGCTATGGATTCTCTTCTGGTGGCCTCTGGCCTAGGCGCATTGGCCATCTCCGGCATTGATGAATACATTTCAATGGCTATCTTTTTAGCTCTTTTTATGGGTATCATACAATTCACCTTAGGCTTGCTGAAAATGGGCTTTCTGGTCAATTTTCTATCCAAACCTGTCATTAGTGGATTTACTTCAGCCGCCGCTATCATTATAGGCTTTAGCCAAGTAAAGCACCTATTGGGTTCAAATTCCATAATTATTGAAAATCAAGGACTTTTTGACAAAATCGGTATTACACTACAATCAATCAGCATGGCCACGCTATTGTTTGGCGTCAGTGCCATTATTTTCCTGAAAACGCTCAAGCTCATACATGAAAAAATACCTGCGGCCCTGATTGTCGTATTTTTAGGAATTTTTCTTTCTTACCTATTTGACTTGCAATCATACGGGGTGACAGTTGCTGGCATCATTCCACAAGGGCTACCCTCTTTCAAAATTCCCGAAGTAGATTTTACCAGAATTTCAGAGCTCTTATCCATTGCCCTTACTCTAGCTTTGGTCGCATTTATGGAGGCCATTTCCGTTTCAAAAGCCGTCGAAGCAAAGCATGGGGACTATGAGGTAGATGCAAATCAAGAATTAATCGCGCTCGGCACGGCAAATATGATCGGTTCCTTCTTTCAATCATATCCGACCACAGGCGGTTTGTCTCGAACTGCCGTAAATGATCAAGCTGGTGCTAGGTCAGGTATAGCTGCTTTTATCAGCGCTCTCATAGTGGGGCTTACCCTCCTATTTCTTACTCCCCTTTTCTACTATCTGCCCAATACCATTTTGGCCGCTATTATTATGGTGGCTGTAATGGGGCTCATTGATTTAGACTACCCCATTGCCCTATATCGAAACAGAAAGGATGAATTTTTGTTGCTTGCCGCAACTTTCACATTAACACTTATTATAGGTATCAAAGAAGGCATTCTTTTGGGAATGCTCTTCTCGTTACTGCTATTAGTCTACAGAACCAGTAAACCTCATTTAGCCATTTTAGGAAGAATTAAGGGAACCGACTATTTTAAGAACATTGACAGGTTTGCAGATGATGTCGAAAGAAATGAGAAAGTCATCATCGTACGTTTTGACTCACAATTATATTTCGGAAATAAAGACTACTTCAAAAGGGAGCTTTTAAGGATTATCGAAAGGAGTACTGCTATGCCCGAAGCTATAATTATAAAAGCAGAACCCATCAATTATATAGATAGTAGTGCCATGTTCATGCTTGAAAGTTTGATTGAAGAATTAAAACATAAAGGAATCAAGGTTTTATTCTCTAATGTCATTGGGCCTACAAGAGATATTATTCAAAAAACTGGATTATTAGAAAATATTGGCAAGCAACACTTCTTTGTAAATACTATAGACGCCTATAATTATGTACTCAACCAAAGCCCCAGTAACGAGATACAGCGTAAAATATCCTTACAAGCATTATAATCTTAAAGGCCAATAAGAGGTTTTTTATTTCTTTGGAAAGGATGAAGATTCATAAAAAAAGCCCTTGATATTTCAGGGGCTTTCTTTTACTATCTGGCGAAAAACTAAGCTTCGCAACTAGTACATTCCTTCTTCTGTCTGAACTTTTGGGCTGCATTCATACTGTGCTGATAATACATTGATTTAAGCCCCAGCTTCCATGCTGTAACGTGAATCTTATTGATTTGCTTAACTGGCATTTCCGGATGTACAATAATATTTAAAGACTGCCCTTGGTCGATATGATGCTGACGAGCCGCCGCTTGGTATACAATATCCAACTGATCCAATTCCGAATAGGTCTTGAAAACAGCCTTTTCTTCATCGGTTAAAAATTCTAGATGCTGTACAGAACCATCGTGGTCGCGAATATCCTTCCAAACCTCGGCCACGTTCATTCCCTTTTCTTCTAGAAGTTCCATCAGGTAAGGATTCTTAATCGTAGTCTTGATTTTGGCAATATCCTTTACATAACAGTTCGACCAAATAGGTTCAATACCCTGAGACACCTGACCTAGAATAAATGCCGAAGAAGTGGTCGGGGCGATTGCGTTCAAAGTAGCATTACGTCTGCCATATCCCTTCAAAACATCCGGTTCACCAAACTTGACCGCCAACTCAGAAGATGCTTTATAAGAACGCTCTTTGATTTCCCTAAAAATCTCGTTGTTAAGATTATAAGCTTCTTGACTGTCAAAAGCCAATCTTTTCGATTGTAGCAGCGAATGCCAACCAAGGGCACCCAAACCTAAAGCCCTGTTTTGCTTGGCAAAATTGTAAGCTCTTTCCATAAACAAAAAGGTCTGTCTATCCTCCCTGTTCGAAGAGTCTCTATAGGCCTCTAATTTTTCTATAAACTCGGTAATGGTAGCATCTAAAAAGTAAACCATCGTTTCAACCGCATCGGTATCCTTCCACTTGTCGTAGTGCAGTAGATTGATACTCGAAAGCACGCATACAAACGACCAATTATCATTTGAAGGTAGCATGATTTCAGTACATAGGTTGCTAGCGTGTATTTTATAGTTGTTTTCTTGATACACCTCTGCAGCGCCGTTATTGGCATTATCGGTAAAGAATACATAAGGGTATCCCATTTCACCTCGTCGTTGTAACACCTTTGCCCAAACGGTACGTTTTTCAACATCGCCATCTATCATTTCTTGCATCCACTCATTAGTGACAGTTACACCATGGGTAAGTTGTTGAATTGGGTTACCTTCTGTACCTATTTCTAAAAACTCAAGAATGTCTTTATGCTCGATAGGCAAATAAGGTGAAAACCTACCTCGTCTTACCGAACCTTGACTGACCACGTCGACCATTGATTCGAACAATTGCATAATATGAACAGCGCCTGAGGCTTGACCATTATTTTTAACGGGAGCCCCTCTGTGCCTGATGTTACCAAAATAACCGGAGGTACCGCCTCCTAATTTAGACATCATACCGACCTCAGATTGTGTATAAAGTATATTGCCCATATCATCATCGATGTGTGAACCGAAGCAACTGATTGGCAACCCACGTTTTTTACCAAAGTTCGACCAAACGGGTGAAGCCAAAGAGAAAAAGCCTTCTGACATATAATGGTAAAACTTGTCAGCATAACCAGGTATCTGAAGTATTTCTTCCGCTCTCTCGGCAATTTCACGAATACGACCTTCTGGGGTTACCCCATCGGTCAAATATCCAGAAGCCAAAAATTTGCGGCTATTTTCGTTGAGCCATGCAAAATTGCCTTCTGCTGAATTAGATTTTAATTCGGCCAAGGCATTCTTTCGCGCGTTGACCAAATCGATTGTTTTGTTTTCTTGCTCGGTGCTTGATAATGTCTGTGTCTTGTTATCCATTTTTTAAAATAGGTCGTCGCTGGTTATACTTTGAGTTCTTTTGCTATAGTTGATGGAACGCTTCACGAAGAAATCGCCATGTTTAGTACCGATAATCTCATCATCGAACCATTCTGTTTGAGCCAACAGTTTTTGGTCGATATCGAATATTTTACCGATACCGATACTTTCAAGTGAGTTGTTAAAGCGGTTCTTTATAAATTCATTGATAACGTTCTTTGGCAAGAAGTCAAGCTCACCTGCTTCAAAAATCCAATTGACAACCCTACTTTCCGCCAAGAATGCTTCTTCACAAACCTCTTGAATCATGTTCGAATAGTCTTGATCGAACCACTCAGGATTTTCACTCTTGATGATGTTGATCAAATCGATACCAAAATCACCATGAATCTGCTCTTCTTTTGAAGTTGCCTCTACCACATTAGAGATACCTTTCAATACGTTCTTATGTTTATTGAACGCCATGATGATTAAAAACTGAGAGAAAAGGGAAACATGCTCTATAAAGAGAGAGAACAACAAAATAGATTCGGCGTACTCTTTTTTATCTTCACTTTTGGCGTTTTTGAGGGCAGTTTCTAAATAATGTACCCGTTTCATGATTACGGGCTTTTTCTTTAAATCTTCAAACTCGCTGTTAAGACCTAAAATCTCCAACAGATGCGAATATGCATCATGGTGCCTTACCTCACTTTCGGCAAAAGTAGCCCCCACAGAACCGATTTCAGGTTTGGGCAAACGCTGATAGATATCACCCCAAAATGTCTTGACCGCTACCTCGATTTGAGAGATGGCCAACATCGTATTCTTGATCGCGTTTCGTTCTATTTCGTTCAGCCCTGATTTAAAATCCTGTATATCGCTGGTGAAATTGAACTCGGTATGAATCCAATAAGAATGTCTGATGGCTGCCACATATTCGTACAATTGTGGATACTCATAGGGTTTCAAATTGACCCTCTTCTCAAAAACATCCGTTTTGCGAACTTGTGCCCTTTTATTTCGGTAAATGATGTAAGCTTTCGCAACGTCATGAAACTCACTTTCCATGAGTTTGTTTTCGACGACATCTTGCACCTCTTCTACGGTCGGAAGATAGTTTTCATCTTTCGTTTTTCGCTCTAAAAGCGTACCGTAAACACGTTGCGCAATGGCTTCGGCGTCGTTTACATGGCCATGATCCACAGCGGTCATCGCCTTCGCTACAGCATTCGTAATCTTGTGTAATTCAAATAGTTGAGACGTAAAATCTCTCTTAATTATACGTTCAATTTTCATGAGGAAATTTGTTTGGAAGAATTCTAAATAGCTCGTAGTGTAAAATTCATATTTTATTTACTTTGATTTAAAGTTGACCGATTCAGTTTTTCAACATTGTTATCAACAGGCCACTTTTGAGCAGAAATTTTCGCTTCCAACAAAAGGTTTAAAGGGCAATTTTCATAGTATTAGAGGGACTTTTATAATGAAGATAAAATCAACGAAATTGTGCCAAATGATAATCCTAAATCTTAAAATTTTGGAGAGATGTAATAAAAAATAGAAGGGAAAAGAGCCTTCGAACGGCTTAGAAGAAAATAAAATTCGTGTAGAATTATTGAATCTTACTCTCGAGAGATTATAGTCTTTTTCGCAAGGCGTAATTTTGAAACAAAGGGGGCTATTTTTCTAAGTACCCTAATGATTCAAGTTCTTCTTTTAATTTATGGTAGGTAT
Organism: Euzebyella marina; assembly: GCF_003687485.1. Classification (GTDB taxonomy): domain Bacteria; phylum Bacteroidota; class Bacteroidia; order Flavobacteriales; family Flavobacteriaceae; genus Euzebyella; species Euzebyella marina. The sequence goes on along the minus strand of NZ_CP032050.1, from coordinate 2,348,030 downwards.
CGATTTTTCCCTTTAGAACTTCTTCTTGAGATTGTTTGTTTGACTTTTTAGGAACTGAGATTTCATCAAAATCTGCGAATTCAATTGAAAGTTCATCTCCTTCCTCTAAACCAACACCGGGCCATTCGCAGAACTCTTGAGCAGAGGTATCATAACCATTCATAATCAAATTGACCTCGTCATTTTCTTGGTTATTAGAATGTCTAAGAACTATTAGTAAGCTACCTTTTTCAATTGCGGCGACTATGGTTTTCTGCTTCCATTTGACTTCAAACCCCTTCATGAGCTATTCTTTTTTTCAATAATAACTCTTTTTTAAAGAATTAAGTAAAAGCATACCCATAAAAAACTATTGCAATAAAAAATTGATTATCAGTTAGTAAACTATTCGTTCTTCAATAATCGCTTTCCGGTAAATTCATATTGTTGCCATGTGGGCAAGGGGTGAAATTCAGAGGCCTGAACATCCCTAAACAATCTTTCCAACTCATTTGTTTTAAAGAAACTTTGTCCGCCGACAATTTCCATGGCCATAGAAACGACCTCTTTCGTTTCCTTCGATATGTTGGTTTTGAAAGAGAGCGCTTGAACCGTAGTTTGTTCGCTAGGCTTAAAATCTAAATCGTTGGCTAAGGCAATAAGTGCCTTCCATTGCGTTTTGGCGCTCAGCAAAGCATTGTTCATTTTGCCAATCATAGCAAGCAGTGTCTCTTTCCCCTTTCCTTTATTTTTTGTGAAGCTAAGTGCCAATCGCATTGCTTTTTCGGCAATACCCACATACGTTGACATGATCAGCGGCAATGCAACGGTAAGAACCACATCCCAAATCATATGAAATTCATCTTTGGGGCGGGCCAAACTGATTGACGATTCCGGTATAAAAACGTCGTTAAATTCAATTGTATGAGAACCTGATGCCCTCATACCCATCACATTCCAATTCTCGATAATATGAATGCCTTCGTTTTTCATTGGAACGGAAAAATGAAGTACATCCCACAATTTATCCGCCTTTTTAAATTGGGCGCTGGTCACAATCACATTACCAGCTACCGACTGACTGGCAAAATGTTTTTTACCATTAAATAAATAACCTCCTTCTGTCTTGGTCAAAATTCCGCTAGAACCTAGCCAATCTCCCGCTCCGGTACTTATTAGAATCAATTCGTTGTTCGCTACTTTGCTCAACATTTCGGCACCCAAACCTTTGTGCTTGAATTTCCATTGGGCAGCAGCAATTAAATGTTGGTGCATAGAAAAGGCCAAGGCCGTTGAACCGCATGACTGGGCAATTTTATTGATCATTTGGCACATGGCCGAGTGAGATACTCCACCACCGCCCAAATCTTCAGGTATGCAGGCAGAGAAAAATCGATGCTTTTTTAAATCATCATAATTCTCATGAACAAAAGAGCCCTCTTGATCGAACAATTTACTTCTTTCTTCAAAGGCAGATTGTAATTCTGTTAAAACCCTAGAATCAAATTTTCTGTCAATTGCCATATTTTCCATATCACTTTGGTTTTTAGTTGAATGCCCTACGAATTTAAGGGTTGAATTTTTACCAAACTTTGCCCAAAAGTTTAAAAACCTTGCTTAAAAGTTCAATTTAACCCTGAATAGGCACTTTTCGATAGGTACTGGGGGAAGATTTATATTTCGTTTTAAATACCCGGCTAAAATGGGAAACATCGGCAAACCCGCTCTCAAAGGCAATCTCGGTAATTGTATGGTCTGAATTGATCAATAGGTTCGCGGCATAGCCCAAACGCTTGTCCAGAAGCCATTTGCCCGGAGTCGTCTGATAGTGACTAAAGAAATCTCTTTTGAAGGTTGAAATGCTTCTATGGCATAATTTAGCGTATTCTTCAATACTCAAGTTGTAGCAGAAATTGGTTTCCATTATCTGCTGTAAAGAGGTCTTATGGCTGTTTTTCAACTCGTTTAAATAGGCCATCAAACCGAAGTCGGTTTTCTCCAAAACCAAATTCAGAAGCAATTCTTTCAATTTTAGTTTGATAATGGAGTCGGCCGGTTGCATTTCACTTCTGAAATAGTGTAGCATCGAAGTGAAAAAGCCTTCTAAAAACTCTTGTTTTTCTAATTTGACCGCACTGAAATTCTGTACGGTCGTATCGTTTTGGGCGGTGATGGGCACCGTATAACCTTGTAACGATTCACGTATCAACTCGTCAGGAAGAAAAAAACCGAGCATACAAAAATCTTCGTCAAAACTTTGGGTAATAATTGCTGCCCCTTTTCTAACATAAAGGGTTTGACCTTCTGTGACTTCCCATTCTCCATTAATGGTGGTCCATGTTTTTTTGCCACTCAAAACATGAACTATGTAGTCGTACTTGGCGAACAAGCCCAATCTTTCATCTTCCAATGGGCAGGTATATTCTACACAAACAAGGCCATCGATGATGAACTTATTGAAGTGGAGGCTATTTTTTATTACTTCATAAAGATTGCGCACAGAACCAAATCAAAATAATTAATCACTAATTTTTCAAACACTTAAGTTAATGATTTTACCTGATTTAGATGGTTGATGCTTCCCGGTGTTGCATATGGTGACAGGTAATCAACGCCCGTAATCAATCACTGATTGATCTTAAGGATTGTTTAATAGGAAAAAAGGACATGAATTTTAAACAAAAACATGCCCCTTTCATAATTTTATTTGTCCTTCCAATTCTTTAACCTATCGAGATATAGATAGCTTTCAACAAACTTTCTATGGGAAGTATCGGTCATTCGCTCGAGCAGTTCAAGCGCGGAAATATAACTGGCCAAATTGCCATTCGAAGAACTGAATTTTCCGTCTCTCACAAACGTTACCAAACTATCGTCTTGCACCAAAAGTTCTGGATAATCTTCTTGAAGTTGTTTTCCTCCTCCAATCCATGTAACAATTTCATGGCCATCGGCGATACCGGATTTTCCGATCAATTGCGCACCCCCGCAGTTGCTTACTACATATTGGGCCTCTTTGTTCTTCTCGCGAATGAAATCTACAATGGCCGTGTTATGAATTTGCGAATACATATCATAGGCGCTTGGCACGAACAACGCTTTAAGTTTCGGGCAATTATCAAAAGTATAATCAGGAACGATTTTAATGCCCTCTTCAGTTACGATCGGTAAATCGGTTTCGGCAATGGTAATTACATTAAAAAGCTGCTCACCGCTCTCGGTAGGCTTGGCAAAAACATCGGAAGTCGCAATTACCTCGCTTTGCAATACGCCATTGTACATTAACAGGCCGATGGTAGGCAATTCCTTTTTAAAAGGTTTTAAATGAGTGGTAAGAGTATCTTTTTTCTGTTCAGTGACCTCGATTTTTGAAATGTCATCTTTTTCATTTTTACAGGCCAAAAAAGAGATAAAAAGAACAAACGCAACAGTAAAATATTTCATGCTAATCCATTAAAGGTTTGTGCGTGCTAATCGCCAGTCGGTTCCATGCATTGATGACGGTAGCAGCCATTATTATTTGGGCTAAATAGGTTTCAGAAAAAACTTCAAGGGCCATTTTGTATGTCTCATCGGTCAGTCCCTTTTCATGAATCAAGGTCAGTTCTTCGGTTATTGCCAAAATGGTTTGTTCTTCTTTGGTAAAAAGATCGGACTCCCTCCACGCATCCAACAAAAAAATTCTCTTTTGAGATTCTCCGTTTTTAAGGGCATCCTTCGTATGCATATCAATACAGAAAGCACATTTGTTGATTTGCGAAGCCCTTATCTTGATGAGCTCTTTATGAGACTTGGTCAGTTCACTCTGGCTTAAATAGCCTTCAAGCCCAAACATAGCCTTGTATGCCTGTGGCTGTAATTGTTCGATTTGAATACGGTGTTCCATGGTCTTGAATTTTATTGGAACAAAGTTACCTCGTAACGGAACGATTTTTCTTGAACTGGTTCAAGATACATCCTTCCTTCGCAATTTACTGACATATTCCGGGGAGAGACCTAAATAAGTGGCTACCAAATATTGCGGCACATTGTTTACAAATTCAGGAAAGGCATCCCTAAACTTAAAATAGATTTCTTCTTTGGTATAGGTAAAAATATACTTCATTCGCATAATGGCCGCTCCGTAGGCTATTGCATAGATGTTTCTGAAATAAACTTCCATTTGCGGAAACCTTTGCAACAAGTCGGCCTGTTTTTCATTTGATATAATTAAAACCTCCGATGCCTCTACCGCCTGAATATAGAATTCTGAGGCCGTTCTGTTTCGAAAGGCCTGATGGTCGGTGAGCCACCAATTATCTATGGCGAACTGCAAAGTCTGTTGGCTACCGCGTTCATTGATCAAATACATGTGAAGACAACCTTTGACCACGAAAAAATGCCCGAGATTATTACTGCCAGCTTCGTAGAGCGTTTCCTTTTTAGAAACCCTTTTATATTCAAAATAGTCTCTAACCAACTCGAACTGCTCGTTGTTTAAATCGCAAAACCCTAAAATATGTTTATGTAATTCATTCATCGCATTGGCCCAGTATGGTCACAAAATTAAGGCATGGAGGCTTTAATAAAAACAAAATTTGATACGCTTAGATGACTAATGACTATGCTCTGCTTCCCCTTTTTTCATTTCGGCCATCAGGTAATATGCGTTGTTAAAGGCAAAAAGTGTTTGTTCCGGCAAATCATCCATAAACTTAACAGCTACCCAATCTTCATCTGTTTCCCCTTTTATGACCTCCACCGGTATAAATTTCCAATTGTCATTAGTCCTTTCCGCTCTGAAAACGACCGTTCTGCCACCATCTACCGCAAGGGCACTTTCCGGTAAAGCCAAAGTATGTTGTTCTTCGGTCAGAATTTTACCCTCGATATACATTCCAGGAATCAGGTTTCCCTCTTTATTCTCTATTTCGGCATGCACATGAAGTGCCTTGGGGTTTACTTCAAAGGTCTTGCCGACCGAATATATTTCGGCATTGAGCTGGGTACCGGGTATGGATTGAACATTAAATTTCACTTTTTGGCCTCTTTGCACCTTACGAACATCTTTTTCAAAGACCATTAAATCGGCATGAACATGGTGGGTATTGACAATCTCAATTAGATCGCTACGGGGATCAACGTACTGCCCTGTTTTAATTTCTACTTTTTGAACCGATCCCTCAATGGGGCTTCTCAAAGCCACCCTCTGTTGAATGTTACCCTTTTTTAAAGCAGAAACATTAACGTTTAACTGCTTCAATTGTGCTTCAAGCCCCCTTGATTCTCCGGTCGAGGCATTGAGGTCGGCTTCGGCTTTTTGAAAACTCGCACCACTACCGACACCGCCTTCATAAAGCTTTTTCTGCCGCTCATATTCCTTTTGTAAGAAGAGACTATTGTTGTAAGCGTTTAGATATCTTGTCTGCTTTTCTACAATGTCAGGATGCGATAAATAGAGTAACACTTGGCCTTTTTCGACCTCGTCACCTTCAATAACCTCTATAGAAGATACATTTGCCCCTATGACCGAAGTAATTGTGGCTTCATTTTGAGGTGGTACCTCTAACTGTCCATTTGCCTCAACATAGCCGCCCATTTGACGTTCCTTCAATGTGTCTACTTTCATTTGCAAGGCGGAAAATTGTTTCTCGGTGAGGGTTACATGTTCCTCTTCGTCAGCACCATGTTTTGCCTGTGCGGTTTGGTTCGATTCATGAGCTTTGTTTTCAGAAGCGGAATCTCCACAACCGCTAACCACTATTAGTAGTGAGAGGCAAATTATTATATTCTTTGGTAAGTGTTTCATCTTAAGTATTATTAGAATTGGTAGAAATTTTATGTGGTCTTAAAATATTCCAGTTGAAAGTAGGCCTCGAAATATTTGTTTAATACATCTATGCCTTCCATCTCAATTTTTATAGCATCGCCCATTAATTGAGTGAATGCCGTATAATCGATAGCCCCTTCGGTAAAGGCCATTAATGCGCCATTTCTTTGCTCTTCGGCGAGAGGTAGCATTTCGTTTCGATAAAGGCCCCAAGCAGCGCTCCATTTCTTAAAGTATGCATTGGCCTGTGCGTAGTCGTTCAGTAATTTTCGTTGCGTTAAACTTGAATTGACCACAGCTATTTTCTGCTCGATTTTAGCGGCTTTGATCTCACTTCTTTGAACGCCCGACAAAAGTGGAAACGTTATGCCCGCTTGATAGCTGTAAAAGCCGTTTTCCCCGTTTATGCTCTGCCACCCCCCTTGAAGGTTAAAATTGGGTAATAAATTGGCTTTAGAAACTTTATAATTTGCCTCGGCCTCTTGAATCTTCTCCGTAGATAGCCTAATCGCTGGATGCTCGTTTAAATTGAATTCGTTCTCATTGCGCCTTAATGTCGATAGTTCAAAATCGTTGGAAACCGTGAAAAGAGTATCTGAAAACAGCCATAGGTTGAATCTTTGTAAAGCCATGGTATAATCGCTTTTAGCCAAGTTCATTTGATTGCTTATTTGCAAAGCTTGATTTTTGGCTGCGGAATATTGCAACTTTGATATGGCTTCTACTTCGTAATTGAGTTCAACAGCCTTCAAAAATTTTTTGTAGATGGAATCAAGTTCTTGATACAGTTCATATTTACGATTTTCTCTATATAAATCGGACCATGCCTTTTTAACCTTCATTTCTATTTCAAGTTCAGAAAGATTCACCGCAGTTTCAGCCAGAGCGATTCTTTGCTTCTGTAATCGTTTTTTACTGGCTATGCCGAATAGATCAATATTCTGCTGCCCTATTCCCAGATTGGTGTAAACTCCCTGATTACCGGAAATTTCTTCCCCTCCCGTAAACAATTGCGTTTTACCAAAATCGTAGGCGCTCCCTTTAAGACTGTTTTGCTTTTCTACTTCTAGCTTTCCTGTTTGTAAAGTAGGGTAGTTCTTCAAAGCCAACCGAGTGGCCTCACCCAAACCGATTCTAGGAAGAGAATCATTCGGGCTATTTTGACCGTACCCCCATGTCAAACAACTAAAAAGTAACAAAGAAAGCACTGTAGCTTTTGTAGGCGCCGGAACTATTGTTCTGGATTTTTTCCGATTTTCCATCCACTGATAAAAAATTGGCAAAATGTAGAGGGTCAAAAATGTAGATGTCAACAGGCCCCCAATAACTACGGTAGCCAGAGGGCGCTGCACCTCAGCCCCAGCGGATGAGGAGATAGCCATGGGAAGAAAACCCAGAACATCGGTCAAAGCGGTAAGCATTATCGGCCTTACCCTTCGTTTAGTACCCAGTTTGATACGTTCTCTGATAGCTGTAACTCCCTCTTCTTTCAATTCGTTCAGACAACTGATCAAAACCAATCCGTTTAAAACGGCTACCCCAAACAGAACAATAAAACCTACCCCTGCAGAGATGCTAAATGGCATATCTCGCAACCATAGGGCAAAAACCCCACCTATCGTGGCCATAGGAATAGCCAGATAAATCATGATGGTCTGGGAAAGTGATTTTAAGGCGAAATATATGAGGATGAAAATCAGCACAAGGGCTATAGGCACTACCGTTTGTAATCGTGCGCTGGCCCGCTCTAAGTTTTCAAAAGCACCGCCATAACGAATATAGTACCCGGCAGGAAGTTCAAATTCAGCATCTAATTTCTTTTGAATGTCTTCAACTACCGACTTCACATCTCTGTCTCGAATATTGATGCCCACGTAAGTTCTACGGTTGGTATTATCGCGACTTATCTGCATCGGGCCAGGTTCATAACTAACATCTGCCACTTCCCTTAAAGGAATTTGAGATCCATTAGGTAGATTGATAAAAAGGCTTTGAATATCCTCGATGTTCTGTCGACTGTCCTTTTTTAATCGAACAACCAAATCAAAACGCTTCTCCCCTTCAAAAATCACTCCGGCAGTACCACCTGCAAATGCAGACTGTATGGTGGCATTCAACTGATTTATCTGTAAGCCGTACTGAGCTACCTTGTTACGATTATATGAAACCGTTATTTGGGGTAAACCTGCCGTTGCCTCTACTTTCATATCGGCCACCCCAGGAATATTCGCTATTAATGCACCTAGCTCTTTGGCCTTGTCGGCCAAGACCGACAAGTCTTCTCCAAAAATCTTGATAGCGACATCTTCACGAACACCGGTCAACAATTCGTTAAACCGCATTTCTATCGGTTGGGTAAACTCGAAATTTACCCCTGGCACCACGCTGACCGCTTCTTTCATTTTAGACACCAACTCCTCCTTAGTTTTGGCAGACGACCATTCTTCCACAGGTTTCAGAATGGCAAAAACATCCGCAATATCCATAGGCATGGGGTCTGTAGGAACATCGGCCACACCGATTCTACTGATGATGTTTTCGACCTCTGGAAACTCGGCCTTTATAATCCGCTCTATTTTAGTGGTCGTCTCAATGGTTTCAGATAGAGAACTGCCCGGGTTTAATATGGCGTGAAAAGCAATATCACCTTCATCAAGTTGCGGAATGAATTCACCCCCCATTCTAGCAAAAAGTATGACTGCGATAAGTAAAAGGCCGAGCGAAGAAATCATAAAAACCTTACCCTTCGAAAGAACCTTGCCCAGCATTGTATCATATTTGTCTTCGACATAGCGAACAAAACGGTCTCCAAAACTTAATCGAGTCGAAATCTTGCGCTTTAAGAACCAAGCGGACATCATGGGAACATAGGTCAAACAAAGGAGCATGGCCCCTATCATGGCAAATATGAAGGTCAGAGCCATAGGCTGAAACATCTTACCCTCTACCCCCTCAAGAGCCAGAATCGGAAGAAAAACTATGAGTATTATCAACTGGCCAAAAAAGGCGGCATTCATCATTTTTTTAGATGCCTTCGTCGCTATCTCATCATTACTCTCGACCGGAGCTTCGTCTTTTTTGAAAAAATGTGCATGTAAAGAGAAAACAGTAGCCTCAACGATGATGACCGCTCCGTCAACAATAATTCCGAAATCAATCGCACCCAAACTCATAAGATTGGCCCATACATCAAAAACATACATGAGTATAAATGCAAAAAGTAATGACAGGGGAATGGTAGACGCCACAATTAAACCGCCCCGCCAATTACCAAGCAACAATACCAATACGAAAATGACAATGAGCCCGCCCTCAAGAAGGTTATTGCTTACCGTGCCCGTTGTTTCAGCTATCAACTCGCTTCTATCTAAAAAGGGTTTGATAACCAACCCTTCAGGAAGAGATTGTTGAATTTGGGCAATTCGTTCGTTGACCTGGTCAATGACAGAATTGGAGTTGGCACCCTTTAGCATCAATATCATACCGCCAACAGCCTCCCCTTTTCCGTCTTTGGTCAAGGCGCCATATCGTACCGTATGCCCCATGTTTACCTGGGCGACATCTTTTATCTTTATGGGAATTCCGCCATCACTCTTGACTACCACATTTTCGATGTCTTTAAGATTACGCACTAGGCCTTCACCCCTTATAAAATTGGCTTGGTGGTTTCTTTCTATATATGCGCCTCCGGTATTTTGATTGTTATTTTCAAGCGCTGTGAAAATATCGGTAATCGTTATTCCTATGGCCCTGAGTTCATCGGAGTCAACCGCCACTTCGTATTGCTTGACGGCACCACCAAAAGCATTTACCTCAATAACGCCCGGAACCATGGCCATTTGTCTTCGCACAATCCAATCTTGAACACTTCTCAGCTCAGTGGGGGTGTACTCTTTGGTAGCACCTTTCTTTTGCTCAATAGTATATTGGTAGATCTCACCCAATCCTGTAGATATGGGCCCCATAGAAGGCTCGCCAAAACCTTCAGGTATGTCACTTCGAACTTCCACCAATTTTTCCGACACCAATTGTCTTGGCAAATAGGTTCCCATTCCATCGTCAAAAACAATGGTAACCACCGAGAGACCAAACCGTGAAATCGAGCGTATTTCTTTTACGCTAGGTAAGTTGCTCATGGCAATTTCAACGGGATAGGTCACAAATTGCTCAATATCTTCAGTGGCCAGATTAGGCGCTTGGGTAATGACTTGAACTTGATTGTTGGTAATATCCGGTACCGCATCAATAGGTACCTTGGTCATACTCCATAATCCCCCTCCTATCAAGGCAAGGGTAAGTAGACCAATAATAAATTTATTATTGATTGAAAAATCAATGATCTTATTAATCATATGTAATGTTTAATTCAGTTATAAACAGTTAGAGACCTCCCAACCCAATGCGGGAAAGGAGAACCATGTATTGACAGATTAAATCTGTACAGTTACTGAATTAAACCCGGGGAGGTTGAAATAGGTAAAAAGGCAGCTCTTTGCCGAGACTATCGAAATGGGAAAAGCTTTTTTTAGGAAAGGTCTTTGGCAATGGGTCAAAACTTAGTTTGTTCAAAACTACGGTATGCGTGTGGCAACAGTGACATTGACAGAATGGGGAGCAGAGGTCACAATTATCACCATTATGATTATCTAAATCAACCATGGTAACGTTGGCCGAACCTTCAATCGAATCACCTGAATCGCTACAGGGAATAAGGTTCAACGACAAGAAATAAATCGTCAGTATGACCGCCAAATACTTCATAAGGCAAAGGTAAGGGAATTAAGTTGCAATCTGGTTGCAAATTGCGAGGATGGAAAATACCTACTCTACCCGATTGACGATTATCTGGCTCAGACCTTTGATATGCCTTCGCCCCGTTTTATAATCGGTAGTGGTGATAATCAATATGCTATGTTCCATTTCAGGCAAGCTCTTTCCATCTCGAGAAGTGACCAAATACAGGTTATCGCCCGTAGGGGAATTGAAAATCTCATTCCAAGAAAATACTACTTTATAACCGTCGATAGCAGCAAAGGTGAAATAGAATTCACTGTAAAGTTTCGGGTTGCTCTCTTTTAGTTTCATGTCTGCCAAAAGGTCTTTCACCAAAACACCTTTTAATTGACTGGCGGTTCCACGGGCTTCCCCCTTGTGATTAAGAATTTCTAATTCCTTAATATCACTCGCGTTAAAATCATCGATATCGGTCAACGAAAATGACATTGTTTGCTCTACCTCGCCCACCACACTGAAACTGGAAGTTGTTTGTGCGCTCAATTGAAATTCTATTGACAAGAGTAGAAGCAGAAAGAATATGTATTTTGATTTTCTCATTGTCTTAACCATATAAAGTTATTCTTAAATCGGAACATTGCTAGGTTCAATATGGATCATTACGTTCTCGATGTTATCCATTTCCTGCATCAAAAAATCTTTCAGCCGATGGGCTATATCGTGCCCTTCCCTAACCGAAATATCCGCATCAACAATAGCATGCAAATCGATATGATATTTCATACCTGTTTTACGAACAAAACACTTTTCGGTCGCCAAAACCCCAGGTACTTCGAGCGATTTTTGCTCGATCTCATCTATCATTTCTTCGTAGATGTGCTCATCCATAATTTCGGCAAGTGCAGGCCTAAAAATGAGATAGCTATTGTAAATTATAAAACCAGAAGCCAAAAGTGCCGCCCAGTCATCTGCTGTTTCATAACCTTTACCAAATACAAGAGCAATCGATATACCGATAAAGGCCATGATTGAGGTAATCGCATCACTCCGATGGTGCCATGCGTCGGCTTTCAGAGACGAACTATTGGTTTCCTTGCTTTTTTTAATGACCCATCGATATGATATTTCTTTCCAAAGAATGATTCCTCCCAACACAAACAACGTCCATGATTTAGGAACCTTATGAGGCGTTCGAATATTCATGATGCTCTCATAAGCTATGATAGAAGCAGAAACCACTAAAAACGCCACTACCACAAATGTGACCAAAGGCTCTATTTTGCCATGACCATAAGGGTGGTTTTTATCGGCAGGTCTTTTTGCGTATTTCAACCCCAAGAGCACCAAAAAAGAAGAAAATATATCGGTGGTAGATTCAATGGCATCGGCAATCAAAGCATAAGAATTACCGAAAAAACCCGCCAATCCCTTTATTATAGCTAAGCTTGTATTGCCTATAATGCTAAAATAAGTCGTTCGAATCGCCGCTTGTTCGTTCGTAGTTGCCAACTCAATTGAATCTTATAAATGGATAACAAAAATAAGCCAATTAGGTCTACTTCTAAGAAAGTTCGCTGACAGATTTTTCGTGGTTGATATGGTTCTTCGAACCCACCATAATAACTTCAATACGCTCAAATTTCAATTATCAAAGACTGTTTTCAGACGAGGTGGAAATGAAAAGCCAATGAACCCCGAATTTATCGGTTATACTTCCGCTAATTTGGCCCCAATGATTTTTGGTTAAAGGCCTAGAGGAAATACATTCTTGCGATAAACACCTGTAATAAAATGATAGCTCTTCTTCATTGGTGCTTTCTAAAGAAATGGAAACGGAATTGCCTTTTGACAAACCTTCATCTTCGACCAAATCGGAACCATTGATGCGAATACCCCTTCTTATTAACCTAGAAGTAACGACATATTTTTGCATATCGAACGGCAGTTCAGCAGCATGGGGCGAATCTTCAAGAGTTTGTACGCTTAAATGACCTCCTAAGCATTCGTGATAAAATCTCATGGCCTGACCACAATTACCGTTAAAGGTAAGGTGCACACAAAGTTCAGCCATAGGCCGATATTTTACATGTTGCAAAAATGATAGTCTTTCTCCAAATACCATGTCATGCTTAATCACATTTGATTGTGAAGTAAGAACTAGCTTTTAGGTAATAATTCTAGATGACTATTCGGGTATTCTAGCAGCCTTAATCTTATGGTAGTAGATATAAGAAACCATCAGAATAGCCAGAATGATTAAAGGGAAAATCGCATTCATGCTAAAACCTTCAATGGCCCAATGACTTATAGAGGCAAACAAAAAGTTAAATGTGAAACCGGCATAGGCCCATTCTTTAATTCGCCAATTAAATTTGGGAATGACCAGAATAATGGCTCCCAAAATCTTGAAAACTACCAGCGTATTGCCAAAGTAGTCAGGGTACATTAAATGACGAATACCCTCTTTTGCCATTTCAGTTTGAGAATACATGGCAGGCATAACACCTTCAAAAAGCACTATGATTATAGTGGCGACCCAAAAAATAATTCGATTGGTTTTCATTGTTCAAGTTTTTAGTTGTTTTGGTTTTCTACGTAGTCTTTAAAATTGTTGAGTATTGCTTGCCAGCCAGCTTTTTGCATCTCTTTTGAATTTTCGCTTTCCGGCTCAAAAAAGGTAGTGATTTTTGTTCGTCCGTTTTCATTCAAAAACTCGGTTTTAACCCTTCTTCCATCGGCCAAGGTGTACGAGATGAGTTTGTTTTCTTCTACTTCGTCATAAACTCCGGAAAAGTCAAAACCATAACTACCGTCTTTTGCTTCCATACGTGATAAAAACGTACCTCCAACCCTAAGATCGTTCTCAGCTTTTGAAGTATGCCAGTCTTCCGATGGTGTATTCCAAACCTGAATGTGTTGTGGGTCGTTCCAGTACGACCAAACCTTTTCAGCTTCTGCCTTTACCTCAGCCTGAATTTTTATTTTTTCCATTTTGTTTGTTATTAAAAGTCTATGATACAAAGTTGTTGAACATTGCTCACTATTGCAGGGTGACAAAACGACGTTTTTGGGGGGCAAACACGCCAATTTGTTGCTATATTTATAGTTATGAAAAATATTACCATACTCGTTCCGGAGTCTTCAGTCATAGAAGCGGTTGCAGATCCGCAATATATGTTTTCAGCGGCGAACGACTTTCTTATCGCGAATGGTAAAAGCCCCCTATTTGAAGTTAGCTTGGCCGCCCTAAATAGAGAGGTTAAGTTCAATGGTGGAATGTTTACGGTACATACCGACCGTTTGCTTCAAGAGGTGGTTGATACCGACCTCATCATTATTCCCGCCCTTTTCGGAAACATGAAACAGGCAGTCGAAAAAAATAAAGAAGCGCTGCCCTGGATAGTAAAGCATCATAAAAAAGGAGCCGAAGTCGCTTCACTCTGCGTTGGCGCCTTTCTACTTGCCTCAACGGGATTATTGAACGGAAAAAAATGCTCTACCCATTGGGCATTCTACAACGAGTTTCGAGAGACTTTTCCGGATGTCGAAATTATGGATGGAAGCATTATCACCGAAGAAAACGGATTGTATTCGAGTGGCGGGGCCAACTCGTACTGGAACCTGTTACTTTATCTTCTGGAAAAATATACCGATAGGGAAACCGCTATACTTGCCTCAAAGTACTTTGCCATTGATATTGATCGTAAAAGCCAATCGGCTTTTACCATGTTCGCCGGGCAAAAAGATCATAACGACAAAGAAATACGCCGAGTACAAGAGTTTATCGAGAAAAACTACAACGAAAGAATAACGGTCGATGACTTGGCACAAATGGTCGCTTTAAGCCGAAGAAGTTTTGAAAGGCGCTTTAAAAAAGCTACTGATAATACCGTTATCGAATATCATCAAAGAGTTAAAATTGAAGCGGCCAAGAGAAGTTTTGAAACCTCAAGACAAAATATATCAGAAGTAATGTACGATGTCGGTTATACCGATACGAAAGCGTTTAGAAATGTATTTAAAAAGATTACGGGCCTTACCCCTATCGAATACCGTAACAAATACAGCAAAGCTGAAATTAGCTAACTATTCCGTTCTTCCTGAATTAATTTTTCGCAAAATTAAAATGCGAGTTATTGAAATCTATTAAATCGATTTTTGATTTAGTATCCTTAAAAAAGACCAGAGACTTTAACTCGGCAAGTTCTTCATCGTTCACGATCAATGCAAGATTGGCCTGCTGCGTGGGAATGGGTATTTTTCTTTTTAAAACGCTATCGCATAGTTTATGGTTCCAGTATTCAGAATCTAATTCCTTCAAAAACCGACCAAAGTAATAAAGCTCTTTTCGGGTCAGTTCTAAGTAAAATTGGCCAAATGTCAAATGATAAAGCTTACACTGCTCGCAATAGACCAAAAGACCATTATTCGTTTGACTAAGTGTACAAGATTTGTGCTTCATGATTTTTTACATTTCAATTAGACTATGCCGTGGCCTTCAGCTCACTTGGGCATATACCGTACCTCTTTTTAAAGGCTGTTGAAAAATGTTGCGGATTGCGATAACCGACCTTATCTGATATCTGACTGATGGTCATACTTTTATTGACCAACAATTGCTTTGCCTTTTCCATACGTAGTTCACAGATGTAACCAAAAACAGTAGTGCCATAGATAGCCTTAAAATTTTTCTTTAATGTATACTCATTGGTGCCCACCTTGGTCGCGAGTTGCTTTAAGCTCAGAGGGTTTTTGTAATGATGGGTTACATACTCAAGGGCCAATTGCATCTTTTCCCTATCATTCGAACCACCAGAAATCCGATTGATATTACCCTTATTGAATAACTCTAATTGCGATGATAAGAGCTCGAGAACTTTGGCATGAATATGCAATTGCCTTAATTCTTCTTTCAATCCGCAATTTTGAATGTCATTGAGCAATAAATTCAGAACCGGATTAATTGTCATATTCTCCTGCGACAAATACCCCGCTCTTTTATTTTTAGCGTTTTGCCAATAGTCTATTAAAAACGAGTTCTGTGGTAATACGCTAAAGAAAAAATCTTTATCAAGATCGACCAAAATCACTTCAGATCTACCTTCACAAAGCTCGATTTGCCCATTTACTGGAGGGCGAAACATGATATTATGTTCCCCAGTCTTGAACCCGTATGTATTTCCATCTATAGCAATAATCGAATCTCCTTTTAGCTGAAAAACCATCTGAACCACTTCACCGGTATAGTTAAAATCAAGCTGCCCCCCATGTGTGGTATCGAATACCCCATAAGCCAATTTAAAGTGTTTGAAAAGTGTCTCTTTAAATAAGATGCTAAGCCCTTTTTTATCGATAACAGTTTCTATGCACTCGGTAGAACTTTGATTCAGTTTTACAGCCCGTTCTTCATCGAAAACCCGTTCACCATGACTACCAATGGTAAAAGTTGCTGATGGTATATTTCGGGGTTTTATCATTCTTTCTATGCTCATTAAGGGGGTATGCTTTGGTTTGGTTTCATGAGCGAAAATAGTTATTTAAATTTAATCTAAATAAAATATATCGGGTTTCAGAATAGATAAGCGCACTACTAAACAGGGTCAAAACCCCTGTAAACACTAAGGCTATAGGTCATTTTGATTGCTTCTTAAGATTCATATAATTCCGTTTGGCGTAACCTTTTCTCCGTTTGGCGTTACTCGCCAGCTAGGTTAAAAAATAATTTTACCGCCCAAAAAAAATAGAAAAGGCAATTGACCATTTCGAGCAATAAGAAATGATTTAATAGATAACGAATCTAATACCCATGATTACAGCAGCTATCATCATAACCTTCTTTGGCTTTTTCTTTTGTTATAGTACCTCAAAACGGGCCGTCTATCAAAACTCCATCAAATTACAGGCTTATTTAAAAGACTCTTACACCAAAGGCAATACTCTCGGGGTAGCTCTACTCATAGTTGGTCTTATCGTAAGTATAGCGGCTTTAGGTTGGGGTGCGGGAATATTCTCTTATCTGGTCATTTTAATGACTTTGGGGAGCCTTATCGTCATTTTGACACCTTTACGATTTTTCTCAAAATACACCTTGGTAGCTGTGAGCATTTTGTCATTTATCATCGAACTATCTATTTCTTAAATATGCCAGCCAACAAAAAGCACCTGACCCAGTCTTCATTACACCGAATTTTAAAAATCACCGCTGGTTTTTTTGGGGGGTATGCCATAACGCAAGTATTTCATATGGTACTTATCGAAATCTGGGATTCTGCCAGTACACTCATAACCCTCCGTTTTGCCGGCTTTATTGTATGGGCAACCCTGTTGGTGTGCGCATTTATTCCAAAAAACGGCTTTAAAATATGGGGTATTTACTTGGCCATATTCGCCGTGCTCGCCCTTATAGTTTTCATCAATCAAACACCACAAGCGATTTAATTATGGCCAATCGACTGTACAACGTATTTTTTCATACCCATACCATCAGTGGTATTATTATCAGTGCCGCCCTATATGTCATTTTTTTCACGGGGTCCATTTCTTTTTTAAGGGATGAAATAAATGCTTGGGAACGTAACCAACCAATAGAAACTGACTATTTTAAAACGATAGATTTTGATAAAGCTCTTTCGGAAATTGGAAAAGAGAAAGAGCTATATGGCAGAGACATTAACTTCTCGCATCGTTATTTTGAAAGAAGGGTCGGGGTATCAATGGGCAGATCAAAAGACACCACCCTACAAGAACCTAAACAACGGGGCCGAAGGGGAAATTTTTTCTATATGGATATGGAAAATTTTGACCAGAAAGATTACAACTCCAATTACTCTTTAGGAGAATTTTTCTACCGACTTCACTTCTTTGCACAATTGAACTTTTTTGGACGGTCAGGATACTTTTTATCGGGTTTTGTGGCCTTCTTTTTTCTATTTGCGGTTATAACCGGTGTTATAGTGCATTGGAAAAAAATAATCTCAAGCTTTTATGTTTTTAGACCAAAAGCCAAATGGAAAGCAATTTGGACAGACGCCCACGTAGCTTTAGGCATGATCGGTCTACCCTATCAATTTATGTTTGCCGTAACCGGGGCTTTTTTAATTATCGGTTATATGGTCATGCTACCTCCCGTTCAATCCGTCATATTTGATGACGACGCCCAAAAGATGGAAAAAGCCATGGCATACGATAGCGAACAAGAGTACGAGTTCAGCTGGAACAAAATGGATCAACAGATTTCTATCAATGATTTTGTTGAAGAAACGGCCAAAGATTGGACCGATGTACAAATCACCAATTTACAGGTAATCAACTATGGCGACGAAAATATGCACATAAAGATTTCCGGATCGCCCTATTACAGCGAAAAATTACTTGGCACTGGGCAAAAAACCTATAGAGCCAGAGATGGTTTTGTAACCTACGATAAAGACCCGTTTTCAAAAATATCGTACGCAGAAGGTGCTTTAGACACCTTACGTAGGCTTCATTATGGCGATTTTGGCGGATATGGTATGAAATTGATATATCTGGTCCTTGGTTTTATCACCTGTTTCGTGATTTTATCCGGAGTTTTAATTTGGCAAGTTGCCAGAGATAGAAAAACTGTTTCATTGGCCAAAAGAAGGTTCAATGCCTGGTTGGTTCATCTATATGTGGCGGTTTGCCTTAGTCTTTATCCTGTGACAGCTTTGGCATTTATAGCCATGAAGTTATTCGCAGATGATTATGGTGACATGCGACGCACCTTTTTGTACAATGTTTTCTTCTATAGCTGGCTCTTACTGATAGTAGTATTTTTAATTAAAAGGAATAACGCATTTACCAATAAGGTAAGTCTATGGTTAGGCGCTGTAATCGGACTTTTTGTTCCGATAGCGAATGGATATGTTACCAATAATTGGCTCTGGACTTCATGGAACAACGGCTACTATCAAATCTTTGTGGTAGACCTATTTTGGCTATTGATGTCGCTAACCGCTTTTGCTGTTCTTTACAGGATAAATGCTACCACTAAGCAACCTGATAAAGTTAGTACTGCTTAAAAATTCCTTCTTACGTAGTTACTTCTCCGTTTGGCGTACTTCTTCGGTCAAGAACACTTCTATTTTTGCATCAATTTTAATTTAGTCTAAATTAATTTAATTATCTCATTTACATGAGTCTCTCTTTTCGATTTTTCATATTGCCTATTTTCTTGCTTATAGTGTCGTATGCCTCTATGGCTCAGAATGCAACATTATCAGGAACCGTTTTTGATGACAACCAGGTTCCCGTTTTTGGTGCGTCAGTAGTATTATCAAAAACTGGTAAAGGGGTAATGACCGATGAAGCGGGCGCCTACTCATTCCAAAATTTAAGCGCAGGCACCTATAAGATTCAAGTTTCTTTTATTGGCTATCGAACTGAAGTAAGCCAAACTGAGATACGCACCAATCAGGCTAACATCCTAAACTTTTCTCTAAAAGAATCTACTTATAACTTAAACGAAGTAACCGTTACGGGGAAAAGTATCGTTCAACAAGTAAAGGACAAAGCTTTTAACGTAGGGGTCATAGACGCTAAAAACTTACACCATACTTCATTAGATCTGGCACATGCCCTTGATCGTACTTCAGGCATTAGGGTTCGTGAAAGTGGCGGTGTGGGATCACAACTCGATATATCGTTAAATGGCTTTCGGGGCAATCAAGTGCGATTCTTCATCGACGGTATTCCCATGGAAAATTTTGGGTCGGCTTTTCAGCTGAATAATATTCCCGTCGGCTTGGCCGAAAGAATGGAGGTCTACAAAGGCGTTGTACCCATCAGTTTGGGTTCTGATGCCTTAGGTGGTGCTATTAATATCATCACCAACTCATATGCCAAAAATCATCTTGATTTTTCTTATTCCTATGGTTCCTTCAACACACATAGAACCATTGTTAATGCTATATATGTATCTCCAAAATCAGGTTTTACGGTACAGGCCAACGCCTTTCAGAATTATTCTGATAACAATTACAAAATGCATGTTGATGTAGCCGATATCAATACCGGCGAATATTTTCGCGACCAAACCGTAGAACGTTTTCACGACAACTATCACAACGAGACGGTAATTGCACAGTTAGGGGTGGTAAACAAACCTTATGCCGACAGGCTTCTTATCGGCGCTACCTTAGGAAAGAATTATCGTGAAATTCAAACTGGTGCACGTGTAACCGGTGTTTTTGGGGCTTGGCACAGAAAAGGAAACATCATCATGCCCAGTTTAAAATACAGCAAGAAAAATCTTTTCACGAAGGGATTGGATGTTCGACTGAACGCCAATTATAACTTGGGTTCAGAACAGAATATAGACACTTTAAATAGAAGGTATAATTGGTTTGGTCAATTCAGGGAATACCCCAATGAAGGCGGGGAAAGATCTTACTCTCTATACAAGTACAAAAATAACACTGGTATTGCTACAGCCAATTTTGAATACAATTCAAAAGATAGACACAAATTCGCCCTGAGCAACACATTGAATACATTCGATAGAAAAGGTGATGATCAATTGAACCCAGATAATAATCAGTATGATCAACCCCGTAAAAACCTGAAAAATATTCTTGGTTTCGGTTATACCCTGGAACAGGAAAAATACAATGTTTCAATTTTCGCAAAGAACTACTTTCAACAGAACAAATTTACGCGAAGGATAGATGATGAAAACTACGGTCCGGGTTACGAATATGTTGATTTCATCAATACCTTCAGCAGTTTAGGCTATGGCAGTGCGGCATCCTATTTTATAAATGATAATTTACAGATAAAGGCTTCCTATGAAAAAAGTTATCGCTTACCCGAATCTAACGAGCTCTTTGGTGATGTCATTAACCTACAGGGCAATATTGATCTTAAGCCAGAGCATAGTAATAATTACAATTTAGGCAGTAGCCTCTGGGTGCGCTTGAACGAGTACAATCAATTCAACCTTAACGCCAGCGGCTTTTATCGCGATGCAAAAGACTTTATAAGGCCTCGGTTGAACAACAACCAAGTAATGCTTGTAATGGACAATCTTGGAAGTGTCACCAGCTTGGGGGTCGAAGGAGAAATTAGGTATCAACATAAAAATAGCCTAAATATCGGGGCCAATGTTACCTATCAAGATTTAAGAAACAATACCAAATATGAAGCTGGGCAGACTACTGAAAGTGTAGTTTATCGTGACCGTATACCTAACATGCCGTATTTCTATGGCAATGCCGACGCTACCTACACCTTAGCTTTAGGTCCAAAAAACAGAAGATTAAGCATTGGTTATAATTTGCTCTATGTGCATGCCTTTTACCTGTATTGGCCAAGTAGGGGCAGTGACAAGCTAGACATTCCCGAGCAAATATCACATGACCTCACTCTCACTTATTTTTTCAACGACAACCTTCAATTTACGCTTGAGGCGCGAAACATCGCAGACCAAGACTTATACGACAATTTTAGTTTACAAAAACCCGGTCGAAGCTTTACCGGTAAAATCAGATACAAAGTTTTTTAATTCTAACATTTAGCTTAATTATGAAAAAAGTCAATTTATTTTTTTCCCTTCTATTTATGGGGCTTCTTTTTGTCGGCTGTAGCAGTGATGACAATGGTGGAAACAACCCAGGTACCGAAAATCCCACTGGTGAGGAGCCGCAACCGGAAGAAATGGAAAAATATGTAGTTACCGCTACACCACTGGCGACCGAAGGCGTTGCCGATTATATACTTACTACTGACGACCTAAGTTCAGGTAGTATTTCGACCGAGGGTAACGGTATAGAACAAGATGGTACGTATCGTTATTATGTAACCAATAACGACAAGTTTTTTAGTTTGCTTTACGGACAGGGAAACCCTGGTGCCGTTACAACATACGGTCTTAATTCTGAAGGAGAACTGGAACTTCTATCAGATTTTCAAGCTGAAACCGTACAGGCATTCGAAGCAGTTGACGATGATATTTTGATGATGAAAATTTCTCGAAGTAGTGACGCCCCTTTTGCCTACTGGTACCGATTAGACACTAATAGTCTTCAGATTGCTGCCGAAGGACAGATCAACACCCAAGAACTAGCCGATAATGAGAATGGTGAAATCGCCTTCTTTTCATGGATTACCCAGATAGATGATAAGGTATACCTACCTTATTTCTTAGTTAAAGGTTGTTGTGATGATCGATTTGGGACCGAGTTTCCTGATGAAGCTCATGTTGCGGTTTATTCTTATCCTGAGATGGAATATGTTGAAACCATTAGCGATGACCGAACAAGTTTCATTGGCCGCTACTTTGTGAACGGGTTGACAGCTGACGAAAATGGTGATGCCTATGCCTTTTCTTCGGCAGTAGCTACCAATGCAGGTGAATTCAATTCAACATTGCCTTCTGCCATAACACGTATACCAAACGGTTCGAGCAGTTTCGATTCTTTTTATTTTAATCTTGAACAGGCTTCGGGTGGTTATGTTATAGACTCACATATCTATGCCGGAAATGGCAAATTCGTCGGCATTATGCAGAACAAAGCGGAAATGACAAGTGCTTATGGCGGCGGAAAGGAATTTGCTATTATCGATGTCTACAACGAGACTTTCGAATGGGTTTCCGGTTTGCCAGACCCTTCTACCATTACCACCTTGACTTATAGAAATAATTACGTTTCAGAAGATGGTAAAACCGTTTATGTGGGTATAACTACCGAAACAGGAAGTTTCGTTTACAATATTGATGTTGATGGTGCTGCAGCTACTCAAGGACTCGAAGTAGAGGGCGGGGTTATCACAGCCTTGCATTCGCTAAAAGCAAGCGCAGAATAATTCACAGAAAGATTAGTTTTCAAGTTGGTTTGATTTGGGCCTGTTCTCTTTAAAGAGAGCAGGGCCTTTTTCTGAAACGGTTTGCTTTTTAAACTAAGGTCAGTATTTGACGGGCTTCAAGGAAAAAGCCCTTGCAGGGTTCACCTTCATTAACAGATGTAGTTCTTCAGGCGTAAAGCCATTTTTCTTGAGTTCGGGCAAAAGCACTTCAAAGATATCGGTATACCCCCTAAAACTTCCACCGTTCTCTTCACCAACCGTGTACCATCCGGCATCTTGCGAAATCAGAACATGATCGAGAAACTTTCTCTCTTTCAAAACAAGTAGGCGCTGCACATAGAAATCTATGTTTTTCTTTCCATTTTCTCCATCGGCATTAACACCATCCAAAGAAATCCATCCCCCTTGTCCGACAATGTCAAGATTACCTTCCATAGTTCCATTCTGTGCATGAGCCCAGACAAAGGCACTTGTGGGAGCCTCCATTTTTTTCAAAATATCTATTTGTTGACCTGCGGCTTCATCCGAACCTGTGTGGGATACAATGGTAAGGCCTGTTTGTAAATGGGTTAGAGCCGCAGCTGCTACCAGTTTTTGATGGAACGATGACAGTTGGGTATTAGCATCAACCGAAATTTTTATAAAACCAGGCTTGATACCCGTGGAATCAATTCCTTCAAAAAATTCATGAATCCATACACCAGCAATGGAGTCCTCTGAAGCTTCCAGCACTTTTTTGGGAACATATTTATTTTCACCGGCCCCATAAAAACCAGTGTTGGTCATGATTTGCAAACCTGAAAGTTCGGAAAGCTTTTTTAGCACCAAGGGATCACGACCCAAATAAGCGGGCGTACAATCTATAAAAGTGGTCACCCCCTTTTGCTTTACTTCCTGTAAAAAAGGCAAGGCACGTGCTACCACCTCATTGACCGACCAACGATGATTTCCGGTTTGATCTGCCCCTACCCAATCTACCATCACGTGTTCATGCGGCAATACGGTTCCCATAGATTCTGAATCGATTTTTCCCTGTACCGTCATTATCTGGGAATAAGAAACAGGAAAATACCCTAGATATAGCACCACAAAGCACAGTGGGTATTTAAAGAGGCGTAAGAACGAACCAGACATATAGTTATGATTAGAAGTTTAATCGAACAGGTAACTTATTTTAGGTAATCTGAAACCTTTACTAAGTTGTAATTAGGGTTATCACCCAATAAATCACTTAACACACCTATGTGCAGTTGACCCATAATCAACACGATACGCTTCGCTCTGTTTTGAAGCTGCACATTCAAAATATTGGAATAAATCTTCAGGTTTCTATTGTAAAAAAGGGTAATATATTCGGCACCGATATACCGCTCATCAATACTGCCAATGTCTACCGTATTCGTACCATCTTCAGAAAATTTTCCATCGATTACATAGGCCGGCAGATTGAAAATTAGATTATGCGATAAACTAACGAGTTCAGGACGGTTCATGGTCTTGATATATTCATAGATGGAAAGGCTATCTTGTTGTACCTTCTTTTTCAAGGGGCGAGCAGTACTGATCAACTTCATTAGGCCATTTTTGAACAAATCAAAGTTAGTTCCTGATTTTAGCAGAGACTGCGAAGTTGATTCATAATGATCAATACCATGAACACCTTTCAAACCCATTTTTTTGGCCAGCCTAAAACCCACTTGAAAAGTTTCAGAAGAACCACCTTCTAGATCGGCCAATTTTAATTCACCCTTATCAAATGCCATATAAAGACTGTCCATTAATTGCTGCTCTTTTGGCTCTCTTTCTATCATAACCATATCGGGTTCGAAATCTGCAAGACCAGCGACTAGCTTTTTTATTTCCTTCTGTTTTTTATCACTAAAAACGTTTGAAGCGGGGGTACCGTCGTCCATCTGACTGAGGTGGTCAAATCCGACCAATAGAATATCTATCTTTTCCTTTTCCTGAGCTTGAAGTGGAATTGTTAGGGTGCTAATCAACAATAAAAAAAAGAACGTTTTTAAAGGCATACAATATATTTGAAATTAAAGTTTAGTAATCGAATTCATCTTCGTATCAATTTCTCCATTTTGCTCCATGTTCTTCTACGGCCACACGTCTATACTCCGCTATTTCTCGAATTAGATCTACAGGTAACGGCTGGTTCAAAGGAAATTGAATGGAATCTTGCCCTAAGACATAAGGCCGCAACTGGTTTTTAAAGGGCTCTAACGCCTGTCTGGTCGGCACAAAATTCAGGTGTGCCTTATGGCATGAAAAAGCGAATAAAATAGTTTCAGTTTCCAGTATAGGCTTTCCCCATTTTAGGTTTTCTATTGCACTAGGGGCGACCTCTTTTAGAAGTTTTCGTAGTTCTTCGAACTTGCTTCTTGAAGCCTGAGGAAGGTTGAGTATATATTCATCTACGGCTTTTGAATGATCTTTCGCCCTCATAGATTAGAAAAGTCCGTTTTCATTGGGGGAATCCTTTTCAATCACTTGACCCAAGTCCCAGAGTTCTACAATTTTATCAGATTCAAATCTAAAGATGTGAACCACGGCAATATCCATATCTTCTTTTACCACCAAAGAGTGCGTAAGCACTGTATCTCCATCTTCATACGAATACTTTATATCTATGCTTTTATTAGGGTGGGTAAGGTGAGCTTCTTTCATTGCCTCTAGCAAGGCATTGCGACTCCCTTTAAAATATTGGTTGTGATGAACAAATTTATGAGAAACATACTTTTCATAAGCTTCATCTACTCTGCCCATACCAGCAGATTTTAAAAACTCAGCAGCTATTTCTTTTCTATTCATGGCTCTATTTATTTAATCGCTAAAATCATTATAGCCCCATAAATCTACGTTTTCCTTAAATATTTCTCTAAAGCACCAACAAAAAATTTATAAGATAAGGCCCATATAGTTTCTTGGCTTTGGTAAAAGATTTGTGATTTTCACCTAAATAATTTTTGTACAGTTGTTTTTTATAAAGATGGCTTGATTCTTGTGGCAAATAAATTACATCACAAAATCAATTAAAACCCATTAATACCACCTAACTACACATCATGCCACTGCATTTGACCAAATATTATAGAACAAATTCAACTTCTTGTAGCTTATCTGAATTAGACCAGCTTTATCAAAATACCATTTCTAGCCTGGCCTTAAATTTTAGAGTAGAGTACTGCAACAGACTTTTAGACAGCCTTTTGTTCGACTTAAAGAATAACGAAGACAGAAAAGGAAAGAAAAAACTCAAAAAGTTACTGAAAGCTACCGAACAAGAATTGTTGGATTTAAAAAATCGTAAATGACAGGACAGAGTCGTTAGTTTGTACATTTAAAGCTGCATTTCTCAAAACAAATATTTTATTTACTTTGAGAACGATAAACCGCCATGAACGTACGATATTCACTAGCTACCCGTTTTGCCCTTTTCTTTACGGGAGCCCTTATATTTTGTATTCTTCTTACCGGTTATCTTGTTTTTACGAAAGCTTCAGATGTTATCGTCTCTTACTCAAAAGAGCGAATCGACCATACTTCTGAGCTTGCTGAACAATCGTTTCTTTCACTTTTAAAAGAAGTTTCAGATGATGTGGCCATAATTTCTTCCAGTCCCGTACTGAATAACTATATCAATTCGCCCACTCAGCAGAATTTTGGTGACATTAAAGAGTTGTTTCGGCTTACCCTTGAAAATAAATTGCCTTATTTTCAAATAAGATTTATTGGTAAGGAAAACGGAGGGCAAGAACTTATTCGTTTCGACAAGCTGAACGACAGTATTTTTATTCCTGACAATCTTCAGAAAAAAGGAGATCTTGATTACTATCAGGAAACTATACAGATGAAGAAAGGTCAGGTTTACCTTTCAAAGATCAACTTGAACGAAGAGTATGGTACCATCAGTGAACCCGTAACCCCAACGGTAAGGGCAGCCAGCCCCATCTTCAATCGCAACAACGATTTAGTGGGTATTTTGGTCATCAATGTTGATTTAATCAGTTTTTACAGAGACCTAGAACGAATTTCAGGGAGAGAGTCGCAACTTTTATTGATAGATGCCGAAGGGCAGTACCTTTACACTCCAGAATATCAAAAATGGTTTGCCTTTCAAACAGGCAAAAGTTATAACTACTTTACTGATTTTAAAATCGGGAAAGACTCTGTTATCAACCAAGCAAGCTTTTTTGGTCAGATAAAAGACATTCAAAATAATGTTTATTTATGTGGCTTACGTGAATTGATATATTTTCACGGATCTCGAAAAATCTATCTTATTTCATCTATCGAACAAGATATTCTCTTGCAAAGTGCAAGGGCGGTTCGTAGCGATAGTCTAAAAACCTCGCTGTGGGTATGTGGTTTCGCCATTGTTATTTCACTTCTGTTCGTAAATATATTTTCAAAGAAAATAAGACAAGTGACCAAGGCAATAGCCGACTACGAAGATGGCGGGTCTACCGACATTAAGTTACCTACCAATCGAAAAGATGAAATTGGCGTTTTGGCCAATACCTTTTCGAAAATGAAGACCAAGATTGACCAAAAAGTATCGGAACTGAATGTAGCCCTTCAAAAAGAACAACATGCCAAAAATCAGCGCGACGAATTTCTTCAGAATATGAGCCATGAGATGCGTACGCCTCTCAATACGATTCTTGGCCTGACCAAATTATTGGGCAAACAGTCCCCTAAAAAAGCACAAATACCGATACTATCCTCATTAGAAAAAAGTGCTCAAAACCTAGAAGGATTGGTGTACGATGTGCTTGACCATCAAAAACTGGTTGAAGGAAAATTAAAGATCAATCTAGTGCCTACAAATTTAGTAGAGCTTTTTACAGACATACACCAGAATTATAAGTATGAAGCCCTTAGAAAAGGACTTTCCTTTAGACTTACCGTTGATGAAGAAATTAACGGAAATAGTTATCTGACCGACCCTTTGCGTCTATCCCAGATCGTCACCAATTTGGTTGTCAATGCCATAAAATACACTCAAAAGGGTGAAATAGAATTACAAGCAGGTTTGAGTGCAGACATTTCGCCACAGCTCCAGGTAAAAATTAGAGATACAGGTATCGGCATTGAGGCTGATAATCTTGCAAAAATTAATGAACGTTTTTATCGAGAGAAAGAGAATATAGACGGTAGATATGGTGGTTATGGTCTAGGGCTATCCATCGTAAAACAATTGACCACTTTATTCGGTGGGGTACTTTCGGGCAAGTCGACCAAGGGAAAAGGTTCTGAGTTCATCTTGTTGATTCCCATAGAAAAAGCAGGACCGGTTAAAAAAGACCAAGGAAAATCAAAAAGAATTGCTTTTCCCCTACTAGACAAAACCTACAGAGTACTGCATATCGAAGACGATGAATCTACGCAACAACTAACGAAGCATGTTCTCGATGACCGTAGCATTGAGTTGAAACAAACTAAAAGTTGGAGAGAAGCTTCTAAAGCCATTTCCTCTCAAGAAGTAGATTTAATCATTAGCGACCTAATGCTAGATGATAACAACCTGGTGACTTCTTTAACTGATTTGAGAAAGAAGGGAAAGATTGATTGTCCGTTGTTGGTAGTATCCGCTTTAGAACCATTGGTTATGAGAAAAGTCAGTAACCACTATCTTCAAAAACCTTTCGACATTGATCATTTTAAAGATGTTGTTTACCGCATTTTAGGAAGCAATGAAATTAATCCACCTGATTTTAAGCCTTTCTACAAGAATTATGATAAGGATACCTCAAAAATCAACAGAGTACTTGAGTTGTTAGAAAAGGAATTTTTATCATATTCAAAAAGAATAGAAAAGGTGTATGACATCAAAAATCAAAAAGAATATGAGGCCATTTCACATAAATTAATCGCCCACATCAATACCCTCAAATTAGAACAGCTTCAAAAACTGTTACCGAAAGAAGTATACCAACTTAAAGAAACCGAATTGAAAAAAATCATGAACCTTTTCAATTATTATCAGGTTTGTATAAGGTGCGAAAGACAAATCAATTCAACAAATCAATCTTATTGAACAAATCTTTTTCATAGCGCTGGCTGATAGGTATATGGTCTCGACCAATTTCAAGTGATTTATTGTCTATGGTGTCAATCTTATTGAGGTTGATAATAAAAGAACGGTGTACTTTTTGAAAAAAGCTAGGCAATTTGGGCTCAAGCTCCTTCAAGGTCATCAAAGTGAGTATCTTTTGATTTTCCATCACCACAGAAATGTAATTGGCTTCTGATTTGAAGTATTTTACATCTTCCAATTTTATTTTAACCAAACGGTTTCCTTCTTTAATAAACAAACGCGACTTTTTATCGGGGTTTTGATTTAAAAAACTTTGGGCTTTCTGAAACCCTCTAAAAAATCGTGCAAAATCGACCGGCTTTACGAGATAGTCGACAATATTGTCATAAGCGTAAGAATCGGAAGCAAAATCTTTATGGGAAGTAACCATTATCACCGCCGTAGAGGGTTCGACGATATTCAATATTTCTTTACCTGTAAGATCAGGAAGATTAAAATCAAGAATTATCAGGTCAAACGTCGAGCCGTTAATCTGACTTACCGTTTCAAAGCCCGACATAGCGGTAGTTACGCCATTAATATCGTCAATCTTACTACAGAAATGCTCTAGCAAATCGCAAATCAATGGGTCATCATCTACAATAAGACACTTCATAAGTCACTACTATTTGTGGGGGAACAGGTTACCTAATAAAGGTTTAAAAAGTTGATTTATCAGATTATTTACTACGAATTTAAAAAAGTAAAAACTATTACCTCAAAGCATCTATCATGCATTCACTTACGATAAAGTTCAGTTTATTTCTTTAATGCCACCAAATTAGATTGCCGGTAAATGTAAAATTCTATTTTAATTAAAGAAGAATTATTTCAATTTAAAAAGAAAGGTTATAGGCCAATGATTCCTTTACTCTCAAAAATTTTCATTTTTAAGACAGGGTCGTCCTTCATATAAGTTTCCATTTCCAGAAAACAGGTCTCAGCCAGCTTGTGATAAGAAACCATATCCATCTTTAGAACCCCACCCTTATCAGATTTCAAGGTGTTGAATTCTGGCAATTCTTTTCTGAGCAAAAATAATTGTGTTAAATAATCAATAGACATTAGCGAAGTGCCCGGGTCGTTTATGGCCGGGGAGCTAGCTTTTACGCCCACCTCTACCATATGTTTAAGACCGACCTCGATTACATCAATGGGCTCACCCCTATCAATACTGATACACCTCTTTATTTTTTGTTCAATGGATTCGTTTATTTGCCTGGAAACAGCTATCACAGGTTGATTTTCGAGTATAAAGGAACCCATTTTTTTTAGTAGCTTTATTTGAATATCATGCTCTTCAGAAATACCTATTAGCTTCTCTATTCTTATTTTATTCAAATAACCGCACTGGGTCATAGACACATACTGCTCCCAAAAATCTTTGCTTTTTTCTTCACTAGTCATTTCAAAGGGCAGATTCTTAATATGATAAATGGCGTTTTTAGTATTGGAAAAAGACTTTCGCAAAACATAGTTCACGTGAATCGATTGCGAAACGCTATGTATAAAATATATGAAAAGAAGAATATTAAAAATGCCCATTAAAATAGCCAATGGCGCCGCGACCGAAGGAAACTGGTCACTAGATTTTCCGGAAACAAAAGCCGCCATAATCATGCAATAAATGATGGTACCACTGGTAACTCCCAAGATAATTTGGTGGTGCTTTTCTTTTAAAATGAGCGGAATCAATCTTGGTGAATAATTGCTGATGCTGCGGTTCAAGACATCCATCACCATGGTATAACTAAAAATGGTGAGGGTAAAAATACCACCAATCGTAAAAGTTAAGATGAATTTGACACTGTCTTTGTCCGAAATAGCCAGCTGAGGATAGTCATTTAACAACGAAGGCGATGTAATCACCAAAACAATAGCCAAGATACCGAAGCCCAATGCTATGCAAAAGGTCATGAAAGAAATACTATTGAAAATTCTTCTGACCAATGAAAGTATGTTCACCATTTCAAAAAATCTAAAAATCAAGCATTTACCTGAAACTTGCGTTTTGTTGCAATATTAAAAAAGAAGATTATTGGCATAATGCTGTTAAGGCAAAAAAACGGACTGAAAAAAAGAAGTACCCCAAGTAAATACGAAACAAAATTTATAAAAATATTGTGCAACTAAATAACTGCATTTATATTTGCAACCAAATAACTGCGTAATGAAATTAAGACGAGACGTTTTTCAGGCTATTGCCGATCCGACGAGAAGGGCCATTGTTACCCTGCTAGCTTTTCAGGCTATGACCCCCACCTCTATTGCCGAAAATTTCAATTCGACCCGGCAAACGATTTCAAAGCATATTCAAATATTGAACGAATGTGACCTTCTAAAACAGGAACAAAGAGGTCGGGAGATATACTATCAGCTTAACCCTGATGGTATGAAGGAAATCGCCGATTTTATCGAGCCTTTCCGGAAAATGTGGGATACCCGCTTCAATAAATTAGAGGAAATCATGAAAAAACATCAATCAAATTCATAATGGAACAGAAAACAAAAGTAACGGCGCCAGAAGGCGCACAAGAAGTTTGGATCAAGAGAGAATTCGACCTTCCTTTAAACTTACTTTTCAAGGCATATACCGAACCGGAACTGGTAGCACAATGGATGGGCACCAAGGTACTAAAGCTTGAAAGCAAAAGGCATGGTAGCTATCAATTTGAAACGACCGACCCAAAGGGCAATGCCCATAGGTTCAACGGTACCATTCACGAATTTAAACCTGAAAAGCAAATTGTTCGCACCTTTGAAATGGAGAACACCTCCTTCCCTATTCAATTGGAGTATTTGACATTCGAAGAACTTACCCCGACTACCTCAAAGCTTATCATTCAGATAGTTTACAAATCTTTATCCGATAGAGATAACATGCTTAAATTACCCTTCGCATTTGGCATAAATATGGCTCATGACCGACTTCAAAAAATTGTTTCACGATTAAATCAAGAATAATGAAAAAGAGAAATCGAATTATTTATTGGGTTGCCACGCTATGGTTATCTCTGGGGATGATTTCTACTGGAATCGTGCAATTAATCAAGATGGATGAAGAGGTGGCCAACTTTAACACTTTGGGTTATCCTGTCTATTTGATGACCATCTTAGGCATTTGCAAGCTTCTGGGCACGGTAGCTGTTTTACTCCCGAAACTCGCCATATTAAAGGAATGGGCCTACGCTGGTTTTACTTTTACCATGTTAGGGGCGGCTATTTCGCATTTGGCGGTCGGAGACCCGATGATTACCCTGTTCGGGCCTCTTTTATTGCTAGTTCTTACCATCATCTCTTGGTCATTTAGACCTCCTAGCAGAAAAATTGTGAAACTGGAGCCGAAAATGACTATTGAGACACCCCTTTGAAGGTCATTTTAACCGGTTTGATGGTACCATCAGAATTGAATTCCATTTTGTCCATACAAGTCACCCTGTGATCACGGTCTTTATTGGGTATCGGCCTTCTATGGTAAACAATGATCCATTCATCGGTACCTGGCTTATTGACTACGGAGTGGTGGCCAGCACCAGTAGCTATATCGCCCTCTTTAGCCTCTAAAATGGTGCCTACTCGTTTGTAAGGGCCCGTAGGTTGGTCTGCCATAGCGTAGGCTACCTTATAGCTACCATTCGTCCACCCGCCTTCTGACCACATAAAGTAATAGATTCCGTTTCGCAAGAACATAAAGGGTCCTTCAACATAACCTTCCGGTGTTATCTCTTTGAATAGTGAGCCATCTTCCCAAGGTTTAAAGCCGGTAAAATCATCATTCAGTCGCCCCAAATTACAATGGCTCCATCCTCCGTAGAAAAAATAATAAGTTCCGTCTACATCCTTAAAAGTAAATTGGTCAATTGGTTGTGCATCGTTATAAAATTCAGAAATGAGGGGTTTGCCCAAATAGTCGCTAAACGGACCACCTGGCGAATCTGCCACAGCGACGCCAATACCGCCATAATGATTAATATCGTTCTTAGGGTCGTAAGAATCACGGCCAGGTCGCTGAATATCGTTAGCGCCAAAAAACAAGTAATATTTGTCTTCTTTTTCAATTATGGAAGGAGCCCAAAGGGCCTGTCTTAGCCATTTAACCTTTGTAGTATCAAGAATACGCTCATGCTTGTGCCAATGCACCAAATCTTTCGACGAGAAAGCATCGAAGTGCAATTGTTTATCATAATCGTCGGAAAAAGTAGGGTACACCCAGTAAGTATCATCAAAAACCATAGCCTCTGGGTCGGCATACCAACCTTCGAAAATAGGGTTATTATCGCTAGGTAACCTTTTTTCCGATTGTTGGGAGAAGCCGTTTGAACTAATCAAAAAAATAGCAAGAAAGTAAAGTAGTCGTATGTTCATTCACGTAATCTTACAAGTTTGACAAGGCAAACCATTAAAATTCTCAAATAAATGGTTTTTTACGCACCGAAGAAAATACCAGGACCAAAAATCATCATAGCAACGGTTATTCTTTATCTGAATGTACTAAATAGAAAAATTGGCCCCTAAAATAATTTGCCTAAACCCACCCGGAAATACGCCCGAAGTAGCCCTGTTCAATCTCGATGCCCTGTAAATTTTATTGGTTAGGTTTTTGCCGTTAATAAAGAGCCTTAGCTTAGAACCTTGACCTAAATCAAAATCATAATTCATAAAAGCATCCAACGTAAAATACTCGGGTAATTTACCAATGGCCCCATCTGAAGATTCGCTCTCAAAGTTATTGAACTCGGTATATTGTTGGCCTACATACTGACCACTAATACCTACGGCCAAATCATGCCAGTCATAATTAAAACCACAGTTTAAATTGACATTAGGCGTGTATGGGGCTTCTGTGTTATCAACCCCATCTTCACCTAGAATAATGACACTTTTGCTTATACTATCAAAATCTTCAGCAGTTATCGTTTGATTCTCAAGCGGTATTTCTTGACCGTTCGTATCAACCGTGTAAAGTTCAAAAGCACTACGATTGGCGTTCACTTTGTCAATAAATTCAGATTGGGTGGCAGCGTTATGTATCACTTGAGAAAACAAATCTTTATCCCAAAGTTTACCTTCAATTACCTTGGAATAAAGAAGAGTGGCATTTCCGAAAAAATTAAGGCTTTGAAATGAATCTTTGAAGAGCTCAGCGTTTAGTGATACTTCAACCCCTTGAACGTTGACCTTACCTAATTCTTCGAAAACCTCATTTCTACCACCTGCATAAAAATTTCTACTCGTATTGATGAAATATGTAAGTTGACCGTTTAAAATGTTACCGAAAACACTTCCTCTCCAACCTATTTCACGGTTCCAACTAAGTTCAGGTTTTATGTTAATGCTCTCACCGGCAAAAGGGTTTGTAACTACTCCGTTCTGCTCAACCAAAAAACCGAAAACCTTTGACGGGGCAATCATTCCCTCATAGATACTACCGAACACTTCCCCTTTCGGCAATTCATAATCAATGGTTATACCCGGTAAAAATTGGTCGTATACATTTGGTTCGCGGCCTTCTTCTATACTCTCTAAATCGGGGTTTTCGGCCAACGTTATTAAATTTTGGAGGTACATATCAACATGCTCCCATCGCACTATAGGCGTAAGGCCCCAATTTTTGAATTTGAATTCATTTCGTATGTACGAGTTGACCGACCATAGTCGGTACCACAAATCGGTAGTGATGTCGCCATGTCTGGCCCAACGTGAATTTGGCGCCTCTAAAAAGCGATCCTTAAACGTCTCTCGGTGAAAGTTCAACCCCACTTCAAGGTGTTGTTTTTCTTCCCCTAAATTCCAGTCTAAATCAAAGGTCTCTTTCACCCCAGAAACAGTATAGGCCCAGCGGCTATCTGTGGTGCTTTCACTCCCATTTTGCACCCTGCCAACAATGACATAATCTTCTTCTCCGAATTCAGAGCCCGATAAATAACTATACCGCTGGTTGAATATCTCTGAACCGACATAATCTTCAACATCGACCACTTGTACCTTTGCCGTCGTCTGTCTCCACCAATCCCTTTCAAAGTCAGACGCATATAACTTAGAGGTAAAACTGGTTTTGGCATTAGGTAGCCATTTATGAATAATATCCATACCGTAACGACGCATGGTAAACTGATCGGCATCTAACGGATTCTGTTCTGGGTCTAACCCAAACGTAAAGGGAGTTATAGAACTAAGTGAAGCCTTATTATCTTCAAACTGACCACTTACCTTAAAATATAAAGATTGAGATTCGGATAGCTTGGCAAATACTTTTGCGTTCAAATTGAGTAGTTCCACTGATGAATTGTTTGTAAACCCATCAAAAGTCTTGTAAACACCTTCAACCAAAGCTCCTAAATTGTTCCAAGTACCACCGTATGAAAGCAGACCGGTTCTGTAATTTCTTTGACCGCCCACCAGCTTGACCCTTAGTTCCGGTTTTTGTGGTGGAAGCATGGTTATATAGTTAATAGCGCCGTACATATTATTGGGTCCGTAGCGTAACATATCGGCACCTTTATAAACTTCAATAGCCGCAATTCTATCGCTTACCGGGTTATAGTATGCCCCTGGGGCAATGTAGGGTGCGGGTGCAGACGGCGAGCCGTCCTCCATGAGTAATACTTTTTTTGAGCGACGGCCCCATGAGCCCCTAATGCTAATATTGGGGCGATTAGACAACCCCATGTCACCTACAATATTCACCCCGGGAACTGTCCGTAATATTTCTTCGGTACTTATCGGATTACTATTTTTCAGTGTTAGTGGTGAAAGCCTAAAATTACTGCCTTTAAAATCTCTTTTATAACTCTTTGGGGATGAGCTGACAATTACCTCATTTAAGGTGGTACTATGAAGACTCAATTGAAGGGTGCCCAATTGGGGGCTATTTGTATTGATGCTGATTGTCTTGTCTTCGTAACCCAAATATTTGATCAACGCGGTATAAGTTCCTTCGTTTAAAGACATTGAAAAAATTCCGTTATGATCGGTTACCGCTCCTTTTTCGGAGCCTACCGTAATCTGTGCCTCTATCAAAGGTTCATTTGTTTGGCTATCGACTACCTTTCCTGTAACCGCAACTTGGGCGTGGATGTGTATTTGTGTTAATAATAAGAATAATGAAAATAGCGTAAAGGTGTTTTTTAAAAACATGAATATTGTAATATTTGGGCCGAATAAGTTTTTCTTCCCTGGGGGATTAAAATTTTCTTGTCGTGCTCAAGATTAGTCCGCACCATCTGCCTTGGCGACATCAATAGTGTATTGGGCCACTTCCCGACCCTGATCGGTACCAACGGTGGCGTCAAAAGACCAATGTATGCCACCATACACCCTAGAAATAGCTGCTTCTTCTGCCCAGCCTCTGACCAGATTCGCCTTCTCTGGAAAAATATAGGCCAATACCTCAGCTGCGGCAGCAGAGAAAACACTATGGCCCGACGTGTAACTCGGAAAATTAGGCGTACCCGCAATGGTCTTAAACCCGGCAACCTTCTGTATCGGCCTAGGGTAATGATAGTAGTATTTGGCGTCCCAACAGCTGATTCCAGCATCCATAATGGCCATATTCAGATAGGCCATGGTTCTGGCACTTCGTAAAGGATTCATTTTACTTTCAACTATGAATTCGTTCGCAAACCTGTTCCAATGCCCGGGAGGCGTATAGGTACCTAAACCATCTTGCCAAAAGTTGGCAATACGCCTTTTCTCTTCGGTCATGTTATCGGCATGGTCTTTTAGCACTTCTACATCTTTAAGGTATTCTTCGGAATCAAAAGCAGGAGGAGGGGTCGGACGAACCGATTCAACATCGGCAACGTTCCACATTGTAACTCTTCCGAACAAAGGAGTCAAACCGACCGGTCTAGTGGGCAGCTCTAAATTATCCCACTGCCACCCAAATCTTTCAAAAGCCGCTGCTTTGATAGAATCAGAAACCGCTTTTGGCGCTTGGGCGTTTTTCATACCATCGTTAGCGGCTCTGGTTAAAGCTATTTGCGAAATGCTATCACCTATAGTTACACCTGCATCGATATCACTTGGTACGTTCCCGCCCGATAACAATAAGCTTTCAAGGTGCTCTTCTTCCAACTCCTGTAAATAATCTTTTTCTAAAGGAAACATAGCGCTCAATACTTTTTTAGATACGCGCGCCAGCACAGCACCATCGGAAGGATAGGAAGGAATGTCGTTCGGTTCGTACGAATAGGAAATATCTCTGTCCTGTTGATAAGGTGCCGACCTCTGGTACATTTGCTTGTAATGCCAAGAAGTAATCAGTCCGTCAAATTGTGCCACCGATAAATAGGCCAAAGCTCTGCATGCGTAAGGCGGATGTGCAAAAGGAAATGCCGGTGGACCGTCAGGACTACTGGGGTTGGGTAGTGTATAACCGCCTTCTTCATTCGGTCCGGGAATGAGATTGTATTTTGCTATCAGTTCGAGTGCTATTTCATTCCAACGAACCACCGAATTGTTCGTCCAATACTCAATGGCCCTTTCCTGCTCAGAATTTATACTCTGAATAGCGGTTTTAAGTTCTGCGATTTCGTTGAGATAGCTTTGTGATGAAGCATCTTCCGGAGCATTTATTTCTATGCTTTCGGCATTTTCCAGTAATATCGGCTGCCAGTCTCCTCCATCGGTATCCATTCCCGAGAATTCATAACTTTCAAAACCTAAATTGGTCGGTATATCTTTTTCACAAGAAAACAAAGTTGCCCATACGACCGTTAACGAAACTAAACGATAAGCTCTACTCCTCTTCATCTTCTTCATTTTTTTCCTTTAAATAGTTGAATTGATAGGTTAAACCTATGCCGGTATTATTGAATTTTGCGGTGTTTAGGCCGTTCACCATGCGATGATGGTAGGCCACCAAGCCCAAGCCTTTAATCGATGGAATGTAGTATTGGGCCGAGAACCCTACCCTATCGAATTTTACCTTGTTGGTAGGCTGGGCGGCGTTATAGGATCTAATATCGTCTCCACTAGTCGATTTTAATCCTACGTAGTTCAACTCCAATTTAAGGCTATTGTTCAAAAACCAAGAGCCGACTACCGCCTCAAAGTTCCATGCGTTTGGCACATCCATGGTAGCCGAATAGTAACTTCCGTTGTTATAGTAATAATCACGTTCAGCTTCGGTATAGCCCCTCCAAAGATGTGCGACCATACCCCTTACGTAATAACCCTTGTGAAGTTGGTATTGTGCAATTCCCCTAACCGAAAGTTCAGGAGCTCCAAAACCAAGGCTGTACGGCATATAATCGGAAAGGTAGTTAGATGCAGGGGTAGAAAAGCCAACAGTTGTAAACAGTCGCAATCGGCCCACATCGGAGTTTTTTTCAAAAAATTTATATTTTAAAGCGAAAGAAATATCCTGTAAACCTTCTGCCCCATTGAACCTACCCCCGTTCGGCTCTGTAGACCTAGTTTTAACATAAGGCAGCCCAACATATAGGTTAAGCTCATCAAAAATACCAATGGCGACCATCGGTAAAATAGTAGTGCGTTTCACCGTAGCGATGGTCAGGTTTTCACGAAGGTAGTCGCCTTCCCAGTACTGATCAAATTCGCCATGATCGTAATTCAACAACACACAGGCATTTTGGGAAGGCATCATTAAGGCGTCTGTAGGGGTTTGGGCCATAGCATGTCGCGCGATAAAAAAGACAATTACCATTTTTATGTAAAGTAATTGCTTAAACTGCCTTGAGTAGGTTAAAGTATTGAATCCGTTAATTCTTATTCCCGAAACACTTGAATGCATTTGAAAATTGGTTTAGGTCGGTAATTAAGGCCCAATGCTAGTCATTAAAGAGAGATGGTCTTGAGTTATTACATGAACTGGCAGTTTGAATTGATGAATGAGTAATATGGATTGATGAGTGGGGTTGGTTTGTAGAGATAAACAAAATAACATTAGCTCTTAACTCCGCTCAACTCGCGTCGTAAAGAAAAGTTTCTAAAGAAGGCGAAATAAAATGCTTTTCGAGAAAAGCTGGGCTATCATTAAAAATTAGTGGGATAACAGCTATAAGAAGAGAAAATTAGTCTTCAAGATAAATGGCATCAGGCCTTTTAAGCAATAACATTAGCTTAAGTAAAACGTAGGCATATTTGCGGGCAAAATCATTTATATCTTCAGCGAGCATACAATTTTTCAACTCCTCTAAATAACCTTCGAACTGCAATCTAATCTGCGAATTTTCGAAGTTAAATCGACTTGAATAGGCATTGATCAATTCATAGGTCGCCATTGCATTTGAACGAAGGTAATAGTTCGATTGAAATTGTTTTAAATCTTCAATTAAGTCGTTCAACTCTATTGTACTCATGGGGAAACATTATTGTCTAAGCCAAGTTTGGTAAAAGCTCGGCTAACTATTTTACAAACTGTTTTGGTTCCAATTATTTTGATTAGCAGTTGGTATGGCCAATATATTAACCGAGATCAACGTTATCGGGTTCAGGCTTAAAAGCCTCGACAATTTGCCTAATTTTCGAAGCGGTCAGGGGTTTGCCTATAAATCCGTCACAAGCCTCGTGTTTTTCGGCATTCATTATATACTCAAGTTTGGTGGTAGAAGAAAGCACTATGGTTTTTACGGGCAGCCGATTCGACTTTTTAAGTTCAGACAATCCATCTAAAAAACCAAAACCATTTAGGCCGGGCATATTAATATCAAGAATAATGATATGGGGCATTTCCGCTTTCGAATTTCCCTTTGAAAACGTTAGTGAAAGCAAGTCATCCAATGCTGATTGGGCATTATCATACTTAGCAATATCTTGGTTACCCAATTCAAGCTCTATCATTCTCTGACAAACGAAAAGGTCTATTTCGTTGTCATCTATCAACATAAAATTTATTCTCATAACTCTAAGCGATTAAGGTTTTCACCTTCAGGCATATTTCCCTAAAATTTTTATCAGGACTTTAATTTTGTCGGGTGGTCAAACTCCTTTTTATAATTCAAGCAATGTTCTTTTGCCTTGGAAAGGTCATTGAAAATGGCATATGGTATTTCGGTGTGATAAATTCTTTTATAAGCCCTAACCAGTAGGTTGATGGCAAAGGAATTTACCACGTACACCTCACAGACAGCTATCTCTAAATTATTAAGACCTCGAGCCAAGTGTTGTGCACCCTCTACCGAAATGGTTCCTTTTACATCTCGCAAATCGAACAGAATTGGTACGGGCTGCCCTTTTGAAAGAGTTTTCATAGCATTCAAATACTTCTTGGCCGTCAACTGATCAAGTTTTTTAGCTTCATTCGTGTTCATCAACTTGCAGCATAGTATGCCACTATCGTCTCTCCAAAATGAGGCATTATTTTCTAGTTTCATTTGGTCATTGCTCATAATTAAATTTCGGTAGGGTTGATGGTTTCAGACATTCGCATACAATAGTTTTCAGCTTTTACCGAGCTATTGAATATGTGATTAAAAAAGGCATTGCCTTTCAAAATACAATAGACCATCAGGTACATTCTCATTAAGAATGACTGTACCAAGAATGTTGGTCTGTGCATACCAATATCATTCAGTTTGTAAGGGGACAATATTTTAAACAGGTTGATCAGTTCTCTTTTGGGTACTTCTCGAAGATCGATAAGTAATGGTAGGTACTTGCCTTTCGACAAGAATTTGATTCTTTCAGAGAACCCTTCTGAAAAACCCTCCTCCAGAAAACTTAAATCGAAATGATTTTCGATGGAACATTTGATGATGTTGGAATCAAGTCTAAATGATGCCCCATTAATTTGAACCATGCTTCTCCCTTTTTTAGAAACTTGAAAGTCAATTGACATGCCAAAGTCCTGAAAAAAGAATGGCCGGTTTTGTAACAAACTGATTTACAGAGATATTAAAAAACAGACGAGTACTTGTGAGAAAATTCTAGTTAACGGAATACCGTGAGCTTACTATTTCTCATTTTAAACATCACGGAATACCGTGACCCTAAACGGGCTTTTTGATGCCCAGCTTAGACATTTTATCGCGTAATGTACTGGGCTTTAACCCTAGAAGTTCGGAAGCTCCATCCTTACCGGAAATTTTCCAATGGCACTTTTCAAGTACTTGAAATATATGTTTACGCTGTACGGCATCTAAGGATAGTTCGGAATCTTTGATTGAGACCTTTGTCTTTTTTTCACCATTATCAAAACCGGGAATGACAAGAGTATCACCATTGGATAAGATAGAGGCCCGTTCGATTAGATTCTCAAGTTCGCGAATATTTCCTGGCCATGCGTAGGCTTTGAGTTTTTCCATGGCCTTGTCGGTCACGTATTGAATCTTTTTTGAATACTCTTTATTGAACTTATCTACAAAATGTTCTACCAATAGTGGAATGTCTTCTTTTCTATCCCTAAGAGCAGGAACCTGAATGGGAAATACGTTCAAACGAAAGTAGAGATCTTCACGAAACTGCTTTTTCTTTATTTCTTCTTGAAGGTTTCTATTGGTTGCAGCAATAACCCTCACATCTAATTTTTTCACACCGGTACCGCCAATCATTTCGATTTCACCCTCTTGCAAAAACCTTAAAATTTTTGGTTGCATATCAATTGGCAACTCCCCTATTTCATCTAAGAACAAAGTGCCCCCATCGGCCAATTCACATTTGCCGACCTTATCGGCAAAAGCACCTGTAAAAGATCCTTTTTTATGTCCAAAAAGTTCACTCTCTATCAACTCTCGCGGAATAGCTGAGCAATTTACCTTTATCAGCGGTTGATCGTTTCTTAGACCTATATTGTGAATGGCCCTGGCCAATAGCTCTTTGCCCGTGCCCGACTCGCCGAGTAAAAGCACGGTTGCATTGGTCTCGGCAACCTTTTCGACCTCGGAAAGAACGTTACTGAATTCCGCGC
The DNA here is from genome assembly GCF_003687485.1 of Euzebyella marina. Taxonomy (GTDB): domain Bacteria; phylum Bacteroidota; class Bacteroidia; order Flavobacteriales; family Flavobacteriaceae; genus Euzebyella; species Euzebyella marina. The sequence goes on along the minus strand of NZ_CP032050.1, from coordinate 2,306,726 downwards.
TGCCATATACCATTTCCTCAAAATTGAAAACTAAATCAAGTTCGTTTCTCAAGTATACATTTTCCTGCTCCAATTTGTTTCGAAGTTTTTGCAACTCTGTATTGGCCTTTGAAAGTTCCGAATTGCTTGCAATCAACTTATCCTCTGCCAATTTTCTCTCACTACTCTCGACCATTAACGACACGATACTGGCAATTGAAGTGGCAAACTCTTGCTCATCAGCTGTCCACTTACGATTACTATCCCCGACATGTTCAAAACAGATAATGCCGTAATAACCTTCGGCACTACTAATAAAAACATCCATTAGGGAACGGATATTACTCGGTTTTAAATAATCTGCGGTAAATCGCCTAGTAACGGGGTCTTCCCAAGCATCATCAATAAGAACGGTCCTGTTTTTTTCAAGGGCCTCAAAATATTCTGGGTTATCTTTTTTGCTCAAAATACCTCCCGCCGAATGCTGCCCTGAACTTAGGGTAAAAAGATGCTCACATTTAATGGTGTCTCTATCATCGTTCAAACTCCAGATACTTACTCTTTCCACATTCAAAGTGGTCGAGGCCAACTTGGTAATTTCGCTCAATGAATTTTTGAATCCCCCACCGACCAAACTGGCCAGTTTTAAAATAACATCTTTCTTTTTGGAGGATTTAATAGCACTGTCTTCTAAAATTTGTTGCGATCGGTATTCTTCAGAAATATCTTTCATAGTGCCAAAAAGTGCAATAACATCCCCTTTATCATCGGTTATATGGCCCGTTAGAAATGTGGCCTTAAAAACCTCACCACTTTTTTTAATGAAATCAAAATGAAAGGAAGGCGCCTCACCTGCCGCAACTTTTTCGTTCGTTCGGGCAATCTCTTCAAAATCTTCCGGCTTGGCAAACGGATAGGGTAATTCCATACCGACCAATTCCTCTTTCGAATACCCTAAAATCTTACAAGTAGAATCGTTCACCATGATTATCTTACCGGATAGATTCACAATAATCAGCCCCTCTTGCATTGACATGACCAAGCTATCTGTAAATTCTTTGGCCAGTCTCAGTTCATCTTCTGCTTTTTTGCGATCGGTGGTATCGATGATGGTCGCAAAATAGGTTTGACCGGTCATATCGGGATTGGTAAAACTTGATACCATCACGTCAACATTAAACCTGGTACCATCTTTCTTCATGTAAACGGTCTCAAAATTTTCGAGCTCTTTACCCTGGGCTATTTTCTCATGCCTTCGGTTCGACTCTTCTTCAATTTCAGGTGGTGAAAACGGATAAGGGCACGCTTTACCTAAAAGTTCTTTTTCCGTAAAGCCCGACATTTCACAAAAAGCAGGGTTCACTTTACTTATTTCTGTCTTCATGTTAAAGACCACCAAACCCTCTCGCATCGATTCTATTAGGGCTTCAGAGTATTCTTTTTGAGACCTTAGGTTCGATTCGGCACGCTTTAACTCGGTTACATCATGAATAATCCCAATCAAAAACCGCTTACCATTTTTATCGACAAATCGTGTCTTTTTCGTAGAGATCAATCTGGTTTCAGTACCCCGAACGGTTAGGCTTTCTAAATTCACATTTTCCAATCCGGTTTCTAATACCTCTCTATCGATTTTTAAGAAACTGTCTCTTTCGTCTTCATTAACATCTTCTGCTAGGGATTTTCCAATGATATCGGAGCGTTTGAGATTAAAAATGGAACAAAAGGCATCGTTTACAATCAATAACCTGCTTTCTGAATCTTTTACAAAAATGGGGTCACCAATGGTATTGATAAGGTTATCTAGGTAATTTTCGTTCTCCGAGAGCAATTGCTCAATCTTTTTCAGATGGGTAATATCGGAGTAATAAATGGTCAACCCATCAGGATATGGGTATGCGCGAACTTCGAACCATTTATCAAAGGGCTCGTAATAATCTTGTAACTGCTGTTTACTTTGTGTGGTAACCGCATTATAACAAAACCTGTAAAAGGCACTGCCTACCAAATCGGGAAACTCGTCCCAAATATTCTTACCTATAAGGTTTTCACCTTTAACCGCCAGCAATCGTTGGGCCGTGTCGTTAATGTAGGTGTATCTCCACTTTGTATCTAACGATAAGATACCGTCTGAAATATTGTTGAGCGTACGGTCCAAGACTCCAAGAAGGTTTTTGGATGTATATAACTCGATTGTTTTTCGCGTGTATTTCAAATTCTCGAGTATTTCACCCTTATTTCCTTTTAGCCTTGATTGCCCATGTAGATTATTCAATGGCTCTATCAAAACCAAACAGGCCATCGGACTTACCTGTGTGTTAAAAAGGGCGGACAGCGAAACGATAACAGGTATTACCACTTGATTCGTACTCTTATAGCTTGTTTCAAATTCTTCCGAAATACCCGAATTAAAGACTTTCTGTACGTGTTGAAGAAACTCAGCACTGCCTTTTGAAGTTCCGAAGGTTAGAGACGATTTACTATCTGTCAAATCCGGTCTTTCTGACCCCGATAGATGGCAAAATGCATCATTTGCTAAAAGCACATTTCCTTCACCATTTAAGATAATCAAAGGGTGTTGAACACTTTCAATATAAGTATCGGTAAAACCAAACTTATAGCGGAGTTCTCGAATCAATATGTCGTTTAAATTACTCGGCACGGTCGGGTGAAAAAAGAAATCTAATTAATAGTCGTGATTAATTACATCCTTACAGCAATTTTTTTTAACTCACATGTAATTAAGCACTTATAAAGTAAATAAAAAAATTATTTGGGTTAATACATGACTTAGGGTTTCAATATATTCTTAACGTAAATCTGATTTCCACCAATCTGTATTCTTACACTTTTTCTAAAATTCGGCATTTAAGTCATCTCTTATTCAAATTTGAACCGCTTGGTAATTCATAAATCACCTCTATTCAATTTGATAGAGTCCACCCAAAGAATGGATTTTAATTAATTTTGCCGGCCTTTTAAACAATTCGTAAGACACTGAATTCTAAATAATTAAAACCAAAACTCACTTTATTTGAAATTTTCCTTTCAAAAAAAGTGACTTAATGCACCTATCGGTGTCTAAATAAATAACAACCAAAAGTTCCCATGTTTTGAGCAAGTTCACATTACGCGATGCGATTTCCGATGAGGAACTGGTCAAAGAAGTTACTAAGACCAAAGATCCAGAAATTTTCGGTCAACTCTATGATAGATATGTCAGCAGAGTATACAACAAATGTTACGGTTTTTCAAGAACACCCGCTGAAGCTGAAGATTTGACCCAAGATGTATTTCTAATGCTCTATTTAAAGATCGGAAAGTTTAAAGGCTATTCAAAATTCAGCACTTGGCTCTACTCATTCGTATATAATTTCTGCGTTAATCACGTCAACAGAAATACCCAACGAAAAATGGCCGACCGAACCCGACATCTCGATGAGCGAGATGATGAAATCTTATTGAATGTTTCAGATCAGACCCTGCTTCAATTATCGGTAGAGCGGCTGAAGAAAGCAATGAATATCATTAGACCGGAAGATAAGGCGATGCTATTACTTAAATACCAAGACGATGCGAGCATAAAAGAATTGATGGCACTGATGAACCTTTCTGAAAGCGCTGTTAAAATGAGACTTAAACGGGCCAAAAGTAGAGTGGTTCAAGAATACAATAAAATCAAATGATATGAACAGTAACAATGCCTTTAAAAAATTGGAGGATAACGTCAGAAGCGTACCACCTGATATGCGGCAAAAAGTGATGAAAGATGTTGCAATGGCCAAACTACTAATGGATTTTACATTTTTCGTAACTGACAATTATCCCGCTGCACTCAAAAGGCTTTTCAGAACACTTGACAATAACGAAAACTAAACACTGACCAATTTATTTATGACAACAATCAACGAATGGAAAGATGTAACATTGGAATCTTTCAAATCAATGGGCGAAAAAATCGGTAATACCATTCCTAAGCTAATTGGGGTATTTTTCGTTCTTCTTATAGGATGGATCATTACCAAACTACTATTAGTTCTGCTCAAGAAGATTTTACTTCTAATAAAAATCGACAGCTTTGGAGAGAAATTCAACGAATTGGATATTCTTGAAGGAAATCAAATTCAAGTAAACATCTCAGAGGTGCTCTTAGGCTTCGCCAAGTGGGCCATCTATCTGATTTTTTTGACGGTTGCTGCCGATATTATGGATTGGAATATCGTTTCAACAGAAATAGGCAATCTATTGCGGTATTTGCCCAAGCTCTTTAGCGGAATTATTCTCTTCATCTTCGGAATTTATATAGCCACGCTAATCAAAAAGGCCATAAGTACGCTTTTTGGCTCAATGGGGCTCAATGGCGCCAAGTTTATCGGAACCATCATATTCTATCTAGTTGCGGTGTTCTTCACCATTTCAGCACTAAACCAAGTGGGTGTCGATACAACGATTATAACCAACAATGTTACAATGATAATGGGCGCTTTTCTCTTGGCCTTGGCATTGGGCTTTGGTTTCGGTTCGCGAGAAGTCATAAACATATTACTGCTCACCTTCTATACCCGCAAGAAATATGCAATTGGTGACTTGGTAGAAATTGATGGGCTTGAAGGTAAAATCGAGTCCCTAGACAATTTAAGCGTAACGCTTCAAATTAATGATGAAAGCGTAGTTCTGCCTATTAGAGAACTGGCCTATAAGAGAATTAAGATTAAACGGCGATTTGTTAGTTGATTATTGTCGCTTTGGAAGGGGTGGAATTGATGTCAGTGTTCCGCCCTTTCCTTTTTTACTTTTTCTAATTTCTCTCAACCAATTATTGAATGGCCCATATTGAATATGCCAAACTTTCAATGGAAAGAAAACCTATTGAAAGAACCATTTGTGAAATTCTTACCGCAGAGGTTAGAATCAATTTTAGCCCTCTTGTTATAGAAAAGCAGAAGCTTTTTAACTTACAATTATTTCTGGTCGATGCAATCGAGGGTTTTCCGGAAGCTTTTGCTTACACAGGGGAAAAACTGCAAAAATTCGGTGAGGCAGGCCTTTTGGTCTACAAAACTATTTTCTTGAAAGCTTTTAAGAATGGCATTACGGTGAAGAAAGACCTTTGCTTTAAGTCTGGAATACCGAAAAATGTGAACGGCGTTCGTTTGTATGCTGAAATATTTCCCGCATCGGGCGGTATTTCTAAATGGTCGAACAAATATTTCTTTGAAATCGAACTTGGCGGGTCGAAAGAATAAGTTTACCCGTCTTAATTAAAAAATAAACAGACTCAACTTTCGGGAAGAATTTAATGCCCTTACCTTTTGATCATAGACACAAATTCATCTTTTACCCCATCACAGATCATGACCGAATTATGGGTACAGTTTTTCATCGTAACAGGATCAAAACTATACATTTTAATTTTAGAAGGTTTAAATTCTTTGCATTGCAAGTGGGTAAACATATTCAATGCCGCTTTTGAGGTACAATAGGCAGTAAGGCTATAACCGGAATAGCAAAAACCATCATCTTTCATTTTACTGATATCACCTAATGAGCTGGTGATATTAATAATACGGGGGTCATCGCTTTTTTTCAACAAAGGTTTGAGTACCTGTATAACCCGTATTACCGAAAAGAAGTTAATTTCATAAACATCTTTAATATCATCGATGTGTATCTGGTCGATTTTATGACCAAAACCATTGACAATCTCGGCATTGTTGATTAACAAATCTAACTTACCATACGATTCACAAATTGTTTTTTCGAGTGTTGCCAAACTTTTCTCAGAAGTAAAATCGACTTCTATCAGTTCGTAATCAGGTTCAACCTCTCCATCCTCAAAAAGCTTTTTGTAACTACCTTTACAAGCGGCAAGTACCACTTGATAATGGTTGTCTTTAAGGATTTTCGCAAATTTCCTGCCCAATCCGTTACCAGCTTCCGTAACCACGGCAACATTCTTCTCATTCATTACAATCCATTTTAAAACATTTTACAAATTTAGTATATGGCTTTTCATAGTTAAAAACATTTGGTTTCTATTTAGTTAGTTGGTTATACGCACTCTCTTTTATTCACTTTACATTCTTCTGAATTGATTCGGTGTCACACCACTCAAATTCTTGAAGAACCTCGTAAAATGTGTTGGTTCTTGAAAATTCAGGCGATAGGCAATTTCAGCAATATCGAGCCCCGAATATTTTAATAGACTTTTACTTTCCATCAAAAGCCGTTCCTGAATAATATCTTTCGCACTTTTACCGGTCAATTTCTTGATGGTCGTGGTCAGGTAATTAGGTGTTATGTTCAATTCGTCTGCATAATCGCTTACGTTCTTCGTATCTACGTACATTTTATCGACCAATGCCTCAAATTTGTTCGCTATAATCTGTGACCGACTCAAATGGTTCTCCGTCGTTTTATGCCGTTCATAAATCGCCTTGCAATAATAAAGTAGAGATCCCAGCATACCCTCTAACATTTTTTCTTGATACGGATGCGGACTCTTAAATACCGAGTGCATTCTTTCTATATCAAAATTCAGCGATTCGTGCTCTTCTTTTGTCAACATCATCACACTATTCTCGGTCATCTTCAAGAACGGAAAATCTTTGTTAAGGTCAGGAAAAGTGTTGATCAAAAACTCTTTTCTGAACATTACATAAAAACCCGACATCTTTTCATCCCGCACCCACGAGAACACTTGACCCGGTACTACAAACCACAAGGGAAATTCTTCAAGCTCGAGTAAATCGGTATTCAGGTTGAGTTCGCTCGTACCCGTATAGTTCAGTAACCCGATTTGATAAAACCCTTGACGATAGGGCGGCATACACCTTCTTGCAGAAACCCCCATTTCTTCCACTTCAAACACATCGAAATTTGGGATGTGGCTTCTATGGGAAAAACCGATTGCCTCATGAAGGTCATTAGTATTTTCAAAAACTGGTATATCAGCCTTGCTCATAAATATTTGGATGGGTCGGTAGTACCGAAACTTAGTCTCTAACTACCGACACACCTTACACTGTTGGTTTTGTTAGTTGTCATCGGCCTTGGCCAAATGCATGGTTTCAAATTTAGTATTCAATTCTTCTTCAGAGATAATCTCCCATCCGCCTCCCAAGGCTTTATAAATGGCTATCAAAGAAGTGGCCGAAGAAATTTCGCTTAGGGCCAGGGCATTCTCGGCCTGAAGCAACACATTATCGGCATTAAGGTAATCTATAAAACTGTCCAATCCAGAATTAAAACGTTGCTTGGCAAAATCAGCGGCTTTGGCACTAGCCTCCGAAGAAATTCTCAATATTTCCCTTCTTTGCAGCTCTTTGGTATAATTGCTTAAAGAAGTCTTTATTTCCTCCAAGCCCTGTAAGACCGATTTCTCATATTGATTGATCGCTGCTATGGTCAAGGCATCGTTTCTATTGATTTGTTGCTTTACCCTACCTAGGTTAAATGCCGCCCAACTAATACTGGGCACCAATGACCAGGTGAAAGATGGCTTCTCGCCAAAATTTGCAAAATCTACCGCAGAAAAACCTACCGAACCACCAAATTCTATTTTTGGATATAGTTCCGCCACGGAAATATTGTAAGCTGCAATTCGAGTTTGAAGAGCGGCCTCCGACTGGCGAATATCGGGCCTTCTTCTTAGCATTTCACGAAGGTCACCTAAGGCGACCGTAGCTGGAAGACTTGGTAACGGTTTTTTATTGATCAACTCGTCATCTAAGTTACCAGGAACCTCACCAATCAAGACACTTATACCATTCTTTAAGGCCTCGATTCTAGCTTCCAACGGGGGAATACTGGCTCGGGTACTTTCGAGCTGGGCCAAGGCCCTGGAGACGTCAAGGCTATTACTCGTGCCGGCCTCGGACAATTTTACCGTAAGGTCGTATGTGTCTTTTTGGCCTTTCAAATTACGATTGGCGATATCCAACAAATATTGAGTGCCACGCAGTTGCATATAACTATTGGCCACCTCAGCAAATATACTGACATACATACCGTGCATATCTGCCAGTGCTAAATTGCTATTGGCGTAAGCACCTTTAATTCTATTGGTTACCCTACCAAAAAGGTCTGTTTCCCAAAAAGCATCAAAACTTGCGTTATACGTGCTATAAGTAGGGTTGCTACCTTGTACAAAAACGTTTTCACCTAATCGGGTGCGCGTATAATTACCGTTAGCGGTGACCGTAGGAAGCCTATCCAATCTATTTTCTTTTAAAAGAGCACGCGCAGCATTGTAATTGGCAACTGCCGAATTGATATCTAAATTATGCCTTCTTGCCTTTTCGATAAGGCTGTCAAGAATTGGGTCGTTGAACTCTGACCACCATTCTTTTGCAATACCAGATTGGGTAAAGGCCTTCTCGGTAATTTCTTCCTTTAGAAAATCATCGGTTACCTCTACTTGCGGCTGTACATTAAAATCACGTTTTGAAACACCACAAGAAACCAAAATGATTGCTATTGCTATTAATGTTATCGACTTTTTCATTACTGTTTTCTAGTTCTAGTTATGTTGATGTGCCAGTACTACTTTTTCTTGTGGAGCTCTTTTAGCGGACCATTTTCTGCCCAGATAATAGAATATCGGTGTCAAGAAAATACCGAACAAGGTTACCCCGAGCATTCCACTAAATACCGCAATACCTAACGACACTCTTAATTCCGCGCCCGCTCCGGTAGCAAGTGCCAATGGCACTACGCCAAGAATAAATGCCATTGCTGTCATTAAAATCGGGCGTAACCTTAGTTTCGAAGCCTCTATCACCGCCGTTTTCAAATCTTCACCCTGATCTTCTAACTGTTTGGCAAATTCAACGATAAGAATCGCATTCTTACTCGCCAAACCAACCAGTACCACCAAACCGATCTGTACCATGATATTATTGTCAAGACCCGCCAAATCGACCCCTATCATGGCCGAAAGCAATACCATAGGAACGATGAATATCACTGCAAGTGGCAATACCAAACTTTCGAATTGGGCCGCCAACAAGAGAAAAACAAACACTACGGCCAATAAAAATGCAATGCCCGCTGTGTTGCCCGCTTCCCGTTCTTGGTAGGCAATTTCCGTCCATTGAAAAGATATACCCTGCGGAAGTATTTCCGCTGCCAATTCTTCCATTCTATCCAATCCTTCACCAGAACTATAGCCGGGTGCAAAATCACCGTTCAATGAAGCCGAGGGATAAAGGTTGAACCTTGGTATTCTTGAAGGCCCCGCAATGTCTTTCTGTTGCGATACCGTACCTAAAGGAACCATCTCTCCCTTCTTATTGCGCACCTTGATCCTAGAAATATCATCGGGGGTCAACCTATTGGGTGCGTCTGCCTGTGCTGTCACCTGAAAAGTTCTTCCTAAATAATTGAATTCGTTCACAAAGGCCGAACCCATATAAATCTCCAACGACTGAAATATTTGGCCTACATCGATACCCAATTTCTCGGCTTTCACCCGATCCACATCCAAGAACAATTGTGGTGTTTGGTTATTAAAAAAGCTAAATACGTTACTCAGTATCGGGTCTTGATTAGCTGCCATCGCCAATTCGTTCGTCGCTTTCAGCAGTTCATCGGTACCCAAGTTGGCCCTATCCTGCACCATCATACGAAAGCCTCCGGCGTTACCGATACCCCGAACTGATGGGGGCGGAATAACTAGAACAATGGCATCATCGACTTGGGCGAATTTGGCCCTTACCGTTCCTAAAAGTTCTTCGTAACCTAGCCCTTTCTCATTACGGAGATTAAAATCTTCCAAGGTCAAGAAAACGGCCGCAGCATTGGATGCGTTGGTAAATGAGGCCGCATCGAAACCTGTAAATGACACTGCATTTTCCACTCCATCGATATCCAATCCTAAATCAAGCACCTCGCGTACTACCTTATCCGTTCTGGTAAGTGAAGATCCCGGCGGAAGCTGTACGATGGTAATAAAGTACTGCTGGTCCATAGCCGGAATGAATCCCTGTGACACCCTGTTGAATTCAAAGCCCGTAATGGCAATCAATCCGAAATAAACCACCATGACCATCATACCGGTTCTTACCAGTTTCTGAACCGCTTTACCATATCGCTCCGATAGCTTATCCATAAAGCTATTGAAACGATTACCTATGAATACAAAGGGCCTTAAAATAACATGCGTTTTCTTGGTACTCGACTTTTCTTCATGCTTCATTAGTAGCGCGGCCATGGCCGGACTAAATGTTAATGAAACGAAGACCGAAATGGCCGTGGCCACGGCAATGGTCATACCAAACTGTTTATAGAACTGGCCCGAAATACCTTCTAAGAATGCCGTTGGAATGAATACTGCAATCAATACCAAGCCAATGGCAACAAGGGCTCCCCCTACTTCATCCATCGTCTTGAAAGCCGCCTCTTTAGGAGATAGCCCTTTTGCCAGATACCGCTCCATATTTTCTACAACCACAATGGCATCATCGACCACAATACCAATGGCAAGCACCAAACCAAAAAGGGTAAGGTTGTTCAAAGAGAACCCAATGGCCTGCATAACCGCAAAGGTACCGATGAGCGACACAGGTATGGCCAGAATGGGGATGATAGCTGCCCTCCATGATTGAAGGAATAATAAAATCACCAAGACCACCAAAATTACCGCTTCGAATATCGTGTGATATACCTCATCAACCGATTTTTGAATAAACTCGGTTGGATTATATGCTATTTTATACTCTAGGTCTTTAGGAAAGTTCTTCGCAAGATCTTCCATTTTATCCTGTATTTGAGATGCCGTTTCCAGGGCATTTCCTCCAGGCTGTTGAAAAATGGGCATTGCAATTGCCGGGTCTTTTCCTAAATATCCCTTAGTCGCGTAATTCTGTGCACCAAGCTCTACCCGACCGATATCTTTAAGCCTTACGATTCGTCCGTCATCGCTAGATTTGATGATTACATTTTCGAACTGTTCGGTCGAGACCAGTTTACCCTGTGTCTGTATATTGACTTCAAAAGCAGACTGGCTTCCAGAAGGCAGGGTGTTGAGCGTACCACTAGCAATCTGAACGTTCTGTGCCCGCAAGGCACTTACCACCTCCCCGGCCGTAATATCGAGTGTCGCAATTTTATCAGGATTCAACCATATACGCATAGCATATTCCGCAGCACCGAATATTTGAATATCACCTACCCCTTTTATTCGGGCAAGTTCATCTTTCAATTGAAGTACCGCATAGTTACCCATATAAATTTGGTCATAGGTCTTATTTGGTGAATACATATTGACCACCATCAACATATCAGGTGATATCTTTTTAGTGGTTATACCTAATCTTTTCACCGATTCGGGCAACCTTGGTTCTGCAATGGCTACCCTGTTCTGTACCTGAACTTGGGCTTTGTCAAGGTCAGTGCCCAATTTAAAGGCAACTTGTAACACCACTCGCCCATCGGCCGATGATTGCGAAGTCATGTAAATCATGTCTTCTACTCCGTTGATTTCTTTTTCCAACGGGGCAGCTACACTCTCTGAAAGGGTTTGCGCATTCGCCCCAGGATAAACCGCCACTACTTCTATGGTCGGTGGTGCCACATCAGGAAACTGCGATATCGGCAAAGAGACATAAGCCAAACCACCCACAATCAAAATGAGTACACTAAGTACGGCAGCGAAAATGGGCCTTTTAATAAATATATGGCTGAACTTCATTTTTGGTTTCTGTTTTGAGAATGAGACTCCCGGTACCTATCCGAACACCTAATATTTTTAGATATTCGGATGGTATGAGAAGTTCCCTAATTTTAAATACTCTAGATTCTTAAGATTAATGGGCCTGTGCTACCTCTGTCAAATTATTGGTTTCGCCTTCAATGGCTACTTGTGATGGATTTACCACCATACCTGGCCTAATCTTCTGGATATTGTTCACAATTACCTTGTCTTCCGAAGAAATTCCGTCTCTAATAATTCTTAATCCGTTTGAGTGCAAGGGACCTAATGTCACAGTCTTGCTGACCACTTTATTATCTTCCGATAAGGTGTAAACAAATCGCATCGACTGATTGGTACCTATAACTTCATCAGGTATCATCAAGGCTTCATGTTCGGCACTTCCTAACAGGCGAGCCTTACCGAACATACCCGGTTCTAACAGATGGTCTTTGTTTTCAAGCACTGCCCTACTTTCAATGGTTCCCGAATTGTTATCGATTTCATTATCAACAAAATCCATGGTGGCTTCGTGAACAAATTCATCTTCGTCAAGCAATTGTATAAAGACAGGAATTCCCTCTGAACGGGCTTCGCCACGCTCACCGTTTCGGGCCAATCGTACATACTTCAAATAATCGGACTCACTTCCGGTAAAATAAAAGTGGATAGGACTAGTTGCCACTATGGTGGTCAGCAAGGTTGAGTTGGCACTACCACCATCGACAATATTACCCTCATTGACCCTGTCTCTACTGACCAATCCCGAAATTGGCGCTTTAACCTCAGTAAACTCGAGATTCAGTTTGGCATTGTTCACTTTTGCCTGTGCCAATTGAATGCTTGCCTCGGCATGAACCAAAGCTTGCTTTCTTCGGTCGTATTCCTCTATGGATAAAGCTCCTGTTTCTCTTAAAGATTCCACCCTTTCAAAATTATCTTGTGCTGTTTTAAGGGAAGCCAATGCTTGTGCATAGTTGGCTTCGGCCTCATCTAAAGCTATCTTGAACGGTCTCTGATCGATAACAAAAAGGGTCTGCCCCTTTTTCACATGTTCCCCATCTTGAAAATTCACTTTTTCAAGAAAGCCGCTTACGCGGGCGCGTACCTCTACCCTACTGCTGGCCTCGAACCTTCCGGTATATTCATCCCATTCGGTAATTCTTTCATAAACGGGCGTTGCTATTTCGACAGGCAAAGAAGCCATAGCCGCAGGCTGTTCTTGTTTTTCTTCCTCACTAGTGGTAAAAGCGAGTATAATTACTGCAATCAATAAACCTACAACCCCAAAGGCAAGGTTTCTATTGGTATTAAAATTTAGTTTTATCATGACTTTTAAAATTGATTCTTGTTTTCGTTAGCAAAATTATATGGGCGTTGCCCGTTATCGGTAACCATAATAGTTTCATAAATGACCAAAATCTTAACTCTCTATTTTATGGTTCTGGCTAGTGCTTTAAATAGTTTAATCCCATCCACCTAAAACTACCAGTCCATCTAAATATCCGTTTAGCGTGGTCAATCTCATAGTGTTATAAATTCCTGAAACGGTACCGGGTTCTAAAGAGTCTATATAGTGCAAATGCTTTTGTGCGAAGTATTTTACAAACGCATCTTTATCATCAGACTTTCTTGCTGCTTTTTTAAAGTGTTTTAGTATCTGTGTCTTTGCAATGGTCGTATCTGGAAAATAATAGACCTTATTCGTTAGCTTAGATTTTCTCAATTCATAGCGGTATTTGAAATCATCATCAAAAGCGATATAATTTGAGAATTGATCAAAGGCCTTTTCACTTTCCTCTTGACTGGATACGATTACCTCATCTAAATGAATGACCTTCTCTTGGGCACTTATAATGCTGCTTGACATTACTAAAAGTGCTATACTTACAAGTTTTAAAATTTTCATAGTGATGCTCTTTTGTGTGATTAGCTGTTTTAACGACACAAAATTACATGACGACCATGGCCAAAGAGCAACCAAAAAAAAGGGTTAAATGACCAATATCTAAGATTGGACATAAAACCTCATTAAAAATGGTCTATTTATATAAGTGGTAAAGCGTTAGGAAGGTTTGAATTGTAGACCTTAAAAAGAAGAGTTCAATAGAGGTAGTTACCTACTTTTATCGAACAGAAGCTACTGATTTAAAGGAAGTAGTTGATTTTGAATTAACGAAAGAGACCAAGTACAAGTACCAGCTATAAAACTCTTTTTCAGCTGATCACAGCATTTTTCTTAAGAAGCAAGATAATCTTTAGAAGAAGCTCTGAAAAAAGAAGAGCAAATTCATCGATAGATTCGACATTTATAGAGTTCTTAAGTCTACCCAAATACATATCCATTTCTATCTTGGTAGAAGGGTCTTCCAAGCCAAAACTGTTTAAATTGGAACTTAGCAAGCGGTAAGCGCCCTCAGCATGCTCACGATTATAAATGTCTGACTGGTATTCTTTCAACTGTTCTAGAACCTTCTTCATCATATACCCTTAAGATATTTTATTTCGAAACTGTAAAATGGTTTGGTGTTCTAAAAAAAAAATCAGAATCGGTCTTCAGAGTTGGCATGCGCGTAAGCATTTAACTCGATTTGATATGAAATCTTGTCATCACCATCCGTTCTATTTCGTTCCGTAAACTTCTGAGCGTACTGGGACAAAGCTTCAAGAAAACTATGATTTATTTTTAAATTGGCATCCATTATCTACTGATTTGACAGCAAAATGCCAATTAATTGAAAACAAGTGAAAATAATGTTGTCAAAATCTAACAATCTGTTACGAAAACGTTTTCGTAAGAGGTCTAGCAAAATAGTTTCTGCTCACAGGAAGTACCATCATTCCATTATTCAAGAAAATAGTCCTGCTGAAATAAAAGGAAAGGGATTCTAACCTTCAACCTGTACCCTAATACGATCACGTATACGCTGCCAGAACTGCAAATCTTTAATGGCGGTTTTAGAATCTGTATTCAAGATGGTTTTCATGTCAATTCCCAAATCCTTGGAAGCATCATCGTTACTGAACCTCTTTCTATCACTGATCAGTATCAACCCCCAATCATCAAAAATGCGGTCTTTTCTAGGGCCTTTCCAAAGAACTTCGACCTCGTCATGCCGCGAATCTTCGCCAATTAAGTCAAATAGCTCCAATACCTTCTTTTTGGGGCCTTCTATTAATTGAAAGAAATCATCACCATAATGTATCAAGCAGCCCGTTACCGAAATTATTTTGTTGTTACGGTCTGATTTCTTGACCAGTTCGGCCACCTCTGTATCTGAAAGATATAATTTGGCCTTTGACTTGTAGGTGAGCTCGAAGGTCCAATCTGATTGCTCAAAAGAAGAACGATAGTCTCTGGGCAACATGCCATATTTTTCTACAAAAATCTTTGAAAAATAACTTTTGCTGTTCAACCCTACTTCATCACAAACATTCGAAATGGGTATATTAGTAGTTTCCAAAAGTTCCTTCGCCTTCTCCAAACGCATATTTTTCACACATTCTGCCACGCTTTGGTTAAAGAGATACCTAAAAGCCTCCTGCAATTTTCTGGGATAGATTCCGCTCTTGTGCGCCAACTCTTTAACTGTGTGGGGTCTGGCGATATTTTTAGAAATATAGGTACAAAGGTGTACCACTCTTTCCAACTCGTTATCGGAGATATCTTGATGTTTTGCCGACCCGTTCAGCCCATCATGATCATCTAACTGTGCAGCTAAGGTGGCATAGGTTGCCGATTCGGTAATCAATTTACCCGCCAAATCAGTTCTTCGGTTTTCAATTAAGATTTTGGCGTGCTTTCCTATCGGGTTTTTAAGTCCGCCAATGAAACGGTAAGAGTCGCCATGTTCCATTTTTAAGACAATATCCCTCATTATAGAACTTACATTGCCTTTCGAATTGTTAGCTTTGACATTCAGTTTTTCCCTCAATAGAACAATGACCGAAATACGTAATTTGACCGAAGCGGGCAAGGTCAACGTATGCTCTTCTAGGTCGGAAGTAAGACTGATCAAATTTCTACCCTCTGAAACTATTTTCTCTCGTGAACCCGATTCGTACCTGTGCCGATAACTGCCTTCAAGGCAATAAATAAGATATAACGGAGAGAATTCGTTCTTCGTCAGTGATAAGACCAATTCATCGCGCAACTCGATATTATAGGTACGCACGATGATACCAGGGAACAGTTCATAAAGGTTAATATAACCCTTGCCGTTTTCGTTATCTAAAATGAGGGAAGATGCCCCGACACCCTCTTTAAAATCACCTCCTAAAGCAAGCGCCAACTTGCGCAAATGCTTAGAAGGGCATTCTTCATTTATTTTAAACATTTAATATAGTGTAGTAAAAGCTCTGGGGACAAACTAACTGGAAAGCTCAAAAAAGGAATGACAAATTTGGGTAAAAAATTAACATTTTACGCACAAACTGCCGTATGCCAATGATTTTCAAGATTGAATATCGATATTGGCCCTGCAATCATTGAAAATTTTAAATTTTTCAAAACAATGCTAAATTGCGAAATCAACCGAGCGGGCCTCATTATAGGCCAAGGATAAATTTCTTGTTTATCCGTAAAAAACCATACGAACTAACTGTTTGCGAATAAAATGAAAAGTATAAAGGTCAAATCACTTCCCTTGGGGGATGTTATTAAAAATATTGCATCAGAACTGAATACCGTATTTACCGAACATTGCGAAGAATACGTTTTAAAAATTCCGGACGAATATGGTAAAGGAGAAATTAGGGGAATCAACTTTGAAGGAGGCCTTGGCATTCTTCTCTACGACTGTCAATTTCTAGAAGACCTAGAGATTCAGTTTGTAGTAAACGAAGTACACCCTCTAAAATTTCTCTATTGTATTGAGGGCGAGCTTTTGCACCGGTTTGAAAACGATACCGTTGAACACAACATTAAACAGTTTCAAGAAGCAATAGTTGCCAGTGAAAAGCACAATGGACACATTCTGCGCTTCAAGAAAAATGTAAAGTCGAAGGTCAATAGCCTAGAAATTTCACGAAACACTTTTAGAAATAAAATTTCTTGCAACCTTAAGAGTGTAGACAAGAAACTAAATGATCTTTTTAGCGATACATTGGCCAAAAAGACCTTTTATCACGAAGGTTTTTACAGCCTG
The DNA here is from genome assembly GCF_003687485.1 of Euzebyella marina. GTDB lineage: Bacteria > Bacteroidota > Bacteroidia > Flavobacteriales > Flavobacteriaceae > Euzebyella > Euzebyella marina. The sequence goes on along the minus strand of NZ_CP032050.1, from coordinate 2,289,908 downwards.
CAACTCTCGAATATTTTCGACGAGATGAAAAATTTTAAAGAGGAAGATTTCATAAGAAAGCTTTATTTAGAGGGAAAGGCCTACGAAATGCTCACCAAGCAAATTCTGCTTTATCACGATGACCTTAACGATTTGAACAAAACAGTTTTATTAAGACAATCTGAAATTAGACAAATCAAATCGGCGGTTGCCATAATCGAAGATGAAATTGCTAAGCTTGACAAAATCGATATCATCGCTTCTCGTGTTGGTCTTAACGTAAATAAAATGCAAGAAGGTTTTCAATATTTGTTCAGTAAAACGGTAAACGCCTATATTCAAGACTATCGGTTCAAAAAAATGCAAGAACTTCTGACCAATAGTGACCTTAGCATCTCTGAAATAGGCGATTTGGTCGGTCTTTCTAGCAAAAGTTATATCTCAAAAGTCTTTAAAGATAAGACCGGTACCACACCCAATCAATTTAGAAAAGATTATAAAGAATCAATGACCAAATTGAGGAAAAAGAATCTATAGTCGCCAATTCAAAAGGAATTTCTTTTTCTCTTTAAGAATTTAAACTACAGTTTCGATTGATAGGTGTTTTCAATAAAATTAGAAAGAAGAAGGTTCATCGGGGTATAGACCATATAGCACACTGGTCTCATTCAAAAGGAATGCATAAATCAAATTTAGCGCCTTGACCTTTTGAAGAGGATGTAATTACGAGCCCCCCATGATTGTCCATCACTTTTTTCACGATGGCAAGCCCAATTCCAGTTCCTGGGTATTTGTTCTTACTATGGGCTTGGTGAAAGACATCGAAAATTCTATGTTCATCCGATTGATCAAACCCAATACCTTCATCACTAAATGTAATGACCATAAAAAGGGCATCGGGGTCTTCACCCAATAAGCTTATATTACTAGCATTGACAATCTTGGTCTGTATGGTAATCCTCGGTGAGTCTCCGTCTTTGACGAACTTTATGGAGTTCTTCAAAAGATGTTGAAATACAATTTCAAATTGATGGGGAATCACGTTGGCATTGCCAAGCTTGCTATAAGAAATTTCAGCATTCGAGTCTTTTATGGTTCCTTTTAACAGATCTAAGACCCGAGCTAGCAATTGGTCTAGGTCTGTTTCCACAAATTCCTTTTCATTTTGACTTACTCTGGTAAAATCGGAAAACTCAGCAAGTATATCATCAACCTCTAAACCTGTTCTGTTTTGGTTTTCAAACGTCATATCCTCTTCAGAAGGGCCTTCTTGCGTTGACATGATATGGACTAGGCTTTCAGCCTTGCCATTTAAAACAGGAACCTTTTTCTTGTTCTGTATACAGGGAATCAAAATACCATCTACCGTATTTCCATCACACTTAATGGGTATGTAGCCAAACGTCCAATAATTACGGTATCTTTTACCCTCAAGCGATATATCTATACCTTGATCATCAAACCAATAAGTCATACCGGTTTGACGAACTTTCTGCAATGCAGGGCCGATTGTATCCCAAATATCTGACCAAGCCGTATCGGCATTAACCCCTAATATAGAGGGATGCTTTCCGGAATCATCTAGATAGGGTTTGTAAGCTTCATTGTAAAAGGAAACAAAATCTTCTCCCCAAAAAAGAAACATCGGAATTTGGGAGGAAAGTACTTGCTGCAGCACCGGTGTAAAGCATGGCGACCAGTTTTCCATTGTTCCCAAACTAGATTCTTTCCAATTTTTTTGACTGATTTCTTTTCCTACTTCTCCACTAGATTGTAAAAAGGGAAGCACATTTTTCGGGGAATTATATTGCATTCTAAAATTTATTCAAAACCACCTAAGGTCACTTTTAATAGAACAATGCTACTAATAAATATTCATTTATTGGCTAGGCATCGCAAGCTATTTCCTCATGCTTTTTGAAAGTTGTTCTTTCAAGAAAAAAACGGAGGCATTTACTTACAAGGTTTATTGTCATTTCATGCTTTCCCCTGCTATAATTGAGCTCTAGGAATAAATTGATGAATGAGACCGGGTTAAAACTACTTTAAAAGCACGTTAAAATTGTTTAACTCAATAAATAAATAGTTAAACATTTTGTACTTTTATATTCAAAGTAAAAGTTATGGCAAATACAAAGCAATTGACCCGTAAAGTACTTATCACTAAGTATATGAACCATGTTTTAGAACATGAACATTTTCCTAGTTCGATATATAAATTCTGTCAACAACAAAAAATCAAGGAACCCGAGTTTTATAGCTTGTATGGTTCTTTTGAAAGTCTTCAAAAAGGAATATGGAAAGAGTTTCATGACGAAACCCTGAAACTCATTCACCAAAACAAAGATTTTGAATCGTACTCTAACCGAAATAAGCTTCTTTCTTATTTCTTTACCATTTTTGAGATGTTCACTTTGAACCGAAGTTATATACTATTGGTTCTCAATCGCTATGAGATGCCCCTTAAGAATCTTGAACAACTGAAGGGTTTAAGAAAAGAGTTTAAGCTATTTGCCTCGCAACTGGCCGAAGTTTCCAATGAGAAAAAATCCATTAAGGTTCTTAAACAACCGAAAGGTCTTTTAGCAGAAGCCGCTTGGATACAATTTATGTTTTTGATCAAATTTTGGATGAACGACGATTCTCCTGCATTTGAAAAAACAGATGCGGCTATCGAAAAATCGGTAAATACCGCTTTTGACGTTTTTGACAATACCCCCTTGGAAAGCATCATCGATTTAGGAAAATTTCTTTGGAAAGAACAAATGGCTTAAATGAAAACACTGGATAGCATACCAACAGGAAAGCTCGAACGGGCCGGTAAATTAATGGGTACCGGCGCAAAGGTCGGGGTCAACTACCTAAAATACTATGGCAATCGACTCACAGATGGCCCCAATGCTAAGGATAAATTAGACCGTGATAATGCCGAGGATATTTATAACGGACTTAAACAGTTAAAGGGAAGCGCTTTAAAAGTAGCCCAAATGCTAAGTATGGAAAAAAACATACTGCCGCAGGCCTATGTTGAAAAATTCTCTTTGTCGCAATTTTCAGTTCCGCCCTTATCTCCACCTTTGGTCCGAAAAACTTTTTATAAAAGTTTCGGAAAATACCCCGAAGACCTTTTTGATGTGTTTACAGCTAGCTCTGTAAATGCCGCGAGTATCGGTCAGGTACACCAAGCCGAAAAAAATGGTAAAAAATTGGGTGTTAAGATTCAGTATCCTGGCGTTGCCGATAGTATTTCTTCAGATTTGGCGCTGGTTAAGCCCATCGCTATAAAAATGTTCAACCTGAAAGGTAAAGACAGCGAAAAATATTTCAAGGAAGTTGAAGGAAAGTTGCTGGAAGAAACCGATTACGAATTAGAACTTGCCCAAAGTAAGAGCATTACTGAAGCTTGTTCTTTTTTACCCCATATAGAATTCCCGAAATACTACCCTGAGCTTTCGAATAAGCGTATTTTAACCATGGATTGGATGGAAGGCCAACATCTATCGGAATACACCAAAACGGACTTTACTAAAGAGGTCGGTAATCAAATTGGGCAAACCCTATGGGATTTTTATATGTATCAAATTCATGGTTTAAAACAGGTACATGCCGACCCACACCCTGGAAATTTCTTGGTAGGAAAGGAAAATCAATTGATTGCCATTGATTTTGGATGTATCAAACAGATACCCGATGAATTCTACGTTCCTTATTTTGAAATGGCACAGAAAGATAACATCAACAATCCTCAAGTCTTTGAAGAAAAAATGATGGATTTAGAGATACTGCTTCCTACGGATAGCGAAAAAGAGAGACAATTTTTCTCCGAGGTTTTTCATCAAATGCTGAGTCTGTTCAGCAAACCTTTTCACGGTGATACCTTCGACTTTTCCGATCCATCTTTCTGGAACGAAATAGCCACACTTAGCGATAAGTTTCAAAATGACACCCAACTTCGTAAAATGAACGGTAATCGGGGTTCAAAACATTTTCTTTACATGAACAGAACCTTTTTTGGTCTGTATAATTTGCTACATGACTTGAAAGCTGAGATTAAAGTCAATGATTTTCAAAAGTATCTTTCTAAAGCTCAAACCCTAAATGTAATTGCTTAAAAAAGAGAATTTACCCAAAAAAATATGCCCTGTTTGTGAAAGACCGTTCTCATGGAGAAAAAAATGGGAAAAGAACTGGCAAGAAGTTAAATATTGCAGCGATAAATGCAGAATGAACCGAAAACGAGCCTAGTCTGGTTCAGAAACGACTTAAGAACATTTGATAATTCTTCTTTGACCAAGGCAAAGAAAAGCGGTAATCGTATTGTTGCAGTCTATTGCTTTGACCCACGCCATTTTCAGGCTGGCCCATTTTCCTTTAAAAAAACAGAAAAGTTCAGGGCAAAATTTCTTTTAGAAACCATCGAAGTTTTAAAAGAAAATCTAGAGAACTTAAACATTAGTTTATTCACCTACTTCGATCGACCGGAACATATTATTCCTCAATTGGTACAAAAGCTATCAGTGCACACCATATTCTTACAGAAAGAATGGACCTCAGAAGAAACATTTGTATTAGAAGAAGTAAAGCGTAAAACCCCTTCAACTATAAATTTTGTTGAAAGCTATGATCAATTTCTGTACCACCCCGAAGACATCTCGTTTGATATAGCAAAACTACCTAGGGTTTTTACGGAGTTTAGAAAAATCTGCGAAAATAAAAGCACCGTTAGAAAAGCATTACCATCGCCCGACAAGTTAGATCAAGAAAATAAGATTTCTAACGATACGGTTATTCCCAGTCTTGAAGATCTAGGTTATGAAACCTTTGAACTTCACCCCCAGTCTGCATTTTCTTTTCAAGGTGGAGAAATTGATGGACGCAACCGGCTTCACTCATACCTCTGGAAAACCAAGAAACTCCTAACCTACAAAAAGACCAGAAATGGCCTTATCGGAGCCGATTACAGTTCAAAATTATCCGCTTGGTTGGCCAATGGCAGTCTTTCACCACGTTTAATTTATTGGGAAATCAAAGAATTTGAACACCAAGTAGAAAAAAATGAATCAACTTATTGGTTGGTATTTGAACTAATATGGCGCGATTTTTTCAAATATGTTTCGCTAAAGCATGGTAATCAAATCTTTAAACAGCAAGGTATACTCAACCGAACCTATGAATGGGACGATAACGCTGACCTCATCGACCAATGGATCAACGGAAAAACCAAGTCAGCTTTCGTAAATGCGAATATGATCGAAATCAAAAAAACAGGTTGGATGAGCAATCGGGGCAGACAAAATGTGGCGAGTTATTTTGCCAAAGAGCTGATGCTTGATTGGCGAATAGGGGCTTCCTATTTCGAGTCAATGCTTCTAGATTATGATGTTCATAGCAATTATGGTAATTGGATGTATGTTGCCGGTGTTGGCAACGACCCTAGAGACCGAAAATTCAATGTTTCGCTTCAGGCCGAACGATATGATCCTCAAGGTAAATTTCAACAGTTATGGCTACAATCCAGTCTTTTTGATTTCTAGAGGTTCCTATACTTTATAATTGATTCGGAAAAGTTTCTTCTTCCCCTAAATCAACAAAGCTTTTAGTAATTGCATCTATATAAATTCTAAAACTGCTCATGTTTTAGGTTCATAAGCCCTTTATTTGGGTAAAAATTTCGATGACCTCCTTAGTATGCATAGTCTTGGGGTTTTTAGTGGCGGCTTGCGGAAGCCTTACCCCTAGTTTTCTCAACCTGACCGTTGTTAAATTTAGCTTGCGCTGCGGCAGCAAATCAGCTTTCTGCCTTATTGCAGGTTTCGCGACCGTTTTGTTCTTTCAAGCGAATATAGGGGCTTATCTCTCTAGTATTCTTATGGAAAACTCAGAATATATAACCCTCATTCAAAAGATAGGTACGGCCATTTTACTTCTCTTGTCAATTAACTTCTTTCGACTTCACTTTACACATAAAGAGAAAATGAAAAAGAAAGAGATAGAAAAGTCGAAGGCATATTCACATGGTATTGGCATGGCGCTGCTTAATACATTTGCTATACCCTTTTACTTCACTTCCATCTCACTTTTAATTGCTATGGATTTTTTTGAATATTCTTACTTAAATAGTTTGTACTTCTCAATTGGGTCTACTGCCGGTTCATTCACCATTTATGCCGTTTATGCTGTCTTAGCAGGAAAGATTGAAGGAAAAATTTCGTCATTAGGAAGTAAAATGGATCTTATTCTTGGTAGTCTTACAGGGGTTGTTGGCCTCGGAAATCTCATTTACCTTATGTAATTTCAAATCGGGATTTGAAATTATTTTTTAAGATTATATTTCATGGGCTTTTGATATCTTTAATAGGCAATCAACACCAATAATCCGTGTGAAAGATTATGAACCCAGACATTGAAATTTACAACGAGAAACAAACGGAAGCAGAGAAAGAAATCTGCGTTCTACTTTCTCGATTAATCGATAACCACCTAGCTTTTTCAGAAAGTAAAATCTGGCATTCACACCCCGTTTGGTTCTTGAACGGAAACCCGATAGTTGGTTATAGCAAACAAAAGAAGGGCATTCGACTGATGTTTTGGAGCGGTGCTGACTTTGACGAAAACCAGTTGAATGTGCGCGGCAGTAAATTTAAAGATGCCTCTATTTTTTACAACAACCCATCAGAAGTAGATACTGATAATCTAAAACGGTGGCTCGAAAAGGCAGAAAAAATTCAGTGGGATTATAAGAATATTGTCAAAAGAAAAGGAAAGCTCGAGCGACTAAAGTAGTCGGTCGGCCATAGACTTATCTTCATTTCAAATAAGCGTCATATAATTTTTCCTTTTATAAATATTTCCCTTCTTATGGTAGTTCATATCTCGAGAGTTGAGTTACCTGAGATCACTTTAAAGATTGGTTGCTTTATTACTCAGCATTAGGTATTTCGTTCAAATCGTAATACACTTTAAGACCCAATTCTTTAGCAATTTCTACATCTTGATCAGCTCCTTTAGATTCTCCCTCAATTCGAAAAACGGCATCACATTTGGTCAATAATCGATGTGCGGTTGGGTATTGTATCTCTTGAAAAATTTCGTCGCCGACCTCTTTAGAACCTGCAAGTTCTATTAAGGGGTTTGCAACCCATTCCCCAATCATCGGAACATGTCCCTTACGGAATATAGGTAAGGCAACTGATTCCAAATTATCCATATTTTTCTTTATAAGTTTTGGATCATTACCTGTTCCACTTCGATAAGGTCCTGCAATCAAGATTAACATCATGTCTAAAATTTTTAAGTAAAGAAAGCGTATTCCGTTGACTAAAAAATTAAGATAGTTTAAGACCGTATTATTTCTTTTTTACCGCACTTAAAAATTCGGGGGTTACCCCGAGGTACGAAGCAATCTGCTTTTGGGTTACCTTTTCTACGATTGCCGGATAATTTTCAACAAACTGCCTATATCTTTCCTCAGTAGTGAGCGAGATACTGTGCAAAGCCCTCTTTTGTTCGCGTATGTAAGCCTTTTGAAACAGAATTCTAAAAAATCGCTCAAACTTGGGTATTTTCTCGTAAAGCTGCTCTAACCAATCAGAGTTCCATTCAAATACCCCACTAGGCTCAAGAGCTTCGATTGACAAAAGAGCCGGTTTGCGATTCACAAAACAATCCATATCGCTAATCCACCAATCCTTTACCGCGAACATGATGGTAGACTCCCTTCCATTCTGGTCCACATTGTATGCCCGAAAACTACCATGCTCCACAAAATATAGATTTTTGCACGGGTTTCCTTGCTCCAATATGGTCTCTTTTTTAGAAACTTCCCTTAACGAAAACGAAGATTTTAAATACTGTTTTTCCGAATCATTCAGCGAGATGTGCTTCTCAATGTTCTTGAAGATTTGGTAATCGCTCACGTGGTTCAAACTTTTATAGATTAATTGAATAAATTTATCAAAAGTAAAAGGGCTATAAAAAATTTTAATTAAGGTTTGATAAGTACATGGTGAACACTCTCGACCGAACCAAGTAACGGCCAAATAAAACCAAAACCAACCACAAAACATTTACAACCAGCAGAAAATGAGCGAACAAAACCCTAATCAAATAAAGAAAAAAAGAGCCAAATGGATAATTAGAATCATTTTATTTCTTGGCACTGCCATTTCATTATTCTTTGTACCGTGGCTATTAGTAAAAGCATGGATACTTCCATTACCGGACACCATTCAAGAACAGGCCAATGAAGCAATCGGTCATGGGTTTGACGGAATGCTCGTTTATGTAGACCAAGCCAACCAACCGCCCCAATACTTTGCTGCAGGCTGGCATAATCGTGAAACAAAAATACCTGCCGACCCACACGCTTTGTTCAAAATCGCCAGTATAAGTAAGTTATATGATGCCGTGGCGGTAACCAAACTAGTGAAAGATGGAAGGCTTTCACTAGATAAGTCAATTGCCGATTATTTACCCGACCTAGTGGGGAGTATAGAAAATGCAGACAAAATTACCTTGCGATTAATGATTCAGCATAGAAGTGGCCTACCCAACTTTACCGATACCCCGAATTTTTGGGCCGCCCCGACTCAATCCTACGAAGAAAGTATTGCAATGGTTCTAGACCAACCTGCCAATTTTGAACCTGGTGAAGACTATGAATATTGCAATACAAACTACCTGTTGATTAATAAGATAATGGATGATGTGCTGGGTTATGATAACTTTCAATTTATTCAAGAAGAAATTTTGACACCGTTGAACCTTAGCCACACCTTCGGTTCGATTACCGAAGTGAACCTTGATGATGTAATGAGTGGCTACCATGTGGGGCACCCTCATGATTTAAAGGCTGACGAGCATGGTATGTTGGCAACAGCGCAAGACGTCGGCACCTTCTTAAGGGCTTTAAACGACGGTTCAGTGTTTGAACCCGGAGAGCAGGAAATATATGCTTCCGTATATGAATACGAACATGCGGGTTGGGTTCCCGGTTACCAGAGTTTTGCCAAGTACGATAAAGATTTAGATGCCGTAATCGTTGAATTTTATAGTACTACCGACCCTAAACTCTACAATTGGAACCTGTCGGAGATTATAAATAATCGAATTGTCAAAATTCTGAAAAAACAAAAAAGCTCTTAGTCATTATAAAATAAGATCTATCGTTTAAAATCTAATTCACCATTTTGCCCGGCATTAAATCAATACGAGTTTATAGGCTTTGATAAGGTAAAGCTTTCTTAAGTTTCTTATTAGTTTAGACTAAAGCCTTATTTTTCTAGGCCTGGGGGACATAATTAATTTTCATATTCGTACTAAGTCATCATGAAAATTTTCTCCGCATAGTATTGAAATCGAATAATTCCCTTTAATTCAGTAAATTCGAATGAGCTAATAATATTTAGGATAGTATCATGCTTAACTTTAAAAAATCTTCAATTTTCCTTAAAATTTGAGTTTTGGGCGAACTTTTGGTGTACTTAGCGGATGATGATTCAGAAGATCGGGAACTGTTCATGGATGCATTGTCCCAGATTCCGATACAAACCAAAGTAATTCAGTTTACTAACGGAATTGAACTGATGGATCGCCTGTTTTCTGATAAAACCCTGCCCTACATCATCTTTTTAGATCTTTTTATGCCGCACATGGATGGTTTTGACTGTCTCATGGATATCAGAAACTTTAAAAAGTTCAATACTATTAAAATTGTGGTCTATTCTTCTACCTACCAAGAAAGAGAGGTAAAACAGCTTAAAGCTGATGGTGCGAACGGTTATATTCAAAAGCCTAATTCTTATAACCTGCTTAAAACATTGCTCTACCAGGCGGTAAAATCAGTTTCTGATACCGAAAATCAACCTGAGACCATCAATTTCGATATTATCACTTAAATCATTCCGCATATTTGGTCCACTTTAAGCCAAATTTCTGTTCGGACTACATATTCATTTCTAGACTTGGTTTGTTTAACGCTGTCAACCAATGTAAAACAGCTATTTCAGCAGTGGTAGCACATGCTTGCAGACCATAGGCATACGGCCTAAGACCGGCAGCATGACAGAAGGTGATATCATAAACATTTTCTACTGCTCGGCCCTGTCTATTGATTAGACTGTAATCATTGGTAATCGCAATTCCGGGAGCTTTCAAATATTGAATATCGTCCTTTACAACCCAATTGAATGATTCTTCCGGAGCTTCCAATTCAGAATAATCTTTGAACCTTTTAAGCGCTGCGCTCACCGTTCCGGAGGCAATTAAACTCGGGAACGGATATTCTTCCAATTCAACATCCTTTTGACCTCCAGAACAAATAAACATATCATAATCAAGAGTTGTTGACTTCTGTTCGTCTTCCACCGAAACCTGAACTTTTTCTCCAATCGAAATCTGGTCAAGATTGACGATTCCGGCTATTAAATCTATTTTCTTTGCATCGTATAGGGCCAATAGTTTTTTAGCTGATTCAATAGGGAGTGCGGCAATGACATTCATAAGAAATGGCTGCATTGTCTCCTTATAATAGAGATAGTCTTCTGCCGAAAGCAGCTCAGCGTGATAATTAAGACAGAACATCAAATCATCTAAATTCTCTTTCCAGTGCGATGGTTGATGCTCAAAGTATAACTTTTCGGCCTCTTTCATTTCAACTTCCAACCCTTCAAACGCATTTTGATACTCATGTTTACGGGCCATACGTTCAATAAAATCGTTCAACTTGAATTCGGGCTGAAGTAAATCTTGAGCTAGAGATTGCTCTTCGTCTTTCAACAACGCCCTGTGCAATACCGGTCTACAGACCTGATCGAAAAATACATCCAGACTCAAAAAACCATCTTCGTCTACAAGTGCCCATAAATGTTCTTTATCAATAAACCTATACACCTTTCTCAAAGCGCTTTGCTGCTCATATTGAAGGTGCGGCAACCAACCATTGACATCATGTAATACCATATTGAAAGCTTCGGTATTTTCAAATGGCAGATAGACAAATCGATTGTCTACTGATTCAAATCGCCCGTGTCTGTGGGCAAGAGAAGCCACTACATCAAACGCACTAAGGGAAGCACCCAAAATACCTATAGAAAAGTCATGATAATTATGCTTTTTGGGAAGGATTTTTGAAATGGGCCATGGCGAACTAAAGTACTTCTCACCCCTATCGTCACGTACATTAAATTGATGCCCAGTTGCTATAAAAACCGTTTGAGCAGTAAAAATTTGACCGACATTGGAGAGCAAGTTACAGTAAGTCTCGTGGTAATGAATATCAATAATCTCAGTATCGCCATTAACCGAAACATTTACACCCATTTCCCTCAGTTTTTCACAACATAACCGGAATTGCGAATGAAAATATTCCCCCAGCACTAACCTACGGAACAATGTAGAACCGTTTATTTTCGATGGATCAATATCATATTTTTCAAAGAATACCGCGTCTTGCTCTCTGACCCAATCTTCAAGGGTTATAAAAAGGAAAGGAATCTCATCCGACGAGATATTCGCCATATTATGAATATCGGTGGTCTCTGGATGGTAGGGCATGCCAATACCTGGCAATGCCCTTTTTTCATAAATGGAAATTTCTTCAATTTGATTAGAAGCATTTTCCAGGCCAAGCAATATATTTTTTAACAGATAAATCGCCGATGGCCCACTGCCTATGATTGCAACAGATTTCATCTTAGTGTTTTAAGATATGGTATAGACCAATGCGCCGTAAGCGGGAATATTAACTTTACCCGACCAATTTTGACCATCAGCGGGTTCCTGAGCTATTATCATTTCACCGGAATGTGAGGTCTCTGAAAAATCAGGATCATATCCTTTCCATAGGGCGTCAATCTTCAACTTCCAATTTCTGCCCTCTTCTATCCCTATTCCGTACTTTTCAAATTCGGTATTTCCGAAATTCAGAATGACCATTACAGGTTCGCTACCACCTTCTTTTTCATCTCTTATATATGCCAGAATTTTAGTATCCGGATTGAAATGTACAATGTTGACACCTTGGGCACGAAGACCAAAACCGCCCTGTGTTTCACCGGTTCTTAGTTTTATCAAATCACCGGCCATTCTTGAAATACCCTTATGCTTCTCGTATTTTTTCCAGTCTAGTTGTTCCGTATCTTGAAAATATTCATCTTCTAAAAATTCCTGACCTTGAAACAGCATAGGTATTCCCGGAGCTGTTAGCGTGAGAACGATACCAAGTATGGCCCTTTTCTTGGCAAACTCACTTTCTGCATCCCCCGGTTGAATTTGCTCTGGTACCCTGGCCTTGCCATTGGCCACCTCATCGTGCGACTCGGTATATACAACGCGCTTGAAATAGTCTCCGCTATACTGAAAAGTTAGGGCATCGACAATTTTCTGAATATCACGGCTGTCATCGTGGGTATCTTGTAAAACCTCTCTGACGGGATGTACAAAAGCCATATCCCACTGTGTGCCATAGCCAAGGCCGCCATCGATAAAATCGTTGGTCACTCGGTGGTCTCTCTTTAAATCTTCGGCAATGGTCAATACGTACGGGTATTTTTCCTTCAGTTCGGCATTGATATCTCGCATTAGAATATTGCCTTCTTCTATTTCCGAATCAAACCCTAATCCTCCACCCTCATATCGAATGTATGATGTAGCATCCATCCTCAAGCCATCACAATGGTATTTTTCAATCCACATAAGTGCATTGTCCCTCAAGTACTGCCTTACCTCCGGCCTGCCATAATCAGGTCTTGTATCTCCCCAAGGGGTATCGCTTCGGTGGTCATTGTAGAAATAGATTCCGCCTTTTTCATTTTCGCTCCATCCATCAAATTGCCACAGGTCTACATCGGAAGGGCCGAAGTGATTATAGACTACATCCATAATAACAGCTATACCCAATTTATGGGCCTCGTTCACAAAATTTGCCAACCCATCAGGACCGCCATAATCTTGCTCTATAGCAAACGGATGTGCCGGATTGTACCCCCAAGAGATTCCGCCAGCAAACTCGGCAACAGGCAACAGTTCAATACAATTGATGCCCAAATCTTTCAGATAGGGTAATTTTTCAATCACATCGGCGAAGGTGCCTACCTGGTCTGGGTCTTTTCTATTAAAAGTACCTACATGTAATTCATAAATGACCAATTCGTTCCAAGAAGGCATCTTGAATTCGGCATCACTCCAATCAAAATTCAATGTTCTGATCACGGAGTTTCCGTCACTGTTCGTTACTTCAAAAGCATAGGGATCGTTCTTCTCCAAAACTTGATCTCCGTTATAAATGATGAACTTGTATTCGTCACCTTCTGAAGGAAGTTCAGAGGCACCGGCCCAATATCCATTTTCTTCCCTAGAAAGTTCTAACGACTCTTTACTCCAATCATTAAAGGAACCCGCCACACAAATTCTCTCGGCATGCGGTGCCCAAACCCGAAATGTCGTTATACCATCAGCCACAACGGAACCCATACCCGCTGATTTTTGAATAGCCATTTCGGCCGTAAGTTTTTCTATATTTTCCATAGCGTTACAATAAGTTGGTAAGGCCTAAGCCTCATTAGATAAATTCTCTTTCTTTATTTTTTTTGGAGTTGCTATAAGTGACATGGGCGTTATTCATCTTTGTTGAAGATGATAAATCAATGAGCTTTTGCAGATGGTTTAGCAGTAGACTTCGCACCCCAGATTCTAAATGCGGCGAAGAAAGTATGTTGATGCATTCTCGAATCTGCCTATGGTCTGATTTACCAATAAGCTCTACGGCACGGTCTAAAGAAACACAATTGAAAAGCTCGACCCGTTCAAGCCAATTAAAGGCCGGTCTTCTATAGATAGCGGTACCTTCGGCAGCATTCGAGTCGAGGTATCCTTCAAGTTCTAAAAGAAACTTTTTTTGAAGTTCTAGTCTTGCTTCTATGCCCTTATACTTAGTAAACGGGTTACCGAAGCGTATAAGAAATATGTTCAGTGAGTCGATGGTCGCCATCGATTTATCCCTCAATTGATAAAGATTGTTCAAAGCCCTATTGTACGTAACAGTATTCTCCATAGCGATGCAATTTCTGCACTGCTACGAATATTAATTAACTTTAAAAGCCAATTTAGTAGCCCAAAAATTCTAAAAGGTAATTATGTAAAATTGAGAGGATATTTGCAAATAAAGAAAAATCATAAAACCATTCAAATAACTGATTTACACACTACTAAATAGTAACATAAAATTGAATGGCACTACCTAATTCTAGTTCGATAATTTAACCTTTATGGAAAATCTTTTTCACTAATTTAACCAATAAAAAGACTACAAAGCCAACGATAAGACCCAGTAGGAACTCTTTTAATATGGAGGGAAGGGAGTTGAAATGGTGATGCAAATAATCAATACTATGAACAAAAATACCACCTGACACCAACAATAAGGCAATGGTGCCAATAACGGATAGACTTTTTATTACCCAAGGCAGTGCCAGCACCAAAAAGCCACCTATCTTATCAGAAATACTATTTGTTGCCTCGTTTAAATTAATAAGTCGATACCCGAATTCATCCATACGAACGATGAGCGCTACGATACCGTAGACCCCTACGGTGGCTAGAAGAGCAATAAGTGTCACCACTACTATTTGGGTTGATAAGGGTTCACTTTTAACAGTACCGAGTGCTATGATGATAATTTCTACTGATAGAATAAAATCGGTGATGATGGCCGATTTGACCCGTTCTTTTTCGAAAGATTCTAAATCGGTCTCATCGTTTACCTCAGCCACCTTCGAATCCTTTTCTTCGTGGCCTCCAAAAAATTCAGATATTTTTTCTGCGCCTTCGTATGCCAAATACAATCCGCCTAAAATCAAAATAATATCAATGGCGATAGGTAAAAAGGCACTCAAAAGAAAGGCAATGGGCAGTATAATAACTTTATTCAACAGCGATCCCTTAGTGATTTTCCATAGAACGGGTAATTCTCTATTCGACAGAAAGCCGGAAGCCTTTTCGGCATTTACCGCCAAATCGTCACCGAGAATTCCTGCTGTCTTTTTAGCCGCAACTTTGCTCATTACGGCTACATCATCCATTAACGTAGCGATATCATCCAGTAGGGCAAAAAAACCTGAAGCCATAAAATTCTTTTGTTTAGTTGGGTATTCTTATCAATCTCGAGTCACCATGTGCATAGCTTGTGCAATATCACCCAAATTAGTCACCTATCATAAAACTTTTAAGTAGAAATTAAAGTTTACTTTGATTAGGATGAGTACTTGTGCGACTAAAGCTATTTCAGATTAAAGACCTATTTCTAGTAATCAATATGAAATTCTAAGTAGTAATGTTCACTGCCTATTTCTGTGTAAGAAGGGCTTAAGCAGACTTTTATTTTTTTGTTCCAAAGTCTTAAGTAGATACAATTGTTATTCTCATCAACAAATGCATCAACCTTATGCCCGCCTACCTTTTCTTCTAAATCATATAACCTTTCTAGCAGCTTCATGGTTTTCTCGACCAATTCTGTTTGATTGTCGGTATTTTGATATTTAAAAAAGGCGAAATATTTACTGCATTCGAAATCTCGGCAGCTGTTATGGGCGAACTCATAAATGGCGTAGTAAAGTTCATAAGGAGTTCGCCATACTTCCATCTTATCAAATATTCCGATAGAAAAAGAACATTTTTCCCTTCTATCATCGCAAAAAGAAATAAAATCATTTCTAACTTCAGATGGAATATCGAGGCTGCCACTATGTGATTTAAGTTGAAGAAATGGAACCATGGTTCTATTCAAACCATATAATTCCATTGGGTTATTGCTAACATTCATATTCTCAATTTTGATTTCAAAGTTGAATATTATCAGGTCGGGCCGTTAACGTGTTCAAATCAACTTTTGTTCTATTCTGATTTGGGCCATAAAAAAAGGCACCCGAAGGTGCCCGTTATAAAATGTAATTTTATTAATTAAACCATAGCCTCTCGGTTCACGCGATTTTCGGCCAGCTGGTTCAACTTTTCATCAGCTGCATATTCTTCATTCAAGGTTTCTTGTAGCTTCTTGGCTATTTCAGGATGCCCTAATTCTTTGGCATACCTAACAGCTGTGCCGTACCCTGAAATTTCATAGTGCTCGACCCTTTGGGCTTCGGCAATCAAACCGGCATCCATAACATCGTCACCAGCTGCTTCTTTGATAAAACCTTCTGCCTCTTTGATGAGTCCTTCCATCGCTTTGCATTTTTCCCCACTGGGTGAAATATTCATCTCTCGGCATATTTCCTCAATTCTTTTCAATTGTACCTTAGTTTCCTCAAAATGATTTTCAAAAGCCTTTTTCAATTGCGAATCACTGGCATTCTCCACCATTTTTGGCAAAGCCTCCAACAACTGTTTTTCTGCACTGAACAAGTCTTTGAGTTGATGTACGAATAATTGTTTTAAATTTTTCATGATAGTGTTTTTTTAAAAGTTGCATCTTAAAATTAGTTCTGGAATAACCTCAGTATTACTCCTAAAAAACTGCTTTTTACCCCTAAAAAACCTTTAGCACAAATTAACAGTGATCGTCATTAGTTTTAAGAAATCTTCAACCTCGTTTTTAAAATCTCCTCTAAACGGTTGTGATTAAAATTCCGGCTTTCTTTTACCCAGTTCGGAATACTCATAAGTTCTATAACTTCAAGTGACCTTCTTCCCCTAAATCTTGCTTTTCACCCGTTAGGATACCAACTCCCATTTTCAAAAAACTGGTGAATTTTCCAAACTTAGTATCCCAATAATAGGCTTGTTTCGGTACCACTTTAATGGCCGTAAGGTTAGGGTCATCGATACCTTCGAACCAAGTATCATCCATCTTTCCATAATATTTTTTCAAAACCGCTTTATCGGAGGTGATAGATGCTTGACCATAAATAGTCATAAATTCCATATCGCCTGGTTTAGCATAGATGAGTTGTAACTCATTATCAATGTTAAGATTTTGATTATGCTGGCTGTCCTTATTACTAAGAAACCATATGGCGCCATCTTCATCAACCTCTTTCGTACTCATAGGCACCATGTGTGTCTGTTTAGCTATAAGATTGGTTTCCATAAGGGCAATATCGATGCCTTCTGCCAATTCTTTAAGCTTATCTTTTGCTTCTTTATCAAATAAATGCTCTGTGCTCATAACTAAATATTTTTTATGGAAGGTAGATAGTATTGGCCTGCCAATTTACACTCAACGGATTGGATGTTAACTCGATTGAAGAATATCAGTTAACCTGAAATTTGTAAAACTGAGCGGACAGATTCTTAAAATGTGGGTATTGGTTTCAAGAACATATTTTAAACCAAGTCCTTTTGTGCACAAAACTATTAGGAGATTATATCACCCTTGTGGACCAGGAACAAATTAAAGTTCTATATCAATTTCATTGAAGAGAGAGCATTAATAATTAATATACAATGCAAATGACACTACCATGACAAAAAGTACAATTATTAAAAGGTTATAAGATCTTCTTTTGGCTACGATTGATTTCAGTTTGGACATGACTTTAGAGTTATTGATTAATACTACTATAGTTTTATAAAAATTCTCAGGCTAATGCGCAATTCAATCTTTGCGTTGGTCGCTGAAAAACTTTTATTATAATTCTAATTGGATACCTTAAAGGTCAATAAAAGCAATAAAGAATCGATAAGAGGTCTCTTTCAAAATAAAGTTGCACTCTTATGCAACCTGCGTTCGTTTGTGGATTCGGAAGAGGTGCGGAGAGTTGGGGTTTGTAAGCTTCCCTAAAACTATAGCTGTAAAAGAAAACTTTTTCTTGAGGAACTAAATCTTACTTGCTCAAAATCTTTTTGGTAACAAACTCATCGAAAAAGTAATCCCTGTAAATATTCCCAATCGGTATTTCATTTTCTCCGATATACACAAAATTGTTGTCGACAGAATCAATATGACTAGCATTAACGATATATGATTTACTGACCCTGACAAAAATGTTCTCAGGCATTTGTTCATAAATAGTTTTTATGTTCATAGCCGTTACCAACCGAAACTATGACCCTGTAGGTTTGTGGTGTAAAGGTGATGATACGACTCAACAACCCAGTGATTTCGGACAACGCTTTCTCAGGATTGTAAGAGATCATCAAAGTTTCTACCTCGGTCTCGAACATCAATACAACCTCTTGCGCTACGGCAAAAGGTTGGGCCCCCGTGACCAGACCACGGAACAATGGCACAAGATTGACTTTTACAGTTAAGGGCATAATTAATATTTACAGGATAAGATAATTGAAAATAATGACACTTTAAAACACAGTACTCTGTTGGTCAATCAATTATACTCTTATAATTTATAATTAGCTGCGACAAAAATTGAATAATTGTTTCGTCCCATTCATTCACCGAAACATACCGTTTGAGACTATCTCTGCCCTCTTAGCGTTGACGGTGATACGGATATAAATGGTTAGCTTTTGGGGATTATTTGAAATGTCCCGCGTGAAGAGAAGTACTTTTAAAGTGTTGGAATTGCGCATGATACACGTCTTTAATTAAACAAACCTTGTTTGCAAAGACGACCTTAAATAGCCTTAAATGCTACTTAAAATTACAACAACTTGTATACCAATCCATTCACCGAACTTTACACCTTTTATATGATATCAAATGGATTCATTTGATATCATATAAAATAAAAAACACTGTCAACCAGTCAGTTAACAGTGCTTTGATACCACCTATTTAGTGGTTCGTCGGGATGACTGAATCATCGACAAAATCTTATCCTATTGAAAATCAATGTTTTTAATCCTGTAATCTTGAAGGAATTCCCGTTTAGAACACGGAAAGCAAAAAACAACTTTTGTACACAATTTTCATGTGGTTAACTACCTATAAAAATAGTAATAATATTCAAGCTGTACGTTTTCAAATTTAAAAACCAAATTACTTACTCTTGAACAAATCCATGGCTCAATACTTTGCTACACATCTTTGGAAAGTGGAGTCAACAAACACTATTGCAATTCAGAGCATTATTTAATTGAAAATTTACCCTTGCTGCTGTATTTGAAAAAGCAATTAAAGGGCTTAAATCAATTAGATTTCGGTTGTTTTAGAGTAAATAACAAACCGAAAAAATGATTTCATAGAACCGGTGCTATTTTAACTAGACAAAGTCGGTTTGTAAAATATTCCCTGAAAAAGCCACCTCTTGATCCTATTTCATGACTTCGGGGTGGCAGAGTTAGAACACTCCTCCCTACTCCTCTAAAAGTCAATTCATTACAAGGTATTTTTCTAAAAAAGGACATTTGCCTCAGCGTTTTGACGCTTTCGAATTATAAAAAATAGAGAAAGGCTACCAAAACAGTATGAATGGATTTGAATTTAATTTAATTTTTCCAAGAAAGAAATTCTTCCATAAAACAAAAATCTACGCGCTAGCAATAAGACTGAACTAGATATGCCTTAAATAAAGTACTATTCAAATTTTCATAAATTGTGGATTTAAAAGATAACATTCAATGAGGTAAAACTTTTCTCAATAGTCCATAAATAAAGGTTCCCAAAATGGCAAAGACAATGACGACCAAAATGGAGGGATAACGTGCACCGACAAGGGTAAACATGGGTCCAGGGCAGGCACCTGCCAAGGCCCATCCCAGACCGAAGATGATACCGCCGAAAAGATACCTAGGAGTGCTCCTTGCCTTGGGATGAAATATGATAGATTCACCATAGAATGATTTAATCTGGAACTTTTTGATGAGCTGGACTATAACAACCCCAACCACAAGCGCAGAACCAATGATTCCATACGTGTGAAAGGCCTTGAATTGAAACATTTCATAGATTCGGAACCAAGAGGCCGCTTCCGATTTAAACATCCTAATTCCAAAAATGATTCCTATAAGGAAATAAATAATGGTTCTCATAATTCCTAAAATATATAATTCGTTACAAAATTTATTTGATGAAAGTTGCTTTGGTTAAACACTTTTGAGGATTCGGTATTGTTCAGGTTTTCCTTGAGGACATAAAGGACATCAAAATTTAGCCCCTCAAGAAAGCCATGCATTTCATAGTGGAGTCTAGTATTGACTTGATAATATTCGTCGCTGTTATATTTATTGAAAGCAAAGCCGTCTATTCTTGTCCCCAGAACCTCGGTAAACTCCAACCCAAAAGTCAAGCCCTTAATATTAAAATCATAATCGCCAGAAAGGGTAAAGACATCGGCATCTCCCAAACCCTCCAACCGGGAACGTGGAATGGATGTAAAAAAATGGTCTCGGCCCAGTTCTTTTGGAAACAGAAACCTTTCTGTGTCAAAGGCTTTAGTATAGGCCGCTCCAAAATGCCAGTGTTCTGGATGATAGGCAAATCTCCAGCTCAGTACCTTGCCTTTTTCTTCGGGTTGGATGTATCTTGCCTCATAGTCCAGTTTTTTTGAAAACGATCGGGAAATTGCAGGGCATACTGTAGACCAAGAATCCAAAAGCCTTTGTGAAAATCCAATTCTATCATGCTCGTATTAAAAATGTGGTGAAGGTAATAGTGGTTGACACAAAGATCAAAATTGTTGAATTGGGTTTCATATTAGAAAGAAGCGATTCCTCTTGATGCTGTATCATCCCGATAATCAGGGGGCCTTCCATCGGGCTGAAATCCATTTTTCACCAATCCATTGGCCTCATCAAAATCATACCATTCTACCGTACTTCTTGGCCAAATGCGATCAAGCCAGCTCAGGTTGAACACATGTTTTCCCTTAAATAGCTGCAGCCATATACCTTTAAAAGCATAGGGTTTCATCCTGCCATCACTCTCATTGAGCAGGGGCGTTTCCTCAATGGCCAATTTACCATAGGTGGCGTAGCCATTTTGAAAGTTGTATTTTATATAGAGTTTCTCCAAACGGTCGAGGTCGTTAAAATTGTCCAAGTCGTTTATGTCGTACAGTTCGCGTTCCCATTTAGAGATACCCCCGGTCGTTTGATCAGGCTCATTTAAGTCCGCAGAGAACGTTTGATAGGTAAAGGTTCCCTTGACGCCCAGTTCAAATCCCATGTATTCATTGGTTTTAAAAGCAATGGCCCCACCCAGTGCATTCGTATAATAATCTTTCAGTCCCCGATTGTTGAGCGTGCTCATAAAGAAGTTTCGAATATGCCCTTCTATCTCACCCTTGGCAAATATTTCCTTAAGATTTTGAACACTTTGCCCATTATAGTTATCCTGTGCTATGGCAATGGATACACAATGAAAAACCAGTAGGTATCCCAATATTGCCTTCATTCTAAAAGATATAGGGAAATATGAAATGAATCATAACCAAACCACCGATAAAAAAACCGATAACTGCAATCAAAGAAGGCACCTGAAGATCACTCAAACCTGATATGGCGTGTCCAGAGGTACATCCGCCGGCATATCGGGCCCCAAACCCGACCAATAATCCGCCGATGGCCAGAACGGCTAAACTTTTCCAATCGGTTAATACAGAATTAGCAAAAAGTTCGGTAGGGAGATAGGCTTTGCCTGCACTTTCAAATCCAAGTGAACTAAGATTTTCAACAACTTGTGGATTGATATCAACTACAGTCTCTGTTGATAGATAATAAGACCCCAGAAACCCTCCAATAATAGCGCCAAGGACGACTACTAAATTCCACCGTTGTGCTTTCCAGTCAAAACGAAAGAAGTCACTGCTCCTGTCGGCCCCGCATATGGTGCACATGGTCCGTAAATTGGCAGACATCCCAAAGTTTTTGCCCACCATGAGCAATAAGAACATCACTAGGGCTATCATAGGCCCAGAAACATACCAAGGCTAGGGCTCTAACAAAAATTCATAGATTAAGTTTTATGATAACAAATTAAGGATAGTGAAATGAAATGGTCAGTAACCTAGGTTACAAAAACTAACCCAGCTTCTGAGGTTGATTTATTAATTTATATGTGTCTTCAATAACTCGTATCGTCGAGTTTGACCTTGCCTTTGAATGTTCTGTAAAGAAAAAGGAAGTACATGGCTATCAGGGGTGCCCCAATCAAAACAATGGTTAACATAATGCTCAATGATTTTTGGGATGATGCTGCATTGTAGATGGTCACGCTATACTTGGGGTCCAAAGTGGACGGCAGAAGTACCGGATACAATTGAAAGGCGACCAACATCAGTAAAAAAGCCATGGTCAACGATGAAAATACCAATGCCTGGACATATCTTTTTTTGGAGACCAACCTCCGTATGTTGGCCACTGCCAAAAAGGCCAACAATGGCAATATAAAAAAGACGGGGTTCTCTTTGAACTTATCGGAGACACCTGGAATAAAAACCAAAGTGTACAATGATGTAATGGCAAAACTAACCAGAAAAAAAATCATCCCCTTTTTCAGTAGAAACGTAAGCCTCGCATATAGGCGCCCCTCTGTTTTAAGCAACAAAAAGATTGCCCCTTGGGTCATAAAGATGGACAATGTCGTCAAACCCACCATAAGCGGATATGGGCCCAAAAACGAAAGAAGAACACCCCCTTTGTAGGTAAAATTCTCGCCGATATCGAAACCTGTTAGAATATTGCCCAAGACCACACCCAGCAAAAAAGCAATACCCGAGTTGGATATAAAATAAAGGATGTCCCAAGATTTTCGCCACCACGTCATGGGTTCGAAGCTTCTGAATTTTATGGCTGCAGAACGAAGCACCAATAACATCAAAAAGAGCATAAAGGGCACATACATTGCCGACAACATGGTGGCATACATCACAGGAAAGCCTGCGAACAGGGCACCTGCACCAATAATCAGCCATACCTGATTCGCATCCCAAATGGGGCCAATCGCGTTGATGGCAATTCGTCGGCTCATATCCTTTTTAAAAAAGAGATGCCATGCCCCGGCACCATAATCAAATCCTTCCAATATGGCGTAGCCAGAAAATAAAAGTCCGACCACTAAATACCAAAGTGTTGGGTAGTCTATACCTAAAAATTTTTCCATGGTCAATTCAGTTAAACGTATTTCAAAAATTCATCTGGATTTTCAGCTTCATCATAGGGCCCGTGTTTTATCTTTTTGTTCATCGAATAGAGAAATAATAGGAACAGTAGGGTATAGACAATGAAGAACAGGATAAGGGAAAACAAAATTTGATTGGACGAAACCTCTTGGGAAAATGCCTCACTCGTTCTTAAATGCCCATAGACCACCCAGGGTTGTCTTCCCATTTCAGCGGCAAACCATCCTGCTTGGTTTGCTATCTGTGGCAAGAGCACGGCAAAGGCAAAAATTCTCAACAACCATTTTTTATCGAACAATCGACCTCTCAACCATAAATATGTGGCATACAATGTAAGACCAATCAAAAACATACCTATAGAAATCATGATGTGATAAAATTGAAAAACAGCATTGACCTGACTTGGTTGATCTTCTTTTGGAAAGGCGTCCAATCCGGTTACAGGGGCTTTCAAATCTTGGCCGACCAAAAATGAAAGACCTCCAGGAACTTTTAGACCTGTCACTTCCTTGACTTCGTTGTCGACCCATCCCAAAAGATAAAGGTCAGCGGGTGCAGAGGTCTCATAGTGGCCTTCCATGGCCGCAAGCTTGGCAGGTTGATTTTTTGAAACACCCTCTGCGGAGCTATGACCGGAGACCAATTGGCTCAAGGAAATTGCTGTGGCTACCAATAGGGCTATCTTGAATGCCTTCTGGGATATTTCAACATACCTACCTTTTAAGAGGTAATAAGCGTGCACGCTAAGTACCAAGAAAGCACCGGCCAAGAAAGCACCTTGCCAGACGTGAATTATTCTATCAACACTCGATGGGTTAAAGACCATGGCCCAAAAATCGGTGACTTCCGCTCTTGCATTCAATCCTTCACCAACTATATGGTAACCCGCTGGGGTTTGCTGCCAACTGTTGGCCACCACTATCCAAATGGCTGAAAACATGGATCCCAAAAAGACACCAATGGTAGAAATAAAATGGACCTTGGGCGAAACCTTGTTCCATCCAAAAATCAAAATACCCAGAAAGGTACTTTCAAGTGCAAAAGCGAACAATCCTTCTGCAGCCAAAGCACTTCCAAATATATCACCAACATATCTGGAATAAACGGACCAATTGGTTCCGAATTCAAACTCCATGATAATTCCAGTGGCGACACCGATACCAAAAGTAATGGCAAATATCTTTAACCAAAAGCGGGTCAGCACCTCGTATTGCTTGTTTCTCGTTTTAAGATACAATCCTTCAAAAATCACCATCAGCAATCCGAGGCCAATGCTCAAAGGGGGATAGATGTAATGATATGCAATCGTGAAGGCAAATTGAATACGGGCAAGAATTTCGGTTTCCATAGGTTTTATAATAACTAATATAAAGTTAAAAATGGAATGCTATTTAATGTGTTACCAATGTTACTTAAAGCGACAAAAATCAACTATTCTACTTTAGCACATCGATTATAATCGTAAGCATTATATACTTTTTATCTTGAATCTCATAGGTTCTAATTCGCGAAAGTGATACCATATTATTTTTAAATAAAAATCTGAGTACTGTAACAAAAGTTACCCTGCTAGGGCAATTGAAAGTCTACTTTTGATTTAATTGTGAAATACAAGACTTACATATCACTAATACTTGCATTTATTTTTATAGCAAAATTTATTGCCGTGGATTCAAATGGTTTGAGTTTATTAAGCAATAGCGGTTTAACAGTGGTAATGCCGTTTTGTAAGAAGAAAAACTCACCCAAAACAATTGGTGATGCAAAAGATTTTTCTTTTTCTAAAATAGAAGAATCCTTTTCGCAAAAATTAATATTGAGCAGTTTCTGCAATCCTCAGTTTCAATTAGAAATTTTCATATGGGAAACTGGAATTTACAAACTTACCTCGATTTATAATTCTCACATTACTACAACCCTTAATTATCGTTTTCTAGATAACGATTCACCACCACCTCGTTTGGCTTAGTCCAACTCCCATTTTCAAAAATTTAAAGTCGGTGCTTCCGTAATGGTTCTCTGTATCCATAAAAATACGACAGGACGAACTATTACGAACAGACACCGCACAAATCAAAACATTTTAAATATCATTTACAATGGCGACAAAAATTTTAATTAGCCGTCGTTCCATACAACTGTTGCGCATACTAGTAAGCTGCATATTTCTCGTAGCGGGTTTCAATCACCTGCTGAATATAGAAAAAACTGCCCAGCGTATAGAACAAGCAAACTTTAAAGGTATCGCACTTTTTTTTGGTGAACCGGAATGGCTCATCATCCTATCAGGTATCGTAATGCTTGTAGCAGGTTTCCTATTTCTTATCGGATATAGGACGAAATGGGCGGCTATTGTATTGATGGCGGTTTTAATCCCCATCACATTAACTATTCAAGTGGGTCAAATAACAACGCTTGGACCTTTATTTAAAAACATAGCAATCTTCGGTGGACTTCTTTTTTTTGTATTGAACGACACCAGTAATCTTCTAAAATAAAAAAATGAAAACGTATTTATTAAGTTCAATTCTTTTGGTGCTAACCGTGTTCAGCATAAACAAAACACAGGCACAGCAAATGGACAACGACACAAACAATTATGTGGTACTGACCAAAAAAGTGCCTCAATTACAACCTATAATTCTAACGGCTAAAGCCCTTAAGGCCGAAGAAGGCGATTCCTTTGGCGATTTTCAAGTCATCATATGTGGCAAGGAAATAGGTGACATCACAGATGTTGAAAAAATGGGCGACTTCGTAAAAAAGGCTAAAAAAGCAGGTGTAAAAATCATAGCCTGTGGTTTTTCACTCAAGAAGTTCAAGGTAGATAAAACAAAAGTCCCTAAAGAAATTGAGATTGTCGAGAACGGAATTCTCTACAACTTTCAGCTTCAGAAAAAAGGGTATAAAAGTATTAGCCTGTAATGAATGAAAACGCAATGTTTACAACTATGAAAACAACTAACAGTAATATTTTGACGGCTATTTCCCTTATAGCAATAATGGTAGTGACGGTTGGCTGCAAAACAGAAAAATCAAATAAAATGAACAGTCTCAATAAATCAAAGGATACTTTAAGTATTACCGTACTTCAAACAGCCGATATTCACGGCCAACTCGACACACACCCTGAACTATTCTGGGAAAACGAAAAAATAGTATTTAAAGACCGTGGCGGCCTCGCCAATATCAAGACACTGTTTGAGCAAGAAAGGCCAAAAAACCCAAATCATACTATCATCGTTGACGGTGGTGACCTTATACAGGGTAGTGGTTATACCGCACTATCAGAAGGAAAGGTTATGCCTGAACTTATTAAAAATATGGGGTATGATGTCATCATCCCTGGCAACTGGGAAGTAGTATATGGTAAGGATGTGATGATGGACGTAATGAAAGGTTATGAAACTGATGTAATCGTCCAGAATATGTATCACGAAGAGAGTAACGTACCTTTGTTTCCTGCCTATTCCGTTAAGGAAATCGAGGGTTTACGTATCGGGTTTATGGGTATCAATGACCCAGACGTGCCCGTACGTCAAAATCCAATATTTAGTAAAGGTATTGGGTTCAGCGGTCTAACCGAAGACCTTAAAAATCAGGTGGATGAGTTAAAAATGAATGAAAACCTAGACCTACTCTTTTTGGTAACGCACATCGGTATTTTCAAACAGGTGGAACTTGCTAATAACCCTATTGCAGAAAATGTAGACTATATATTGGGAAATGATACTCACGAGCGTGTACGAGAACCCATTCAAGGTAAGTATGCCAAAGTCACTGAACCTGGCGCATTCGGTTCTTTCGTTGGTAAGTTGACGCTTCATTTTATCGATGGCAAATTAGTGGGTGACGAATATGAACTAATTGACGTTGACCCAGAGGTATTCCCAGCGAATAAAGAAATTCAAGAATTGGTGGACAAGGCAAAAGAACCATACAAAGACCACTTGGAAACGGTGATGGGATATACTAAAAAACCTCTCTATCGATATCTTACCGTAGAGAACCCGATGGACAATATGATTACAGATGCGGCTCGCTGGAAGACGGGTGTTGACATAGCCATTTCAAATGGGTTTCGATTTGGTAACCCAATTTTTCCCGAAAAGGGTAACCCTGCACCTATTACTCGCGCAAATCTTTGGAATTTACTTCCCGTGAATGAAAAGGTGAAAACAGGAAAGGCAACCGGCAAACAAATAAAAAAATGGTTGGAAAAAGAAATGCACAACGCATTTGCGCAAGACCCGACCGAACGTTTCGGTGGTTGGCTGGTACGATTTTCAGGAATGAAGGTCAACTTCAACAGTCAAAATGAAAAAGGTCAAAGAATCAATAGTTTAACCGTAAACGGCGAACCAATGGAAGATGATGATTATTATACCATTTCGGCCTGTGTACGCCCCGGCGACCCAATTGACAACCTTTGTAGGATGTCAGGTGTTAAGGATGTTGAAGTAAAAGACTATACCATTCACGAAGTCGTGGAAGAGTATTTGAATGAACATTCACCGGTATCTCCTATTATTGATGGAAGAGCATATGCAGAGGACCTTGGGGAATATTCTTTCTCTACTGTGCCTCAAACCGATTATAAATTTCAGTAAAAATTTAAATTATGGATAACAGCAAAAAAAGCAAACACACGAAAAAAACTTGGATTCAATATGGAATTTTTGCAATAGCCGGAATTACACTTTATGTCACAGGTTTGCATACCGAGGTAATAGGTTTCGCGCAACGTGGAATACTTGAAACTGGTTTAATGAATCCGAATGTTGAAGATGTTGCTCAAGATAGTAACATTGAAAATAAAGTAATGGCAAAAGCAGATTACAATCTGGATTTATTAGATAAGGACGGAAATGTCATATCTCTCAAAAATTTCGAGGGCAAAGTCATATTTTTAAATTTTTGGGCTACGTGGTGCCCACCTTGTGTGGCAGAAATGCCAAGTATTGAAAATTTACACAAGGATATGGGTAACGATGTAGTTTTTGTAATGCTCTCTTTTGACAATAATTTTGAAACCGCGAAAGAGTATATGAAAGGTAAGGAATATAATTTGCCCATATATTCGGTGGCCGGTAACATTCCTAATGTATATGATTCGAATGCCTTGCCTACCACCTATGTTATTAATGTAGAAGGAAATATTGTCTTGACCCACAAAGGGATGGCTGATTATAACAATGAGGAATTTAGGGGATTTCTTATCGGTTTGATGTAATGTGATTACCACAAATAAGATAAACCGCATTGGGTATCACATCCAATACGGTTTGTTTTTTTTAATATAATTATTTGCAATTCAATCTAGATATGCAGATAGCATCCACACCAATTTTTCCTGTTCTACGATATACTCGCTCATCAGGGCAACTGTACCTTCGTCGCCAGCTTCCGCTGCAAGTGCCAATATCGTCCGTTCTTTTTTCAATAAGATACCAAGTGACCCAATAATATTATCAACTGCAGTCGCGCCATCCGTCACATTCTCGACCGATTTTATTTCTGAAGTTTTGAGGTAGCCCTCATAAGAATGGATGGGGGTTGCTCCCAATGTCAATGCACGTTCGGCCAGTTCATCAATTTTCACCAAAGCCTCGTTGTACAATTTTTCGAATTTCAAATGCAGTTCAAAGAACTTCTTACCCTTGATGTTCCAATGAAATCCCCGTAAGTTCATGTAGAACAATTGGTAATTGGATAATAGGTCATTAAGCTTTTTTGCGACGTCTTCTGATGCGACAGCATCCAATCCTATTTTATTTATGTTACCCATAACCTTTTATTTAAAATCATTAATGTTTTCACTCAAGTCAAATACGGTGGTGTCCTTGAATGATTTCTCCAAAATGCTGCTTCCTGCTGCGCTGCGGTAGCCGCCTGCGCAATGTACAACGAGCGGCTTATCGGTCGGGATTTGTTTAAGTGTATCCCTTAATTCGTTGAGAGGGTGTTCCAGAGCGTTTTCAAAAAACTTTCCATCATTGATCTCACTCTGATTTCGTATGTCCACAATGGTATAGTTCGATGGATTTTGTTTAAAATCTTCCAAGTCGAGATCAGCACTCTGCTTTAAATTTTCTGTCCCCAAAGTGATTACCGATTCAAGTTGGGTCTCATAACCGATCTTCGAAACCCGCTCCAATATATCATGAAGTTCGCTGGGGTCTTCAATAATCAAATGAAAGGCTTCCATAGGTTCGACAATGGACCCTAGCCAAGTCTCAAACTTATCATTTTCAGAAGTGGCCTGGATATTGATGCTCCCTGGCAGATGACCTTCTTTGAATTTCGCTTCTTTTCGGGTATCGACAAGCAATCCTTTGACCGATGTATGGTACTGGAAAGGTACTTTGGCAATCGCCTTTCTAACATTTTCCGCTCCGGATTTATTGATATCCACATTGAACCCGAAATAAGAAGGGATGAACGGTTGGCTATCCAACAATGTGCTTACAAAATCATCTTTGGTTTGTTCTCTGAAAGCCCAGTTGCCCATGCGCTCATTTCCTAGGGTACTGCTATTATCACTACTAAGATTCTTACCACACAGGGATCCCGCTCCATGCGCAGGATAAATCAGGGCGTCGTTGGGCAAATCTTTGAATTTCTTCTGAATGGTATCGTACATCATTTCAGCCAATTCTTGACGTTTAGCGGTCATGTTGCCCGCTTTTTCCCTGAGGTCGGGTCTGCCTACGTCGCCAATAAAGAGGGTGTCTCCGGTAAATAAGGAGGTCTCGTCACCGTCTTTGGCAACTATAGTGATGCTATCCGGGGAATGGCCAGGCGTATTGATGGCAAATAGGGTGGCATCTCCAATGGAAATGGCATCGCCTTCATCAAATGAGGTGTGTGGATAATCGGCACCCAACTTTTTACTATTATAAATTGTAGCTCCAGTTTCCTCGTGAATCTGAAGGTGAGAACTTACAAAATCGGCGTGTGGGTGTGTTTCAATAACCGCAACGATTTTGCATTTGTTTTCTTTGGCAAACGCATAATATTGCGTGGCATTTCTTTCAGGATCAATTATAGCCATTTCACCTTTGCTTACAATGGCATAGGAATAGTGGGCCAATGGTTTGTATTCGAATTGCTTTATATTCATCTCGTTTGATTTAAAAAGATTGGTACTTTCTAAAAATATGCCAATTGCGTGCATATATGTGTTACGAAAGATTCTTCTTTGCTAGGTACCAAGTTACCTTTTCAACAGAATCATCTTCAAGTCTCTTGTTCAATTCATCCAAAGATTTTGGTGGCGGAACAATGGCTTTCTCACCTTTCTTCCAATCCAAGGGCATTGCCACGCCATGTTTGTCCGAAGTCTGAAGTGCTTCCAAAGCCCTAAGAATTTCATCCATGTTCCTACCTACATTCAATGGGTAGTACATAATCAGTCTGATTTTCTTTTTAGGATCGATAAAGAATACCGCTCTAACGGCTGCTGTTTCGCTCTCATTGGGTTGGAGCATCCCGTACAGTTTGGATACTTTCATATCCAAATCGGCAATAATGGGAAAGTCAAAATACACCCCCGTATTTTCCCTTACATTTTGTACCCAACCCAAATGGGCGTGTATGCTATCGATACTTAGCCCCAAAAGTTCAGTGTTCAGGGCATCAAATTCTTTTTTTCTGGTCGCAAAGCCGCTCATTTCCGTGGTACATACGGGCGTAAAATCAGCGGGATGCGAGAACATGACGATCCATTTGTCCTTTGCAAATTCTGACAATTTTATTTTTCCTTTAGTGGTCACCGCCTCAAAGTCAGGTGCATCATCACCTATTCGTGGCATTGTCTTGATTTCTTCGTTCAAAACATTTAAGTTTTCCATAGTTCTATAAGTTATATTTATTATTTTATAAATTCAATATAAAATTAAACTATGGTTGTAAAGTGTGCAGTAACCTAGGTTACACAGGTTTCATTTAACTTCCATTTAACGTTCCTGGGGTCACTTTTTGGTGCCGACCATACGTATGACGCTTGCCTTTCCTTTATGATATTGACCTTCGTTCAAGTTGATTTTTTCTTTTCGCAAGAGGTAAAATTCTAGGAATTTAAACTCCTCTTCCATTTCTTCCAATGAAAACAACATTTTTTCGTCTTTGGCCCCCCCAGATTCCAAACTAAGCTGTTCCTTCGAAAAGGCTTCGAAAATTACTTTACCCCCTGGTCTGACCAGTGATAATATTTTTTCAGAGGCCTGCTTTCGAATATCAGAAGGAAAATGGGCATAGATGAATGCGACGACATCAAATTGTCGTTCTGAATAGAAATCCAAAACGGAAGACACTTTATAATCAATAAGGGCATTTTGTGATTTTGCCAATGTCATGGCTTTTTGGCGGGCCGTGTCACTGATGTCGAAAGCGGTGACTGGCAAAGATATTTTTCAAAAGTAGGCCAATGGTATCGGAATCTTTATCAAACAACTCTGCCATTTGTCTTTGATTTAACCAAATGGTATCATTATTCAACCGTATTTCTATGCTTAATTTACCACCGTATAATATAATCTCCCCCTGTTCATCCTGTTTTAAGCTAAAGTTATAATCAAAAAAGAACAAATTACAATTCCGATTAATATCCCTTCTTTAAAAGATATTAGAATCACAATTTTTTAGCATTTAATTATTAAAAATATTGACCCTAATTGGTATCTATTGGTGACAACTTCCTTGTTCGGTAATTGTACTTTGACTTGTTCGGTTTGTAATCTTGAAAATACTTTTTTGAACTTTTTATTAAATAACCATTTCTGAATTATCAATTGTAGAAAATGGGGAAGGCTGCCATCCGAAAGCCTGATCGATACTTTCTTTTAAGCACGATAGAGGAATGTTCTGTTACAAAAAGAACCATCTTTCTGTTTTATTCTTTATCTAGATGTTAACCTTTTCCATTTCTGAACATTAATTATCAATAAGCATAAAACAATACGAATTAAACTATTTTATTATGAAGATTATGAAATTCTGTATTCTGTTACATTTTGTTCTTGGATCTGTCTTGATTTCCTGTGAGAAGGAAGGTCCCGAGGGGCCTGTGGGACCAGAAGGACCCCAAGGTGAACAGGGAGTAGCAGGTCCTCAAGGGGAACAAGGCCTCCAAGGTGAATCCGGTGAAGATGGGAACGCCAATGTTATATCGTCTGATTGGTTTGATGTTTCTTGGTCAACTAACCCCGGAACCTTTGGCTATCATGACCAAACCGCTACGGATATAACAGCCCAAGACTTGGAAGATTCGGTCATCCTCGTGTATTTTGAAAATTCTACTTACGTTTACCCGCTTCCCATGACCTGGTCAGCAACCTTAACCGTAAATTTTGCTTTTCAAGAGGGGCGAATTAGAATTTATTACAGAACGGATACGAGCAGTTCGGCTCCGGAAGGGAGAGCAAGATATATTATTATACCTTCGTCTTCGGTGAGTAGCAAAGCGGAAAGCCTGAATTACAATAAAATGACCTATCAAAAGTTAGTGGACCATTTTGGATTGGATTATTAAAGATTTTCAAGGCAAACTATTGAACCTGGGCAATCTCCCGCTTTTTCCATTTAGTATGTGGACAAGGTGATTAAGCTGTAGCCTTCCCCAAAAAGATTTCTGAATTAGCAATTGTAGAAAACAGGGAAGGCTACAAATTGGATTACTTGCCATTTTTGTTAGATTATAAATTCACAGTTCGCAAACATGATTATTTGGAAAAGGCCAAGATTTAAACTTGGCCTTTAATGTGGGGGTTAACTTTGCTAAACCAGCATATGTATTAAAACTGCACAGTCTTAATAATGTAACATAGGCTAGTTTTGGCTCAGAACAAGAACGCAATCAAGTGCTTTATATTACCTACATACCAACGCAAATTCCTACATGATTAGTAACAAACTGACTATATCAAATCTTTTTACTCAACATAACAATAAAGGCCAGGACAAGCCTGACCTTTACGGGGAATTTAAACTTTGCCTTAGGTCCCCACTAACTAACATGAGAGCGATACCGCAGTATTAATTTAACAAAATATTTTGATTTAAATGCTTTATTTTTAATTTTTTTAACAAATAATTTTCCTACATATAATCGCTTTTTAGAGGTTGGAACAAAATGTCTTGTTCCACCACCAAATTATCATATTGACTCGCCATTTTTAGCTCTTCTTTATCCGGGAAAAATCCGACCACGATTAAATCTGTATCTGCCCTTACATGGTCTTGGATTTCGGCTCCCCTCTCTGCCAACACCTTGGCCAGTTCGGTATAATGGTGGTATCCCGTGAAGGTTCCGGTAACCACAACTTTTTGTACCTTAAATAGTTTTGTTTTATTAATTGAATTGAGTATTCTCTCAATCGTTTGCGTTTATCAATCTATTTATTCAGATATTTAGTGATCAGCTCTTTCTTTTCATACTCTTCCGGACATTGAAAGACTGGTTTTAGTATTCCGGCCAGCTCCTCGGTTCGCTTTTAATGATTATCGGCTCCCGGGCTGGCCAAAAAAGATTGCAACATTGACTCGAAGTTTTCAAGATGGCCTTCGACCGAATCCATGGCAAGTACGGAACCTGCCCAATCCATAATCCGCTTTTTAAAAGAAGGCGAATTAACTAGCTTAAGTTCGATTGCATTGATCAATTTCGTGTATGTATCCGCATCAATTTTTGCCTCATTGTATAAATCATCCGTCACCTCTAACCAGAGGTCCATTTTTTTCAGATTGTTGCCCTTACGGGCGTGAGCTCGTTCCTCAGATAAAATCATCAAATCCGTCATAAATGGTTGGCATAATAGCCGTCTCATTATCAAAGGAACCTTTTGCCACAGGATACACGCGAAACTCTTGGTCGGTAAAACCTTCGTTGATATAATCCAAAATTTCAATCTTATTTAAGCTTTCGTCCAACCAACCTTTTTCCAAGCGCTTATCTAATACCAAGGGCATTCTTTTTGCTAGATTAACCACAATACTGAAAAAGTAATTTGCCCCGACCGTTACCATACTACAGGTATATTGATTTTCTCCTATTCGTGAATAGATACCGGCAATTGCAAATAACTTCCCTGCCCCGTTTTTATTGGGTATATAGCAATATACAGGTATTGATGATTTCATGGATTGGTGCTCTTCATAGAAACCATCCGCAATGATTAGGCACCTTCGTGATTTCGCGGCGGTAGAATAAGAGTCGCAATACATCATATATTCTCCCATACTCTGCAAAGTTTTATTGATTTTTAAGTACTCATCGATACTACCATACTTTTCAAAAAACCTTGTTCGGTCAGCAAATTCATCTTCTGGTACCAAGCCCCATATAGCGGGAACTATTTGCTCTGTGTTCTCTACGGTAATAATTTGAAGCTTGTCATTCTTTAAACCATTTAGTCGATACGAGGGATTATATTCTTCTAAAAAATTGGCTTTGAAACGTTTAGCAATTTTGTTTCTTCTGGCTATAAGGGATATTTGTAAACTCATGTCCGGACGTTATTTTTCATCTCAAAATTTCCAGAATTACGTTTTATTTTTTTAGTGAATTTATATGAAATTTTTTAGAAATAAGCAATTTTTATTGCCCATTATTGCTATTTGTCTCGCATGCTTGATAATTCTGTAGGCTAGAGCTGCGCTTTGAAATCGGCCCTAAACCGAATTCTCTGTTCTTTTTGGAAATCAAATTCTAAAATGGGCTATATTAGCCTTAAAGCTTAACTACTCTGTTATGAAAGATTCGGAACAGGTCCGCTTAGAACTGTACATGAACAAGGTGCTCGAGAAGAAATTCAATGATATCGTGGTGCATACCGACCATTATGGCGATGAAATTATGATTGCATGTCTTTGGAATCGACAAAGTGCAATTTTTTATGACAATGCCAAATCATTCATCTTCCATAAAGATAAGTTCGATGATGTATTCGAAAACGAAATAAAACCATTCTTCGGGGTTTAAACTGAATTACAGATATTTGGTCTTGATTAACTGACTGCATAAGGTCTGGCAAGTTATTGTTAATTTTTTTATTTAGGTCAACAACTTATTTAAATAAGGTATTGGTTAATCTTACTCCTGATTATATTATTGGGAATACTAAAATTTGTGAATGATAGAATCTGATAGAAAACGTTTGGAACTGTACATGTATGAGGTACTAAAGACTAAATACAAAGACATCGTCGTTCATGTCGAGCAATTCAATTACGAGGTAATGATAGTGTGTTTTTGGAATAGAAGAAGTATCGTCTTTTATAAGAATGCCAAAACGTTCACCTTCAATCAAAATGAATTTGATGCTGTAATGGAAAATGAAATTAGACCTTTTTTTGGGGTTACGGAAAGTATTAGCTATAACTAATAATGAAAAAGAGGATTATCATATAACTCATTCACTAGTAATTTAATGCCCTGCTCCGAGTGCTTCACCGAAAGCACCCTATAGACTTTACCAGCATTCTCTACCAAATCCTCTTTTTGTGGTAGGACTTCTAGATTGACGCTTATAGTTTTATGAGAACGATTATCTTTTAATCTAATTTTCATATTCTTATAATCAGAGAATTGTAGATACCCAGATCTTTAGGACAGGTTTTCTATAAAACTAATATAATTATCAAGCTGCTCTTTCAAATATATCAATAGGTCTTTCATAGTAGATGGACTGGTGTCTTCTTTCGTAGTTGTAATAATCAAAGTACTCTGTCAATAACAGATAAAGGTCCATACGGTCCATTGTCGGGTTCAGATATATCTTTTCGTATTTCACGTTCCTCCATAACCTTTCGATAAAGGCATTGTCCGTGGCCCTTCCAAGTTGAATGTCCGTTGCTCCATAATTTTTTGTTTTACCTAAAGCACCTGCATTGGTACCGTGTACCCAACCATGCAAAGTTGTAACCAACCACTTCCATTGGTAATCTACCCGTATATTTAAATTTGGAATGTTTATTTTTGGAATATGGAGACAGTAAAAAAGAACAACCACATTGGAAGAAAGATTGGCCGCATCCGTGAGCTACGAGGCATAAAACAGGAAACCTTGGCAGAGATGTTGGGTGTCAGCCAACAAAGTGTTTCCAAAATCGAACAGTCCGAGAACCTTGATACGGAACGTCTGGAAGCCGTCGCCAAAGCCTTGGGGGTCACACCTGAAGCAATTCATAACTTTTCTGAAGAGTTGGCCATCAATTATTTCAACAATTTCAATGACAGCAGTGAGGGCACATTCAATAATCATTGCACATTCAATCCATTGGACAAGGTAATTGAGCTTTATGAGCGTCTCGTTCAAGCTGAAAAAGATAAGGTGACTTACCTGGAAAACCTATTGGACAAGAAATAGCATAATACTTTAAATCAAATCTTCTTATAAAAGTTGCTTACAAAAAATCGAACGAAACGCAGTGAAGGGCTGCAAACGTCCCAAATGCTTACCTCCAACTTTTGCGCATGGATCCTATCGGGTTTTTGTAGTGTTCCGGTAGATAAGCGTGAAGCAAAAACCCGGTAGGGCGCAACCTACTTTTGGATTTCAGTAACCCATATCCTCACCTGTACCCCTTGCCTTATCAATCCCCCTACCTAGAGCTTTGATGATCTTGGCCGCCATTTGCACTTTATTGGTCGGTATACTGGGAGCCTTGACCCCCATTGTCTTAAGAAGTTTGAAGGCCATGTCCTTTTCCTTGGTGGGCAATCCCATCACCTTTGCAAAGAACTTCCCCGGTTCCTTGGCATGGGCCTTTCTCCCAACATAGGATTCCACATAGTTCCTCTTGAACCCTGTTGTCCTGTCGAAGGTCTTTTCGGCCGCTTGGTAAAAACTGTCCCGATCAAAACCCCTCTTGACCGTCTTTCCGTTCAGCTCCACTTCGGATGCCTTATGTTTTGCCATTGGCGAAAGGGTATAGGTGTTCGTTATGTCTCTTCTGCTGACAATGATATGGATATGGGTCTGTGGCCCCTCCTTTTTCATCCCTGCGGCCACCAACTGTCCGTTCTGTTTATGTGGGGCCAATCCTTCTTGCTCTTTGATTCTTTTTCCTAAATCATTGACATTCCTAAAGGATTCGCCCCGTTCCACTTTCCGTATCTCGTTCCTTAGCCTTGCTATCTCGCCTCGGTATAGAGCATTCTCTTGCACCCGTTTGTCAAGGCCCCGATAAGTGCGTTCATGCTCTATCTTGGCATAGTACTTCAGGTTCTCGGCCTTGACCTTTTGGTTGCGATGGAAACTCTTGGCATAATCCTCCATGAGTTTCCTTGTGTATTCCCTCAGCAGTTTAGGATCACTGCTTATGGCCTTCAGTTCCCTTTTATTGGGGCTGACCACTATGGAATAGAATTTCGGGTCTTTCTGTCTTAGTTTAGCGGTATTGGCATCTATTTCATCGATGACCGTTTGAGGGCTTACGCTGTCGTTCTCTTGGTCAAAGAATTCCTCCCTAAGTTCGGGTGACCTATCCTCGTTTTCCTTTTCCAGATAGTCCACATAGTTCCCTACACTGGAGTTATAGGTACTGCCCATTTTCTGTGCCGAGATGGTAAGGTACATGGCTGTTATCTTAATTGATGTTTTAGGCTTTCAAAATCCTCGATGCCCATATTTATTTTCAAATAAGGCTTGCCCATCATTGGTTCCACCTTTTCAACGCTGTTGAGCATTTTATTACAGCGTTTTTTATAGTCTTTAAATTCTTGCAGCATTCTATCATGCTCCACTTTTGGAACGGTATTCCTTGGTTCCAAAAAATCCCTTCGCTCTTCTTGTATTTTGACGGGTTCCCGTCTCTGTTTCCTCCCATCCTCTACATAGGCCTCGTAAAGTATCAGCACCATTTCATAAGTCGGCCGGATACTGGTCTTTTCTATGTTCTTGATAATGGCGATGAGCCTATCGAATTTTTTCATCATCTGACGCTCCAATTCTTTGATACTGTCAAGGATGATCTTTGTTCCCTCCCCAAAAGGGTCAAGGTTATTATCCTTGAAGTATTGTATCATTCCATCCAAAACCTCGCTATGCGATTTGTTGAACCTTTTGGAATAGCTCCGAAAACGAGTGGCCGTTTCCTTCTTCACGGTGATATTGGAATAACCACCTGTTCCTTTCCTTGTTCTGCCGTTTGTAGATTGCTTTTCCATAGGTGCGATTTTGTTTTTTAGTGAAATTGCGTCAATTTTTTCGTCAAAAATTTCCAGTGTTTATAGGGCTTTCCAAAGGGTTTACTGTAGATTCCGGAAAAGTCTACTGTAGCCCCAGATTTTGCACAGTATTCCAAAATCCTTTCAATCAACTGGTTTTCAACCTGTTGAAGACCCGAAAACAACCGTGATGGCGCAAACTGCGCATCACCCTCTTGCTATTCCTACGTCCCGCGAGCGGGACCGAATAAATACAGTCTTATCATCCTTCGGCTGATCGGTTGGTTTGCATATGATATATTAGGTTTTGCATATCCTCCCCTATCTTTTGTTCCAATACCCTGGCATAAATCTGGGTAGTGGCCAATTTGGTATGGCCAAGCATTTTGGAGACGGTTTCTATCGGCACCCCATTGGAAAGGGTTACCGTTGTTGCAAAAGTGTGCCTTGCGGTATGGAATGTTACTTTCTTGTAAATCTTACAGGCCTTGCAGATTTCCTTTAAGTAATAATTGACCTTTTGATTGCTATAAACAGGCAATAGGACTTTCATCATCTTTCTTTCTGCGGAATCTTCATATTTTTTGATGATTTCCTTTGCTTGTGGAAGTAAGGGGATTTTGAGTTTTTCGTCCGTCTTTATCCTTTTGGTGAACAACCATTCATTGCCATCTATTCCTTTAAGTAGGTGGTCTGGGGTCAATGCCTTCACATCGATATAGGATAGGCCAGTATAGCACGAGAAGAGAAACACATCCTTGCATTTCTCAACTCCCTCTTTTGTGAACGTGGTCTCTTCTATCAATTTCAATTCCCGTTTTGTCAAATATTCCCGTTCGGTTTTCTCAAAACGCAGTTTATAGTTTTCAAAAGGGTCTTTTGTTATCCAATCCAACCGAACGGCCAACCTTGACATTTTCTTAAGCCGTTCCATGTGTTTCATGGCCCCGTTATTTGTGCATTTGGTTCGTGTAGATGGTCTGTACTTTCTTAGGTACTGCTCAAAGTCCGATATAAAACGGTAGTTCAATTTTTTGAGCTTTATGTCCTCAACTCCATATTCCTCTTTTAAAAATAAACCCACGCATCGTTCGGTGATGTGGTAATTCTTTCTGGTTCCCGGACGTAAAGAAGTGTGCATGGTTCCATTGTGGTAGGCAATCAATTGTTTCAATGTTTTGCCTCCCTCATCTTCTCCAAAGAACCTTGCTTTTATGGCCAATGGGGTGATTACCTTCTCTTCTGCCATCGATAGCCTATGTGCCTCATGAAGACCAGTATAAATTTGGTCCAGGTACTTGTTAAGGGAGATAATGTAATTAGAAAATCCCTTGCCCCTTTTACGGCTATTGTCCCATAAATTGGTTTTTATCTCCCGATTTATGCTAAAATCGGTGCGCTCACCATCGATGGTAATCCTACAATAGACAATCCGGTTCTCGGATTGCA
The DNA here is from genome assembly GCF_003687485.1 of Euzebyella marina. Taxonomy (GTDB): domain Bacteria; phylum Bacteroidota; class Bacteroidia; order Flavobacteriales; family Flavobacteriaceae; genus Euzebyella; species Euzebyella marina. The sequence continues at coordinate 2,250,296 of NZ_CP032050.1, read as the reverse complement.
CCTTGTGCTTCCTTGTAAAGAAATTGATTGTTAAACGATTGTTTTTCTGCATGTTGTAACCTTTTAGAGTGTGAATACCGTGAAAGTCAAAACACAAGAAAAATGGTTCTAAAAGTCATTTAAAGTTACAACAAGAACTGTAAGTGTTTGCTCCCGATGGGAACACGCTTGATATGATTTTAGATGGTTTTAAATGAATTCAAACGATATGCTTAAAAACACAAAACACTGAAAATCATAAGATTAACAGTGTTTTGATTTTACTTAAATAAGGTAAGTCGGGATGACTGGATTTAAACCATAAACACAACACCCTCAAAACCAATAATTTAAAAACTAAAACTTATAAATTGACATCAATTAGGACATCAATGAGATAATTTAGGCCTTCTCCTACAAATCTAACATATAAAAATTCAATAAATCCTAAAAATACATTTAGAGTTTGAAAGTTTTTACCGGAAAGATAAAGTCAGGATTATATAACCGTGATGGCCAAGCATGTATTTATAACTAGTTACCGCAATTTTCTTTCTTATAAAGCCAAATCAAAGGACTTTTAATGGCCATGTTGCGCTTTACTTCGAACGTTTTGGGAAAATGTCGATTATTAGCCCATAATTCATAAAAATCCAAACGATTGTAAATGATTGCCGAAAACAAAAATGTTGGATGTGCAACAGGCCATTCATTCCAATACATTACATCAGGCTCATGTGGCCAATCATTTTTCTTAGCCACAAAAGGGGCCATGAATTCCACCGCCTTTAATAAGGAGCGACCATTTATATCATAGTGCCAGAAACATTGAAAACTATCAGATAAAACCCAAGCGTTAATAGTCATTGCATCAAGATTAAATAAAGAATAACCATAAGGCTTCGTTCTTTCCAATTCCAAAGGGAAACTGCCATCCTTGGCCATTTGTCCTGGCATGAGGGTGTTTATAAAATTAGCTTTACAAAATTCCATGACCTTTGAATTGTTACAAAATTTGGCATAGGTCGCTACCTGCATATTCCAGCAGGTACCATGGTTATTTGGATGAACCATTTCATCTTTACTGTATTCATGGATCATCAACCATTCAAGGAGCTCAGAAAACCAAGCACGGAATCCAGTCATAAGATTTTCACTGATTAAACCTTCGTTTTCAAGGACCCAAAGGGATTGTACTGCATCCATAATATGAATACCGTCAATAATACCTATACCTCTTCCCGTATGCCTTCCCTTAATTGCTTGCGCGTACAAAAAGTGGGGATTCATACGCGTAGATTCGTTCAAGAACCAAGCCTTGCAGTGTTCCAGCGCGGCATCGGAATAGGTTCTGTCTTTGGTAATTAGATATGCAGAAGTTAAGGTTCCCACCATTTCTCCCATTTTCATGAGGACTTCTCGATGAGCCGTAAAGTTTTCGGGATTGGTAAAACCGTCTTTTCTAATGTAAGGGCCTTCAGGATTTTCTGGATCTGGCCACCAATAATCTCCTTCTGAGTAAAAGTCATTTTTGCCTCCAGAAGATCGTGAACATACGTAAGAAGTAATGGTAATGGGATATTCTTCTAAAAAACTATCAGCTATTTCCAAAATGTGGGAATCAAGTTCCAGAGTTGCGAGTTCACTATAGCTTTGACCTTTCAAAAATAGCGAGAAAAAAAGGGTATGTATTAAAATAACGTAAGATCTCAAATGGATTGACAACAATTTATTAAATGGAGACATAAATAATTAAACGTTTCGAACGCTTCATTCACCAACCTAAATTACATTCGCAATTTTATATGTTGGAAATCATAGTTGGTAACGACCTAAAATACTAAAATTAAAATCAGTAAATGAAATCCTGAATTCAAATATTACATTATGGCATGCCACTATCTCCCCAACAGATTTACTTAGAATTTGCGAAGTATCCCATTAATTTACAATCCTAACAATATTTACCAAATCAATCTTTATTCAAAAAATATAACTTATCACTAGAAATTTAATAGACGTGTGTCACGAATTGTTTTTACATCACTCTATGCTATTCTCAAGTGTATATCGCTGATATGTATTTAATAAAAAAAAATAATTAACTTGACTAAAATTGTAAGAAAGTTTACTGAATTCGAGATTTGGTCATGATATTTTTTCGTGGCGTAATCGTTATTTGTGCCTATTCGCTCAATATTGGTAGCGTTTTTAGTAAACTACCTACTGCGCTGGTTGGAAGCAAAGCTCTTTATGTCATGGTAAAGAACTTAGGGTTAAAGTGCTTGTTAAGTGGAACTTTAAACGATGATTCAGTGCAATTTTAGATAAGGATGTGCTACTCTCAAGCACATCCTATCTTAAAAATACTCAAATATTGTTCTTTATTGATGAATAGTGGTCTCGATGTAATTCAGCATCCAACTAATTTTCATCAGCGGTCGCAAATTTTCATCGATTTCTTTTTAGATTAAACCGTTTATCAAGTTTCCCAATGAAAGTTATTCCATCAATATTTTACCTATCGACTGGTCCTTTCTTTCACCTGTACTCAATCCAAGGGGTAGTTAGACTGAGAAAGACATTTTGTTGCTTCAAATTAGTACAGCAAACTCAAATGGATTCTAGGTAGTTCAGTTAACCTAGAAAATATGATCTAATCGATTATTTCCACCATCAAAAGAAAGATAGCGATTGTCAAGGCTATGATAGTGAATGTATATATAATGTTATTTTCTTTTTTCTCCAAGGTTTCTCATTAAAAAGGAAATCCTGTAAAGATTCGATAGAAAAAAGCATAGAGTACTACTGAGAATAAAATTATGGTAAACCATGTGAACGCTTTAAAATAGTTTCGAATCACGAAATTTCCTATGTTTCTAATGCTGTCCAGATAAATGTTCTTAATAAGAGTAATTGTATTCATATTCGGGGGTTTTAATTTGAAGCAAATATGCAACCTATGAATATGGTACCAATTATTATCTGTTAAACAGATAGTTTATTCGATGAATTAAAGTAGTGTAGGTATTTACATATATTCAAATAACAGTGGTTTATAAGTCATGCTACATTAATCTTTTTATAAAAAGTAAAGTTTTCAATAGGTAAAAGGCATATTGTTCACCATATTCCTGAGGGTCTTTCATTTTTTGGCAATCCTGAAAATTTTTAACCATGTCCATCCAAAATTCTTTAGTCGATTTTTGGTTGAATGGGATGTGGACAGTCCAAGATTCTAATAATATAATGGTTTGATTGATGTTTTCCTTACGATAAATATCGGATTGAAAACTACTCAATTCCTTGTATAGAGTTTCTAAATCCTTCATTATTGCTGACTTTTGTAAAAAATTGACAACCGGCCCGCTATATAATTGGACCGGTTATCTGTGGGGGTTTTTATTCAAAAAGCTCAATTCGAATTATTATCTATCTCTCAATATAATGCTCCAAAATTGTTTACTAATATGCAAAATTGCAAACAATTGTTGCGAGAGTTTATGGAATTGTGGCGAAAACGTTTTCGTTAGTTGAATTATTACTTCGTAAAACAAACTGGCCAGTTCCTTCTTATGAACTGGCCAGCTATATCTGAATAAAACGAAGACTTCTATATTCTCAATCTCATGAACAGCTCATGGGTACCCTTTTCAACACCGCCAACAGGTTTTTCCAAGGCGTTCTCATAAGCATACCCTACGTCTAATCCTCCACTGATATTGAGCAAGAATAGACCGCTGATACTTTCGCTAAACCTGTAACCCGCGCCGATAGTGAAACGCTCTGCAAAACCCACCATACCGGTGAGCTCATAGGAAACCGGGGAAGCGGTAACAAAACGAAGCATATTGGTTAGGTACAGGTTGGTGGATTCCGAGAGCTCGAACTCATAACCTCCGGCCAGGTACATATGAACCTTATCGGTGCCTACCCTTGCCTCTCCGTTGCTTTCCTCCAAACGCTCGGGGGTCAACAGTTTCGGAATGGAAGCCGAAACAAAGTATTTATCATTTTTCCAGTACAGCCCAACACCAACGTTTGGCGTAAACCTATTATCAAAGTTCATCAAACTACCGTCTTGGCCCACCCCATACGTTTGGAGGCCCTGGGTATTGGCATCATAGGTGTTGGCGCTCCCTTTGAGACCAAAGAAGAGTTGGTTGTTCTCCGATACCTTCACCTGGTAAGAAACATCTATGGCCAGCCATGTCTGTGTTTCGATAAAGGTCTTATCATTAAGTACCGACACTCCCAGGCCTACATTTTTTCCCAAGGATGTACCGAAAATAGCACTTTGGCTTTCCGGAGCGCCTTCTACCCCTGCCCATTGGCTTCGAAGGCCCAAGGCAAATTCCAGGCCGTCGTTACTACCGGCATAGGCAGGGTTCACTACGTTCATATTATAGCGATAGAACGAGTACTGCGGGTCTTGTTGGGCATAAAGGCCTAGGGCCGCCAGAAGCACGCTAAAGATTGTTATTACTATTGTTTTCATTTTTTTTGGCTTGATTAGGTTAATAGTTGATGAATATCCAACCTCTCAACGGAGCTTCGCCATTGCCGAGGTCGATTATGTAGAGATAAGATCCGGAGGGCAGTTTCTCGTTCTTATTCTTAAAGAAACCCTGCCAATCGTTTCGATAGCTCTTTTGGGCAAATACCTCGTGACCGTAACGGTTGTAGATCCTTACGACATTGTTCGGATAGTTTTCGATGCCGGGCACCATCCATGAATCGTTAAGACCATCGTTGTTGGGCGTGAAGGCCTCCGCCGGAACCAGTACCGGTTCACTATCCTGTGGAAAATAATCCTCACTGTCCGGAACCCCGTCATTGTCATCGTCGTCGTCCCTATTGTCGGGAATACCGTCATTGTCATTATCGGCCGGGGTGTCTATCGGGTCGGTACTATCAGTTCCCGACTCGTTTTCCTGTTCGTCAGTATACCCATCCCCATCGTCATCGGTATCGGCATTGTCACCGGTACCATCGCCGTCGGTATCTTTTTGCTCTGTTTCGTCCAGTGGAAAATCGTCCGAGCCGTCCACCACTCCATCATTATCGTCATCCTCGTCCACATTGTCCCCAAGACCATCACCATCGGTATCGACATCCTCTTCACCGTCGTTGTCATCGTCGGTATCCTCATTGTCACCAATGCCATCGCCATCAATATCGGAATACTCATTTGGGTTATGGGGCAGGTCGTCTACATCATCGGGATACCCATCGTTGTCATCATCCGTATCGGTATTGTCGCCAACTCCATCACCATCGGTATCGGTATCTTCGTCGGGATCTAACGGGAAGTCGTCCTCACTGTCCGGGGTTCCGTCACCGTCATCGTCTGTGTCTGCATTGTCCCCAGTTCCGTCACCATCGGAATCGGTATCCTCATTTGGATCTAAAGGGAAGTCGTCCTCACTGTCCGGGGTTCCGTCACCGTCATCATCCGTATCGGCATTGTCACCTGTACCGTCACCATCGGTATCCGTATCCTCAGAATCATCTTTTGGGAAGTCGTCCTCACTGTCCGGGGTTCCGTCACCGTCATCATCCATATCGGCATTGTCACCCGTACCATCACCGTCCGTATCAGTATCTTCGGAATCATCTTTTGGGAAGTCATCTTCGGAATCAGGAGTACCGTCGTTATCATCATCTTCGTCGGCATTGTCTCCGGTTCCGTCACCATCGGTATCAGTATCTTCGTTTGGATCTAATGGGAAGTCGTCCTCTGCATCGGGGGTTCCGTCACCGTCATCATCATTATCAGCATTGTCCCCGGTTCCGTCACCATCGGTATCGGTATCCTCGTTTGGATCTAATGGGAAGTCATCTTCGGAGTCCGGAGTACCGTCACCGTCATCGTCGGTATCGGCATTGTCCCCGGTTCCGTCACCATCTGTATCGGTGTCCTCGTTTGGATTTAATGGGAAGCCGTCCTCATCATCCGGAGTTCCGTCACCGTCATCGTCTGAATCATCATCATTCGGGATTCCATCACCATCGGTATCCTGCGCCGTATTAATAGCTGCAGAATGCGTTGAGCTACTTACGGCATCATCACCATCTTTAACTTTGAAAGTGAATGAGGTATAGTTATCTCCGTATTCACCGGCTGAAGGTGTAAAAACCAATAGGATTACATCATCTATCATATCATTTGCCTGAACGGCAATACCATTGTATTCCAAAGTACCGTTTGAGGGTAGGGTCATCACTTGGATACCATTAAATGTATCTCCTGGGTCTACATCCGTGTAGGTGAAATCACCCGTTTTAAAGGTATAGGAAGCATCCTGAATGGTTTCCAGTGTAATATCCCCACCATCCGGCGCATCGTTTACATTGGTAATGTTCAATGTGACCGTAACGGTTTCCGAAAAGGAAACGGCATCTTCAAAATTATAGGTAAAGCTATCCATTGCGGATTCATCTCCGTCGTGGACATAGGTGAAGGTACCATCGGAATTAAGCGTAAATGAGCTTGCATTTTCAGGTCCATCGATTAAATAATACACCAAATCATCGCCATCCACTTCAATATCGTTTGTGGAAAGGTCTCCGTTCAAAGTTCCATTTTCATCCATTGTGAAGCTGTCGGCCACTGCGATAGGGTCATCATCAATTGGGATAATGGATATTGTTATGGAAGCGGTAACCTTGGTGCCGTTAACATCCAGCTCATAGGTTACGCTATCGGTACCATTTTCGTTCTCATTTGGCGTATAGACAACTTGGTTGCTGCCATTTACGGTTGCATTACCTTTTGTTCCCTGTGCCGTAATGGTAACGGTAGGGGTATTGTTGGTATCGTAAACATCATTATAAAGTACATCGATGGGGTCGGAAACGGTATCCTCATCCAAAATCACCAAATCGTCTTCTGCACTTACAACCAAGGTTATGTCGTAAGGACCAAAGGTTGCTGTGCCCGTATTGCCGGCATTGTCCCTGACCTCGGCATGGATATACCAACCTGTACCTCCAGTGTTGAAAGATGTGGTCTTGGACTGGCTGTTGCTCCATGAACTCCAAGCTGAATTATTTGTTGCAGGTGGAGTTGCACTTTGCACTCTAACAAAGCGTTGCACATCAAAACCACTTCCTCCATTCTCATCGGAGAAAACCAACTGAATGTCATCATCCGTTTCCAAACTCCCGCTGGAGGGAGTAGCAGTGATTGTTGGTGCGATATCATCATCAATAATGGTGAGTGTACGATAAAATGGTTCTGACCAAACACCTGTATCTGTCTGTGTCCTTAAGCTTATTATATAGTCTGCGGTTACATTATTGTAGGATGAAAAATCGGTCATAGGTGTACCTGCATTATAAATCTCCGTGTTGGTTGCATTTCCATCGGAATCGTAAGTACGTTGGGTCACAATCCATTCTTGTGTGGATAAAGTCCTTCCGTAAGGGTCTACTGAATTATCCTCAATCGCAATCGTCATGTCGCCAGAGTAGGTATTCAATTGATCAGGTAATATGTTGAACTGTGCAATGGGCAAATCGGTTTCACCTCCAGAACCTGCAGTTTTTTCCACATAGATACTTGAAGGACTACTCCAAGTTCCTTGATGATCTTGAACTCTGAGCATTACAAGGTATTCTCCGTCAGCTACGCTATTTTTATCGAACTGGCCATTTACCCAGTCGTTGGTAGATGCCGCATCCACGGATTTCCACTTCCACTCTGATTGGGCAATACCATCATTCGCTCCGCCATCTAGATCGTAAGAGGTGTTGTTGATAAAACCAGTATCGGCACTATATGTAAAACTGGCCACTGGTTTTCTATGGAAATATAGCGTGGTCGGAGCTGTTGGCATATCTTCAAAAGTGAAGGTATATCGACCTGTTTTCTCGTAGTACTCCGGTACATCCTCCAAATAGAGTCCATCCCAAGATACCTTGCCCGTGTTGTTGTCAAAATGGGTCTCATCATGGGTGATTTTCCATCGCCCCGAAGGATAACTGGCATTTGCTGTGTTGGATTTTAACTGTGAAGGATCTACATCGATCTCAACCGAGGTTCCAGCAATAAAATATTCCCCGGCGGTTACTGTTCCGAATTGATATTGTTCATAAATGTAATGGGACATATCATCTATCCAGGTGGACCAGCTTCCAGCATCTCGGTTTACAAAGATACCTTGATCATTGTTCTGTTGAATGAACCTGTCAAATTGGGCTTGGTTGGCATTGGTTCCCCAGCCGATGTAGTGGATATCCTCGTTGATGGTTCGCATCAATATTTCCGAAAGATCTTTGTCGTTGTCAAAATCTGCCACTTCAAGGTCGTCCAAGTTTACGTTAAAACGTAGGGCACTGTTTCTCCACTGCGGTTCGCGCAATACATCTTTAAAGGCACGTAGTTCCAATTTTTCAATATTGATATCCTTGAAATAGGCATTTTGCTGTTCATGGACATAGAAACCATAGCTACCTGAGGAAAAGGTATTATCGGTAATATCGAAGGCTTCGATCCAATCCGTGCCAGCATCGCCTCCGCCACCTCTTCTGGAGATGGTGATATCATCACCGGACATTTCAATTTTAAAATCGATTTCCTGTCCATTATAGAAAGCCGAGAACATATCGGCCCTAGCGGCATCCCAGCCATAGGTTGCCGTACCTGTTCTTCCACTATTAGTGTTCACTGCCAAAATGGTAGTTACACCGTTTTCCCTTTTGAGAATGGCTTCCGCAGGGTAACCATCACCCGGAGCATAGTTCATTAAGTTACCACAGGCTGTATGGTTGTCGATGATATAGGCGTAGAAATTATTGTTATCCACTTTTTTAAAGATGAATCCAACCTCGGCGTGGGTGTAAGGTGCACCGGAAAGACCAAAGGTCGCTGAAATGGTACCATCGGAAACATCTCCTGTAGGATCATACATGGCAACACCGTAGTTGCCGGAGTTCCTTGCGACAGGATCGGCCAGTATTTGGTTGGTATTGGAATCAAAGGAGAAATAGGAACCCGAGTAAGTTCCACCACCTGCACTACCTAGGTAGTTGTGTGAGTTTGGTGGTTCTGCCCCGTTAAAATCCATAACATTCCAGCTGTTGAAAATATCACTGGCATCCGCTTGATCAGAGGAAATAGAGCTTCTTTGAAAAGCTTCAACACGTAGTTTACCCAAAGGGATTCCCTTGGCGTACATGGCTTGCTCAAGATCGGTCTCAAATGTCGATAAATCTAAATTGGCAGACCCCACAGTCACCATTACGTCTACATTTGGACCTTGTTGGACTGTCATATCTACAGTTTGGGCCTTGAGGTTACCAAAAATTAGCAAAAATATGGTGAATGTAATTGTGGTTTGTAGTATTTGCTTCATAGTAGGTTGTGCTATTTAAATATTGAACTGCTAATGGGTTGGTTCATTGTCTTATAATCAAAACTGAAATTGGAATCAAATACCGATGTACAGTTTGTAGCAGTTGCAATGTTGAAATAGGACATAGCACTGATCTGCTTTATTAATGCCAATCCGTCCGCATTAGATCCCAGATTGCAGTCATAAACCAAAAGTTGAATGTTTGTACCTTGATAGACACCTTCTAACATAGAAAGTTCAAATTCTTGGTCGATCCTTTCTGAATCATATGCGATTCCACCCAATTGCAGTGCATTATTGCTTGTGTCTGCAAACAAATGAATGGTTTTTACTGTTGTGTTGTCTTCAAGGAAATGGCGCACCGTTTTCCACGGATTTTCTGAATGCCCCACTTCAATTACAGTTGTGCTTTGAGGCAATTGCTCTAGAACGATTGATTTCTGTGTATACTCAGAATCAATGACCACGACCTCATCGGTCTGTGCCCATGATATGCTAAAGACCATACAGAAAAAGAGCAGTGAACTCATTAATTTTTTTTGGTTGCTTTTTGTTTTCATTTAAGAGAGGGTTTGGATATATATGTTATTTTTATAGTTGTGTTCAGATTTGGAAAAGGACAAAAAAATCCCTGGCCGTTTATGAACAGCTTTTTTCTGTGAGCAGCACAAGACCGATCAGCAGTGAATAAAATTTTAGATTAATCGCGGATTTGGGAAATATTGCAGTTCTATGTCATAGGTAGGGAAGGTTAAATATTTTTTGAAACTCTTTTTTCGGTTTCTTACAATTCAAATTTGAATTCTTTCATTTTAAAACTTGAACTTCCTACAAACGGAAGGTATTTCTTGCTTATTATAAAAAATCGCTCGCGAAATTGACAATAATCAATTGGAATTGATTCTCTACAAAACTTAAAAGTGCAATTAGTTGTTTATCTTTAATTTAAATAAAGAAGCACAAATGATTTTTTTTTATAAAAAACTTCGACCGATTCGGATTTTTAGGAAAACGCATCCATATACCCCTTATTACATAGCTAATAACGGGAACTTGACAAATATCAATTTTGAGTTATTTCCTAAATGAGAAGGAGAGTGGCTAATATAAGCCAGAAGTAGACTGAGAAATTACAACTGATGGATTATCAATAATTTAAAAATAAAATTTGCCAATTACTCTTAGGCAGAAGATATTTCGTCGATTCTCAAAAAAATTCAATTGGGACTATACTTACTTAACAAACGGCTTAAGGTTTCAGGTCTCATGGATAGAAATGATGCAAGATATTTTTTGGGAATTCGTTCGGTAATTTGATTCTTACTATGCTCTATGAAATAATTAAGACGGTTGGCAGCATTGGGAATTCTAGCCAAGTAGACCCGATGTTCTGAAAGCATATAATACTCCTCCAACATAATTCTACCTATATGGTTCATTTCAGGAAAATGGTTGACGCAATATTGATAGTCTTGGTATTCTAAGTAATCACAATAAGTATCCTCAATACTCTGTATATACTCGTTCGCTACTTTATTTCTAAAAAACCCTGTTATCGAGGTAAAGACTTCATTCTCGCTATCGATCCATGTGGTTATTTCTGAGTCTCCACTTTTGAAAAAGCCTCGTACCATACCCTCTTTTAGAAAATATAAACGATTACACTTCTCCCCTGCCCTACAAATTATTTCATTCCTTTTAAAATGGCAACTTTGAATTTTTGAACTCAAAAAAGTTTTTAAATCTTTCCCCATAGGATAAATAGAGTTAAGGAAAATGATTATATATAAATTTCTTTCAGAAATTGGCTCTGTAGTCATGCTATTTTAATGAAATAAATATTGGAAGAACTAATTTTAAAGTAAATTGATTATATGCAGATGCACTCTCATAAAGATTTTTAGAATTGTAAGAAATGTCTTAAATTAAATCTCAAGAAGTCAAGATAAAAAGATTTTATTAATTTACCCTTGGCAGCGAACTGCTAAAAATTAAATCTCAAAGGTGGATAAAATTTTAGTGTATTTGGCAGATGACGATTTTGATGACCGCGAGCTTTTCGTTGACGCCTTGTCAGAATTGCCATTGTCTACCGAAATACTACAATTTTCAAATGGTATAGAGTTGATGGATTGTTTATTTACCAATAAAACTTTACCACACATAATATTTTTGGACTTATTTATGCCATACATGGATGGTTTCGATTGTTTACTGGATATTCGAAATTTTACCAAGTTTAAGAATATTAAAATAGTCGTTTATTCATCGGTATTTCAAGAAAGAGAAGTGCGACAGTTAAGGGAAGATGGGGCAAATGGCTACATTCAAAAACCTAACTCATATATTGTCTTAAAGAATTTAATCTATAAAGCGATTCACTCCCTATCCTCCCAACCCAATGAATCCTCTCATTTCGAAATCTTAATCTAATACCATAAAAATGAGAAAGTATTTTTCTATTGGTACTGTCCACAACGTATTCAACTCATATATAAAAGATTTCAAATCTTATATATCTTCAAATCTTAGAAATCAACCTCCAATAACCTCTCCGCCATTTATGTGTAACACTTGGCCAGTCATGTAACTACTATCTTGCGATGCCAAATAAACATATGCTGGTCCTACTTCCGCTGGCTGACCGGGTCTGCCCAATGGCACATCTTTACCAAAATTGGCTAGTTGGTCGCCCTCAAAGGTTGCAGGTATCAAAGGAGTCCAAATTGGCCCTGGGGCTATCGCATTTACCCTTACATTTTTATCGGCCAAAGATGTTGATAGACTTCTGGTAAATGAAACTATCGCTCCTTTTGTACTGGCATAATCAATAAGATGTTCAGATCCGCGATAAGCTGTTACTGAAGTAGTATTAATAATTGAATCCCCGCTTTTCAAATGTTCGAGAACCGCTTGAGTCATATAAAAATAAGAATAGATGTTAGTCTCAAATGTGGTTTTCATATTGTCGATTGATATATTGCGCAAATCTTTTTCGGGAAATTGCATGGCAGCATTGTTGACCAAGATATTGATTGAACCAAAATGCTCCAACGTTTGTTGAATTGCTTGATTACAGAATTCTTTCCTTTTAATATCACCTTGAATCAAGAGACATTCTGTTCCTTCCTCTTCAATTTCTTGTTGTGTCGCATGCGCATCAGTATCTTCATTTAGATAAACGATTGCTACTTTCGCCCCCTCTCGCGCGAAATGTAGAGCAACACTTTTGCCTATACCGCTATCACCTCCAGTAATCAAGGCCACCTTATCCTTTAATTTTCCGCAACCCTTATAGTCTTCACGAATGGACACTGGTTGTGGATGCATTTGCTTCTCAACACCCGGTTGACTTGACTGATGTTCACTTTTTTCTATAGTTATATTCTCCATTGTACATAGTTTTAGATTTATTTAAAACTAATGTTAGTATTGAGCTTTGATTAACGCAATTATGTTATTTGTTGACGCTATATCATTGGTATTTGGAAAAAATGATTGAATCAAGACATTCCTCTATAGCATCAAAAATTGTAGCGTCCCTTTACGAAATTTGAAAGTTCTCAAATTATTACACAACATGGAAACTAGGGAAATTCGGTGGTTCAGTACGGAGCCATTTAACAAGATAGAGACCACTTTTAATCGACTTTTTGCAGGCTCCATAATTGAAGAACCTGAGAGATTAGATACTTATCTCTATACTTCATGCAATGAAGTGAATATTAAGATTCGTGATGGGCAATTGGATATTAAAAAACGGACATCAGAACCCAAATCGCGAATTAAAATAGGCTCTAACGGTGGATATGCAGAAAAATGGATAAAATGGTCTATTGATAACCCTTTACATGTCCGTCCATCCGAACATTGGTATGAAGTCCGTAAGCAAAGGAAATTGGTGTTCTTGGATGAGCACAATAAGATTATGTCCTATAAAGAAGATGATAGTAAGCCCATTGGGCTTCAGATAGAACTTACCAATTTATGTGTTGACGAAAAAACATTTCATTCAATTGCGTTGGAATGGACCAGTAAAGAATATAATCAAAATGACGAAATACTTGAAAATTTATTAAAGGATTCCGAATTGAAATTACTTCAGTCGATGGGCTATCCGGAATATTTATCCACCATAGTAAACAAACCTTTAGCCCTTCTAGAATTTTAATGTTCCCGTTTTTCAAGTCTCTCAATCATGGATTTCATTTCTGCAATTTCCTTTCGTTGAGCTTCAATAATGTCGTCCGCCAATCTTTTGACCTCCGGATCAGTAATATTAGCCCTTTCACTTGTCAATATGGCTATGGAATGATGTGGAATCATCGCTTTCATCCATTTAACATCATTAATCGGTTTTTGATAGCGCACTAGGTACGTTGCTAGCCCCATGATTAATAGGCTCAAACCTACAATTAGGCTATTCTTCCGACGAGAAGGATACATATCTCTCATAAAGAAATACATAATTAATGACATTCCGGAAACACCAATTATTGTCATGTACATGCGTGTCCAGCTAAAGAACACGTGGCTAAGTTCATAGGTATTGAAATACATCGTGACATACATAGATATTCCAGAGCACACGAGCATCATCAAAAAATTTAAATATTTATCTAACTTCATAGTACTTGTTTTATGTGGAAAGACAATAAATCTAGAGAAAACATAAAATTTTAAATGATTCAAAAAAGGTAGAGTTTAATTCAATTTGAAGACACTGCCTAAAAATGGGGTTGTTTACCTCTAAGGAAAGAAGCAACAATTAAATTAAAATTAATTATCATCTTGAAATATTCGAAAAGCTACCTTTACTGGCTACAGTAATTTTTCTAATTCCTCCAAAGAATCCTCAAGATTAGACTTTTCGAATAGCATAGGGCTAAAGACATCCCCCACATCAAGAATCCTTTGTTGTATATCATTTAAGGTAAAATATTGCGCACTGTCAATATGTCCCAATTCTTCCAACAGAAAAGGGGTCGAAATTGGCGCCTTCGGTAGTGGTCTAATAGAGTAGGTAGAAGCAACTGTTTGACCCCGCCTGTTCTGAAGATAATCCAAATAAATTTTCCCATTTCTCTTTTTGATGGTACGTTGCAAAGTAGTTAATTCAGGTAATCTCTTTTCAACAACTATACAAATCAGTTTAATAAAATCACGTACCTCCTCATAGCTATATTCCGCCCCCATTGGAATATACACATGAATTCCTTTAGAACCAGATAGTTTATAATATGATTTTAGTTGTAATTCATTCAATAACTCAGCCAAAACTTTAGTAACTATAATAATGTCGCTGAATGATTTGGTTACTGGAGGGTCTAAATCAATAATGGCATAATCGGGTTTTTCTAGACTATATTTTCTGGAATTCCAAGGATTTATCTCGATGCACCCTAAGTTAGCCATGTAAAGTAATGTCGCTGCATTTTGACAAAGCAGATAATTAATTTCCCTATCACTTGATTTCGAATAGATATTCAAGCTTCCAGCCCATTCGGGTAAGAAATCAACGTCCTTCTGATAAAAGCCTTCATTTTCAATTCCTTCGGGAAATCTATGTAAACTTTGAGGCCTATCCTTTAGGTATGGAATTATATAATCGGAGATACTTAAATAGTAATCTATTAGATGGTATTTACTTTTTTTGGATTCCTTCCAAAGTATTTTGTCCAAATTTGAAATAGGTACTTTGAATCCATCAACATCGACGTACTCTTTTATACTGCCTCCTCTTGGAATTGGTTCATCCCGATTTATTAAAGAGTTATCGTGATCAATTGAATCTATAACGGGCTCTTCCCAATTCACCACTCTTTTAAAGACGGGTTGTCTCAAAAGGTTGTTTTTTGTCTTTTCTCTGAAATTGACTTCGCAAACCAACTTGGGACGAAGCCAAATCACTTTTTTTCCCTTTAATTTTATGGAGCTTTTAAATGGCGAATTTAATGTTTCAAACGAAGACATAATTCTTTTCAAATCATATTTCAGATCACTTCCAAAGCCCACACCGCAATTACCTATGTAAATAAGATTTCCATTAGCCTCTTTTTTCCCAAGTATTATTGAACTAAATGTCTCTCCTTGATCAGCAACAACATACCCACATATGATAGCGTCAATACTGTTACTTAACTTAATTTTCAACCAGTTCTCCGATCTTGTGCCTATCGCATAGTGGGAGTAAATTTCCTTTGCGATTATACCCTCCATTCCTGATTTTTTAGCCATCTCCAACAATGTCGTACCCATACCTTCAATATGGTCGCAAAATCTGGTAATGGATAAGTCTTCTAATACATTTGGAATTAAACTTTTTCGATCCAATAAAGGCAGATTGAGCATACTATGACCATTTAAATAGATCATATCAAATACATAATATCTCAAGATACCGCCGGAATCAGGGTAGTTATGCAATTCTCCGAATTGAGAAATCCCTTGTTCATTTAGTATAACAACCTCCCCATCCAAAATTACATCGTTATCCAGAGATTTAAGCTCATCAACCAGAATCGGAAATTTGCTATTATAACTAACGCCATTTCTCGACTGCAACAAAACACCCTTATCGGAAATATGGGCTATTAATCTATAACCATCCCATTTTAATTCATAAATCCAGTTGGGGTCATTAAAAACCTTATCTCTAACAGTTGCTAGCATGGGAGAAAGAATTAATCCTGGCCTTAGATTCTTGGGATAAGTAAAGTTTTCCGTACCATCTGTAAAGGACTCGGCATCATATAAACCATTAACGGCAAATTCATCCTTTTTTTTAATCATAAGCCATTGTTCTTTTCCAGATTTCCATCCAGTTCGAACCAATGAATAATTTCCCTTAATATTTTGCCCATTAAAGAACAATTTTAAATTTCCTTGTTTAAGGGAAATTGAAATTTCAGAGACGTTGTTCATTCCATCTACCGTGTAGATTCCAAAATCCCAAATCTCCATTTCTCCAGCACCGTAATTCCCTTTGGGAATAGTACCCTCAAAATTCAGATACGAGACCGGATGGTCTTCCGTCCGCACCGCTAATCGTTTATCAGCAGGATTCAAAGAAGGACCTTTCGGAATGGCCCAACTCTTCAGAACACCGTCTATTTCTAACCTTAAATCATAGTGTAATTTTCTAGAAGAATGTCTTTGTATAACAAATCGATTATTACCGCCAATTGGGGAAATTTTACCAATGGGTTCCGAAGTTGTTGAAAATTCTCGTTTACTATTATATTCGTCTAAGCTCACAGTCTAGGATGCCTTTTTCTTTCTTTTTTCCAAACTAGCTTTAAGTTGTGCCATTAAGTCTTTGGCTTCAGTAGGCTTCGACTCAAAAGTTTCCCGTTTTATTTGAGAACCTTTAGCTTTCGATTCAATTATCTTTAAAAGTTGCTCATTATACACATCCTTAAACTTCTTAAAATCGAATTTCTCAGTATACTGTTCTATTAATGAATGTGCCATATCTAGCTCTTTCTTACTTACTTTTAATTGTGGTAAATCGAGTTCATCAGTATTTCTAATCTCATCTTCAAATCGGATTACATGAAGAACCAATGCATCTTTGTAATTACCAATTAGAGAGAGATGTTCCTTCTGCCTCATAACGAATGTTGCCACACCTAGCTTTTTCTTATCCTTCAATGCTTTCCTTAACAAGGCATATGCCTTCTCACCTCCTTTTTGAGGCTGAATAAAATATGGTTTTTTAAATAGGACATCTGCCACTTCATTTTCCAATACAAATTGCTCAATATCAATAGTTTTACTTTTTTTCATATTGGCATTCTCAAAATCTTCCTTTTCTAAAATAATGTACTTATCATTCTTCTTATATCCTTTGACAATATCTTTCCATTCGACTTCTTTACCAGTTTTCTCATTAATGCGTTTGTAACGAATACGAGAGCCATCATGGCTATCTAACATATCGAGCTCCAAGGCACGCTCTTCCGACCCCGAATAAAGCTTAATTGGTATGGTAACTAGACCAAAATTTATAGAGCCATTCCAAATTGATCTCATGGAAATTAGATTAAATGAAGAATTTAATTTTTTTATATATTAAAAAGTAGTGTTCACTATTAACTCTTAGTATTCGATTGAAATATAATTCTAAAATAACTCTGTAATGAATTCAAAAAGAGACAATTTTAATCCGGTCAAAATGACTAAGAAAACATTGAAAAGATGGAATAGTTTACCAACCCAAATACCACATGGGCACCGATCAGCTGCATATAAAACGTTGAAAGCTTAGTGCCCTTAGGTTTGCCATAAGAGCTTATCATGGCACACCACCCTACCACACCGATTAAACCTGCCAATAATCCAAAGATACCTCCCATTAATAACGTCTTTGGCAATGTATGGCATAGATATAAAAAATGAAGTCCGAGTGACATGAAAAAACCTATTAGAAAATGAATTAACCATCCCCTATAGTTATTATCATTTAGCGATGTATTCCCATCGTGGTTATTTGAAAAGAGCCGATTAAGAAGATGAGCTTCATTTAGCTTCAACTCCACTAAGAATTCAAGGAGTTGGCTATAAAGAGTCATAATAGCGGTACCAGTAATTGCCGCTAACAGAGTAACAGTCAATTCCATAAGATATTATGAATTTTACAAAACAAAAATAAAGATGTTGATAAAAGAGAATTATTTCTATTGAGAATTAAATTGATTTAGAAAATATCAAATTACTAAAAATTCTTCTTATGATTCATAGGGAATATTTTGCAAATGCTAGATAGGGCATTGGTAATTTAGCGTAATTAATAAACATGATTAGCAAAGTCAATATTTGTACGGATACGATTACCTAGCCAATTGCAAGCCTTTTACTTTTAGAAGAAAATTGTAATCATGGCCTTATTCAATAGTCCAAAAAAACAAAATCTGATAATTATGAGCATTATAGCCCTTATAATATTAATAATTATTTCAATGACCTTAATGTCTTAAACTGATGAGCACTACTAAAACTTTTTAGGATGACGGAAACCATCGGTATTATGGCAGGAATCTTCACAACCATTGCTGCGATTCCTCAAATTGTGCGGGCCATAAAAAATAGAGGAGTAAAAGATGTTTCGCCCTTCATGTTTATAATATTGATAATTGGTGTTAGCCTATGGACTTGGTATGGTTTTTTAAAGAATGACCTACCGATAATAATTACGAATGGAATAAGTACTTTATTTAATGCAATTATGCTCCTTTTAATTATTAAATATAGAGATATAAAGTAATTAAAATGACTCTAGTTCGGACCTATATAATTTAAATTCATTCAAGTGCTCCCAAATTTCATTTACTAGTATTAATAGACAGAGAATAACACTTTGGACAGCATGAATAGACTCTGTAAGTAAATGAAATAGGGACATGTTAATGGGAATTCAGCTAATGCGATATTGAAAAAATCATTGTGAAACTTCAACTATTTTTTTCGTCGTCGTTCATTGCCAAAGGGTGGTCTTGCATTCCGAGTCCAACGATTTTAATAATATTTACAACCGTATTTTTAAGCATGAGAACTACCACGATGAGTGCACCACTCAATATGGCACTTACACCTAATGTAATGTAGTAAATGATGGTAAACCACTCCGGCGGTATGCTATCTGACTCGGTTATAGGCAAATTAAAAATCAAAAAAGAAAGTAATGAAACAATAAATATTACCGTATCAAGCTGAGCAATTTGCATCACATGCAAATAATGATCCTTTTTTAGCTTTGAATTACTGGTAGAGCTAAGTCCCAATAAAGTTAAAAGTAAGGCCAGTATACTAGCCGAGGCCAGGACGATTGTATTGCATAATACATTAAGTCCTGAGAGAGAATTCTTGATTAAAACTTTTGCCTCATACCCGCTCAGCTTACCTAATAAAAAAGTTCCACTCAATAAGAATAATATTGCAAAGACTCCTCCCCATATAGCCTTCTTGGTTGATGTTGAAATATACATGACATTTTGATTTAAAGAGCGGTACTCCTAACCGTACCGCCCTTTCAACATAGTGATAATTAACAGCTTACTAAGATTATTTTATTCTAAAATCTATTTTTCTTTAAGAGTCCAAATACGACCTACTTTTGCGCCGAGATAATTTATTGTATTAGAATATAACAAAACCTTTTCTGGCAGGGTAACAGAATTTGCTAGTATTGGGTCATCCCCGTTTGGTATTTCACTCATGGTTTTCGCTATTGTTTAACATAATTCACTGTATTCATGCAACACTTCAAGAATATTTATATTCTTACGTAAGGTCAAAATTCGATTTTTTATTAAAATTGATAGAGCAATCGGGAGGTTAGGGCTTTCGATTAAAGCGATATAATTATCCAAATTTTCCAAGTAATAATTGAGGCAATCGGAGATTATTTTTTCAGATTGTTTGGCGTGATAAGTTTTATGGACCCTATCAGTACTTGGTATATTTAAGTAAAAATCTCTTCCCAAAAAGCTCTCGATAATTGCTTTAAGTTCTCTGTTGTGCAATTTTAATTCATTCAACGATTTTAGAAAAAATGACTTGATTTTCGAGGAACTGAGCTTCATGTAAGCATTATGAATCAACTGTTCTAAAATCGAATTACTAACGACCACAACTCGAATCTTATCCTTTAAATCTAAATCCATCGAAACGACAGTATTATAAAATCAAATTTACATTGCACCTCAATATCCGATTAATTCAAATAATCAGAAAATTATCTTTTAAGGTTTTACATGTTTCCTAGAAAAATGTTTTAGAACCATATCTTAAGTTAATTTTCTATATCAAGAGGAACGTTTGAAAAACGAAGAAACCGCTGCCTAGCGATCAATCAACTACAACTTTAAAGTTCATGTAAACTGGGTTAAGGCCCGATATTACTAAATAATTGATCAATTCAGTCTACGAAAAGTTCACTAAATAAGTTCTCTCCGTGATATGTTTAACACGTATCAACATCTAAATTCCTCTAAGTCCGTGGGGAAGACTTTGAGCCCTTTATTCTCAAGCTTTAACTCCAAATTTTGTCTTGACTCTGAATAGAAGATTTCATCATCTATATGTATTAGTTCATTCTCGAAGGAAATATTTACTTTAGAAACTTTACAAAAAGTCGAGAAAAGACTTAAATCAGAATTACTGGTACTTCCATTTAATAATTTTTTTAAATAATCAACAAAAAAACTCCGTTGATCAATGGTGATCATCAATAAATCTAAAAATCCATCCCTTGTATTTCCCTCGGAGGGAATTGGGATTTGGGGGCCCAAAAAATGAATATTCATCACTTCGACTAACATAAAGTTTCCTTGGAATGTACCTGAATCTGTCACTATATTTAATTGAACACCCTCAAACCTCCCGACTAAATCGATTATAGATTGAAGGGCATAGTTAATTTTGTCCTTAGTTGTATGAAATTTTTCTGGGGCATTCTGCATTTCTTGGATTAGATGCGGGAAGATCCCCAAACCCATACCTTCAAAAAAATTTAATTTTGTAGCATGTCCATTTATAATCCCAAAGTCAAAATTGGTATCATTCTTATTTCTCTCTTGCAACCTATTTAGCCTCAGCGAATGATATATATTGTTAGCGGTACCAAGTGGCAGTATTTCAATTTCGGGTCTCTTATCTTTTTCAATTTCAAGAATTCTGTTCATTACTTTCGTTACTGTACCATCACCGCCTGCTATGAAAAGTTTAATACCAGGTTTAGGAGAAAATTTTCTCCATGCATCCTCATCCTTTGTAGAGGTATAGGTTACCGAATAATCATAGGACGTCATTAGATTTATAATGAATTTTTTGTTGTGCAATCCACAGCCCGCAGTAGGATTGTGCACAATTTGAGCATACTTCATTTTGAGCTGTCATTATATGTTTTACCCTATAAATTTCAGTTTATTATGCTTTTAATACTACCTCATTTAAAACAAAAATTTCTCCTTTCAAGTCAATTTTATGGAAGCATAAGGTTTTAATATTATGTATTTTACAATTGCAAAAATTCGATATAATGAAAATATTAGTAACAAATGATGATGGAATCTACAGTCCAGGAATCTTCAGTCTTGCTCAGGTAGCTGCTGAATTTGGCGAGGTGTTGGTGATGGCTCCGGATGTGGAACAATCATCCATGGGACAGGCCATTACTTCTGGCCGACCCATTACTTATAAAAAATCTCCAATCCATTTTGAAGGTATTGAGGCTTACCGAGTCGCGGGCACACCAGCTGACTGTGTAGCTTTAGGCTTGCATTTATTCGAAAGTATAGATTTAGTACTTTCAGGAATAAACATTGGCGCCAACTTAGGAAATTCAGCATGGCATTCAGGAACTTTATCTGCAGCCCGGCAAGCAGTACTTTTTGGAGTAAGGGGCATAGCGTTAAGTGTTTCAGTAGGGAACGATGAACCTGATTTTACTCTTTTAGAACCATTCGTTAAAAAGGCATTGAATGAGGTGATTACCGAAGAACATAAGTTATTAAATATTAATTTTCCGCAGCACCCCACTGGGGATATAGATTGGACCTCTCAATCAGTGAGACAATATGACGGAAGAATTTTGGCCAACGAGAATCCTATGGGAAAGGAGCACTTTTGGTTTACTGTTGTGCCAATAGAACCGGAAGAAAGAGATTCAGACAGGTGGGCGGTAAAGCATGGAAAGACGAGTATTACGCCGATGGTCTTAAATTTGACAGATCAAAATTACTTAAATAAAAAGCATGTTAAGAATAGCTAATTACAGTGCCTTAATTATTTCCCGTCATCGATGCCGCCCTCTCTTCTAAGCCATGTATGGCCCACAACACCTTTTCATGTAACTCATTCATTGAGGTAGGTTTTGTTAGAAAATATGAAGCTCCAGAAGTTATGACTTCCTCTTTGTCTGTAAGATTGGAAGAGGTGGTTAAAATTACCACGGGTATATGCTTATAGGCTGAATTACTTTTTAGAATTTTCAAACAGGATTTACCGTCCATTTTGGGCATATTCAAGTCCATAAAAATGATGTCTGGAACTATTGTACTATTTGAGTCTAAAAGCTCTAATGCCTCTTTTCCGTTGTTGGCCGTATAACAGGCAGCAGAGGGGTCAATTACTTCCATAACCTCGCAGAAGAAATCAAGATCATCCATATCATCGTCTACTAATAAGTATTTTGAAAATATCCCCATCATCTAAAATTTAATTATTTATTGTAATTTAAGCATTTCGTCGATTAAAAAATACCGTTTATCGAACAATCTATAACAAATTTGAAATTATATTGATTATAGGTTTTACGATTTATGATACAAATAACTAATTGATTAAAGTTTCTATAAATTTTGACCAACTAATTATACAATTGTTATTTGCCTGCGGTAGAATTTTAAGTTTAGATAAATCTAATGAAGACATTGATGATGATTATGGCAGCTATTTAAGTTAATTGTATGACATTGGAGCTCTTCAGAAAAGACGAAATACTCGTATTATATAAGTTCCATTAAGGAAATCGGGAATTCTAAAGATCGTGGGTTGGAACATACTCA
Organism: Euzebyella marina; assembly: GCF_003687485.1. GTDB lineage: Bacteria > Bacteroidota > Bacteroidia > Flavobacteriales > Flavobacteriaceae > Euzebyella > Euzebyella marina. The sequence goes on along the minus strand of NZ_CP032050.1, from coordinate 2,227,390 downwards.
GGTATGGAATATAGCAGGCCTGGAAAGTACTAACACAAATAACCTAACAAGTTTCTAATACACGAAAATACTCCATATGATTAGAAGATTAATATACGATCTAAAAGATGCTAAAGAATATTAGTAATAATTATCAAGCAAAATTCTACTAGCGATTACTACTTATGTCTTCAATACGGCAGCAATTTATCCGGGATTATTTAGGGCAAAGTAGAGCGCACATATAACATGGTTAAGGAAAATTCGACATTTGAGGTAAAGCATATTCCCTCCCTATTGAAGGAGACCTATATTGCGTGGAACAATGATAATCCGTTCCGGTTAAGCGCCGTTGTTGCCTATTATGCAATTCTTTCATTACCCGCGCTCTTAGTAATAATTGTTAATTTAGTCGGAACATTTACAAGTCCCGAATCTATACAAGACATTTTGACTAGTGAATTCTCCGAAGCATTGGGAAAGGATTCGGCCGAGGCTATTCAAGTTATGTTAGATGAAACTGAAAATAAAAAAAGGAATCTTATATCAACTATCATTGGATTAGGTACCTTAATTTTCGGGGCCACTGGAATGTTTTACCAACTGCAAATCTCACTTAATGATATCTGGCAAGTAGAACCCGATCCTAAAGCAAAATGGTGGAAACTAGTTTTCGACCGCGCTCGAAGTTTTGCATTTATATTAGTTATTGGATTTCTCTTATTAATTAGCTTTGTTGCTACAGCTGCATTGTCGGCTCTCAACGATTATATAAAGTCGAGTTTTCCAGATATGGTGCTCACTCTTGCACAGTTATTTGATATTCTTTTCTCGCTTGGAATTATAAGTCTCCTCTTTGCACTAATGTTCAAATTTCTTCCAGACGCTAAGGTAGAATGGAAAACTGTTTGGATTGGAGCTTTCATCACATCTATTCTATTCTTACTTGGTAAGTTAATACTCGGATATTATTTTGGACAAGCAAATCCTGGCTCTACTTATGGAGCTGCTGGAACTATTGTGCTTATTTTATTGTGGGTTTCTTACTCCTGTTTAATATTACTCTTTGGTGCAAAATTTACTTTCGTTTATGCCAATCGTTATGGCCAAGGCATCAGGCCAATGCCTCTGGCCCGTAAAAAGGCCTAAGCAATCAATAAATTCATCATTTCGCATGGTTTAATTAAGCCAAAAGCTTAGTACTATGTTCTATGGCAATTGAACTATCTTTAAAATAGAGTGTTTCGACTCCCATCGTTTCTATGTTAGATAAAGTTTTAACTGAATTAACCTTAGGTTTCAACCCAGTTTGTCTTAGGTAAACGATAGATATGTTTAAAGGGAACAATTTAACTATGCGTTCATAAATATAGGGATCCTGTTGAGTGTCGTCGCCAATTAAAATAAACTTCAATTCAGGATAGAATTCAATAATGTGCTTAATTTTATGAAACTTATGATCATGGTTACCGCCTCCACTTCGCAGAAAATCTAATAATCCCGTTTTCAATTTTTTCAATTTAAACACGGCTTTTGGAAACTCATTCAAGTCGGTAAATTCATTGATAAAATTATATAAGTTCCATTCACTACTGGAAACATAAAAAAAAGCATTAGATCCCATATTTTTCTTTCTTCCAGCATTGCTTAAAATTCGATAATGTTGTAAAACATCCGTAAAAATTTTCCGCCTATGAATATTTTGAGTCAATAAGACGTAAATCTTTTTAAATAAGCTTCTCGTATGGGAAATCAAAAAAGTATCGTCAATATCTGAAATTAGACCGTATTCTCCTGGATAAGGTTTAATAAATTCTACTTTCTCGGTAATTATCTTTCCTTCTATTTCAGCCTGTAATTCTGCCAAGTGCCATCCGGCAGATAAATTATAAGAATAGGGTATAGAAAAACGGAAATAACCATCCTTCAAGGTTTTAGTCTGTACCTCGATGCCATTGAGTTTTAATACAATGGAATGATTGGAAAAAGGCTGTAATTTAAACATTTTAAAGATCTCGACAGCATGTCTAATCTTCCGTCCCTGAAAATCATATCCAATTTCCGGCCGACTGTATAGATGTCCAAATATTATTATTTCTTGCTCATTGGCATATCCTTTATACGTTTGCAAAACAATGGCCATGTTCGCCTATAATTTATGCTTAAATTTAAATGTAGGTAATAAAATTACTACCTAAAAATTCACATGAAGAAAGTTTTGATGATTGTCAATCCAATATCTGGAAATATTGACAAGTTTCCCATAATTAAACAAGTTCAACATTTACTTCATCAAAAGGTCGAATTATGCATATTTACAACCTCAGGTGATGGAGATATTAGATTGCTGGAATTAAGGATTCAAGAATTTGGACCTGACCGGCTTCTGGTCGTAGGTGGTGATGGAACAATTAAATTAGCTGCTGAAGCGGGATATAAAAAAATGATGGAAATAGGTATATTACCTATGGGTTCTGCAAACGGATTAGCAACCGATTTAGACATTCCTAAATCTTTAGAACAAGCTTTGCAAGTGGCATTAGGAAAGAATTTAATGGCAGTAGACGTCATTGAAATTGCAGATAGCATAGGATTACATATAAGCGACATCGGAATTAATGCTGAATTAATTGCAAACTTTAGTCAAAATAAGATTCGAGGACATTTTGGATATTTTTTAAATACCATACCAACCTTACTTCGAACTAAGGCACCATATAAATTCTCAGTCTCTGCAAATAATAAAACTCTCCATTTCAAAGCCATTATGGTGGCAATTGCTAACAGTAAAAAATTTGGCACCGGCACAATAATAAATCCAGAAGGAAAAATAAATGATGGAGAAATAGAAATCATAATATTTAAAAAACTAGATATTGTCAACATTTTAAAAACTATAGGTGGTGAGGTTAAACTCAATTCTGATTTTGTAGAAATTATAAAAACCAAAGAGGTCACCATTAAGGCAGAGAGACCGGTTGATTTTCAAATAGATGGCGAGCACTTTGGACAAACATCAAATATATATGCATGTGTGAAACCTGGAGCAATTAAAATTGCCATACCCTAGCTGGTAAATTGATTTCAGAAAACGGTTGAAAGGACTTACTTCCGATTTTTTTTGTACAGGCTCCATTCGAAAAATAAGGGAAGGAAATCTAAGGATCAACCAAAAGTTGTTTAATTAATTAGAGAATGAAGGAAATAATATAGTGGCAATTATAATTATCAAGATTATAGAAACAACTATTACGGTGATGAGTGGAAATCTCGATTTGGTAGATTCCGTAGTCTGATTTCTAACTCCAATGTCATCTCGTTGTTTTGTTTCCATTGGGGCACTTTCACTGGCTTTACTGCTACTCTCTTTCATTTTTCTCATGACTTTCCGAATTATTTTCTATTGGTATTTTAATTAATTGGTTGCCTATAGATGAGCTTTAAGATACTCTATTAAATTTTGCTAGGTTTGAGAAAGAATTACTATACACCCTTACGAACAGAATCTAATTATCGAAGCGGTAAAAAGAATGAATTCAAATCCTATTATAACCGCAATAAACAGTTTATATAATTTTGAGGCATGCATATTCTGGGGGAAACTCATAATAAATGTGGAATTCGATTATAGTTCAAGTGGAAAGAAAAGATTTGCCGGGAACTCTACGCAGAATTCCCAGCTTTAGCATGTTATACCTTTCTTCCAGTTAGCAAATTGTAGATTAACAGGATGACGGCTATGACCAAAATGGCATGGATTATACCCCCAACATCGGGAAACATTGTAAAGCCCAATAACCATGCAATCACCAATATGACAATAATAGTCCAGATAGCACTTTTCATAATTTAAGAAGTTTTATTGATTAGATTTGCAATGTAAATAGCAATCTAAGTAAGCGTTGCCGCAAATAATTTAATTACGGACTTGTTTGATTTTCTCTATCCCAACTGGTCACCCAATAAGATTTTCGATAGATTTCCCACATGATAAACAAGGTATTAATCAGTATGGGTCCAATAATTACACCTACAATTCCCAGCAGGGGAATACCGATAATAACACCAATTAGGGTCTGTAAGGGATGTATATTGTCATAACTTTTTAAGAAAAGTATTCTTATCAAATTATCAATCGTTGAAATTACCAATAGACCGTATAAAAGAGTTGTCCATGCCAAAATCTCTTTACCCGAACCGAGCAAGAGTAGGAATAGCGGTACGAAACCCAATGACGAACCTATAAAAGGAACAATAGAGGCAAAACCTATAATTACCGACCAAAAAAATACATCACCCACCCCTATAAACATCAATCCGATAAAAGCTACGATACTTTGAGCCAATGCCGTTATCGGTATGGCCCAAAAATTCGAACGAATCTTTTTACGTGCTGGAATCATCACTCTTTTAATGTCCGCTTCCGAAAACGGAAGATACTTTTCCAATAAGTCCGAGGCATCGGATTTGGTCAATAATAAATAGTATAGCGTAAGTACCATCAGCAGCATACCGACTAACGCTACCAATAGATTTGCCATTATCACTTCTAAGCTACTTTCAAAAAAATTAGTAATCATGTCTTGACCTAGGTGCCATTCGAAATCCTCATCGACATACTTCTGGATAAGAAATACCAGTTTATCAAGAGCCGAGGAAATCTGTACCATACCCTTAACGGCTTTATCCATTCGCGTCCACAACATTCCAAACAGAAAAATCGGTGGTATAATAATCGACATAGTGGTTAGTATTGTTAAAACCCCTGCCGCCAGTTTAGGACGAAGGCCAATTTCAATAAGAGGTTCCATTTTTTCTTCCAAAAGAATATAAAACACAAACGCCGCTAAACAACCTGATATGAACGGTACCAGATGCCATCCTATCAAGATTCCTCCCAAAATAATGAGAGAAAGAAGGAACAACTGTTTCAGATAGGAACTTTCGAGTATGGGCATGGCCGAAATAGATTCAGCCTAAATTAAATAAAGGAGTAATATTAGAGATGCTTTTTAGTTTTAAATAGTATTGGATTAGATATAATTGTCCCACTATTCTATTTCACAGTATCTTTCTGCTACCATTGGTTATAATATTAGCAATAAAAATGCAAAATTAGTTATAGACCACAATCTGCAGTGAGCAATAATATGATATATCCCTTTTTTCAAAAAGTTTACATACAGTTGGTAAGATAATCAGTCATTGTTCAAGAGGAAGCGGTCCTTCGGAAGAGGTTTAAAACTATTACTAGTAGCGATTTTTAAGGTCTTACCTAACAGCGCAGTTAACTTCCCAAAACTTGAGGGCTTTGAAATATATCCGTGAGCTCCATTCATATAGGCATTTTCAATATCCGCTTCAGAAGTAGAGGTGGAATAGATTGCGACAAAAATCTTATCAAGACCTAATGAGTTACGTAGTTTTTTCAAAACTTCGATTCCAGAAATAACAGGCATGTTAAGATCCAGAAAAATCAAAGTGCTCACCGATTGGTCCAACCTGTCAAGCTTTTTTAAGAAGTCACTACCGTCTTCACAGAGAAGAAGCTCGGCCTGCAATTTCAGAGCATCGAAGGCCTCTGCAAATAATTCGCGGTCATCCGGATCATCATCCACCAAAATTATTCTTTGTTTCGCATTCATTTCGCTGGAGTAAGATTAACCTTATTAATAGCCTTGCAAGATAGCTATAATATCCGGATAAATAGTTCTAAATAAAATTTGTCTACAATCATCTAACTTTTTATGAATCAAACATATGATATCAAATTGATTAAAATCATTATTCCATAGGCAAATAAAGGGTGAAAGAAGCTCCATTTCCAACTTTACTGGAGGCCACAATCGCACCATTATGAGCCAGAACGATTTTTTTTACAATGGCTAACCCTATACCGGTACCTCCATACTTCGTCTTGTGATGTGATCTTTGGAAAACCTCAAAAATTTTATTTTCCATTCCAGATGGAAAACCTATCCCATTATCGGTGACCTGAATTTTTGCGTAGCTCAAATTTCTATTCAATTCCAGTTTATTTATTTCTCTCGAACTACATTTAAAATACGATACTTGAATTTTGGGAATTTCATTTTCTTTAGAAAACTTGAGGGAGTTACCGATAAGGTTATCAAAAACTTGCCGTAACTGAAATGGCACCCCAATAACTATCGGCAGTCTGTCGTATTTTACCTCGGCCTTTTTTATATCAATATACTCGGATCTATCTTCAATAATTTGATTCAGAATAGTATTTAAATCTACGGCTTCAAACTTGAAACTATTGTCATCGGCTCTGGAGAAGGCCAGCAAATCATCAATCAACGAACGCATTCGCTTGGCTGATTCTGTAATTTTATGAAAATATCCCTTTCCTTTATCTGATAGACTATCACCCTCCCGTTCCATGATTCGAGAGGTGAACATTTGAATTTTCCGTAAAGGCTCCTGTAGATCGTGACTAGAGACATATGCAAATGATTCTAATTCATCATTTGCTTTCTCTAATTGCTTAATTGATTTTTCTAAATCTGCATTAGCCTTGTTTAATAAATGAGTTCGTTGTTCTACCTGATTCTCTAATTCTTTTGAAAAATGAATTAATTTCTGCCTGGCATAGTATTCGTTAGATACATCTGTAACGGTTATCATAACTCCGGAAACCGAGCCATCGATTTCCCTCAAAGGCAGATATACATAATTCACGTAAAAGGTATTCTGCTGACCATTGATATTTACTATAGCTTGTGAATTATAATCACGGGTCGACTTACCAGTTCTTATTACGTCTTTTAAAATCTCAATATATTTCTGGCCCTCTAATTCTGGAAATACATCAATTAATCTTTTTCCCGCAATTTCCTTCCATGCCTTACCCCAAAAGTGACTAAGCATTTTATTATTGGCCATTTCGATTCGTAAATCGCTACCTCGAAATATGGCTTTTGCCACAGGAGATTGTAATACTAAATTTTTAAACTGTGTTTCTTTTTCCTTTAAATCATTCTGAGCTACTACATAATCAGTGACCTCGTTAGTAATTAGCATTATTTCCAGTAAATCATCGGATTCTCCATTTATTGGATGTAAAATAAAATTGAAATAGGCCTGTTCAATTTTACCATTTCTTTTTACTGGCATTAAAAACTCCTTACCGCGAACCGATTCTCGACTTTTAAATAATTCATTAAAAAGTGGACTTACCCTCTCCTCAATACCTGGAAATAAGCTGTAAAGTTTTTTTCCAACTAACTGATGGGGTTTTTTATTTATAAAATTTAAGAAAGTCGGATTAGCCATTTCCACAACTAATTGGGGCCCTTTAAACATAGCTATCCCGGTAGGAGCATTCCGTACTATATTTTCGAATCTTTCCTTTTCAGTTTTAATTTGGAGATTGGCATACCTAAGTTGCTCAGCGGCTTTTTCTTGTTCTGTTACATCTTGAAGTATACCATTGAATCGATAGGCTTCACCTGCCTCATTAAACCAGGAACGACCCAAGGCCCTAACTATCTTAATTTCTTTGGTGGTCTTGTTCTCTATTGAATATACAACATCATATTTTCCATCATTTTCTCCATTTAAAGCTTTCTGGATCTTACTTTCGACACGTTGCCTGTCTTGTGGTAGAATAGCATTCAAGGCAATTGGCAAATCAATTTCCATCTTATTAGATATGCCAAACCAATCCTTAAGCCTTTTATTCCCTTGAAACTTATGGGTTTTTGGGTTATAATCCCAAGTGCCAAGCTCAGCGGCATCAACCGAAAATTTTAATAAATCTTCGCTCTCTTCTAACCTTTTCAGGTTAAGGACAGCATTCGTTGTTTCGGAGCAAGTGACGAGTACACCATTGATTTTTTCGTCGTCACCCATTAAGGCACTATAGCTAAAGGTCCAATAGACATTTTCTATTCTACCATTTCGATTTATTGGAATCAATTGATTTTCTCTAAAAATGGGGTTACCGGTAGATAGCACCTCTCTAATCATTGGCTCTATAGTATGCCAAATTTCCGGCCAGGCGTTCTTGGCTTTTTCACCGATAATTGAAGGATGTTTACCTTCTGTACCTAGACTTGGTCGATATGCATCATTATAGAAGCAGTATAAATCACTTTCCCACCATATAAATTTTGGAAATGCAGATTTAAGCATATTGCTTAAGGAAATCTTTAAAGACAAAGGCCAAGTTTCAGGTTTCCCCAATTTATGAGTAGTCCAGTCTTTGGCAGCTATTAGAGTAGCCATTTCTCCCCCACCTTGAAGAAATGATGGGAGCATATCATGTTCCGTATGTGTCATCACATTTCCCTAAATACAAATTCTAAATTTCCCTGACCTTTCCCATTTATATTTAAAACATTTGTTATGCATAACTCCAACATAGATTTTAGCTGTTGAAATGAAGATGGTTTTTGCAAATATTGATTTGCTCCGGATTCAGATAACCTTTTGGCAATGCTGTCCACAATTATTGTAGAATAAACAATTACAGGAATATCTAGCAACCTCTTTTCTCTGCGAATTCTTAGTAGACAATCTGCACCATTTAAAACCGGCATGTTGAAATCCATAAATATGAGATGCGGAATTGGATGACCAGCCCCTAAATATTCGAATAAATCCAAACCATTTGCGAATGTATCAATTTCAGTTTGGAATGGGAGTTCACTTATGGCATCCTCGAAAAGGTCACGATCATCTTCATCATCATCAATCAGGAAAATTTTATATCTCATTAATTATATAAGAATAGCATGGTCAAACGATTGTACAATTTATAAATTTCTTTAAAGAAGCAAAAAGTCATTTATATCATTCTCACGAGAGGATGAAGAAATCAAATATTAGATTAAAACTTTTAATAATCTAAAATCCACTACTCAAATACTAGTTAAGCAACTGGTAATTTTCTAGCAACTAGACCTTAAGATTCATCCGGGTTGAAATGAATGTATGCAAGCAGAACTAAGAATATCAAGCGGGAATTTCTTTTCCGAATAGCGCTTGATACGCATCAACTTTTTTTTAAACTTTAACAAAATGAGATGAAGCTATTATATTTCTAAATCTATTCAGATTCAAAAATTAGTTAAAATAATTCAGTCTGCGAGAGCTCAGGATAGTCTACCTTATTTGTAATCTCAGCAACATTACCCTTATATGCCTTACCTCTTAGTCTGTCCACCGTATAAGCTTCCATTTCCTCATCCGGGTAAGGTCCAATGAGCTCGCTTATCGCTTTTTCTGCCAATTCTTCATCGTATTCACCTAACCACTTATCTTGAAGTTCATCGGGTAAGATTAATGGCATTCGCGGTTCTTCAGAAGCCGCAGGATTATTGTGGATTTTTTCCATCATTTCATTGGCCGTGGTCGTTACTATGGTAAAGGTACTTTGGGTCTCTCCACTTTCTTCATCCGTCCATTCACGCCAAAGACCTGCCAATACCATGGGTTGACTACCTTTTCTAAAAATGAAATGCGGGTATGTATTGTTATTGAAATGTCTATGTTCATAAAACCCATCAATTGGAATAAGACACCTTCTACTTTTGGCGGAAGACTTAAAGGATTTTAAATCAAATATAGTTTCACCCCTGGCATTCAAAGTTTTGTTCCACGCCCCATACAACTGTTTTTTATTCTTGACCCAGTAAGGTGCCAACCCCCATTGTGAAATGGTCGGTTCATAGGGATTTTCATTGGTGTATATCAATAATCTGGGATGCTTGAAACCAGTTACATGGTAATAAGGAAAATCGGCGACCTCCTTTATTCGCTCCTTAATATCCTTGAGCACTTCTTTATTACCTTCTCTATTGGCCCTTTTGAGCTGTGTATCTAAATGGACCCGAACATCGTAGCACATAACCTAATTTGTTTACTACAAGATAATCATTAGCTTTTGATTTCCTTTCGTTTAGCAGATTTAAGCTTAAAAAAGTCTTCGTACTTGGGCTCATCCGAACTTCGGGGATCCGGTTTAAGATGCAATTTTTTAGTCCATATGACATCCATACTGAAGTGGCCAAATTCTTCCGTAATTTTTCCATAACACGCATATATGCCCCTACCTAGAATTTGATATTTTTCCACAACACCTGGAAAATGTACAGCATCAAAATAGTCTCCCTCTTGATCAATAAAGGTGCTTAAACGCATTCTTTTCCCTTGGCTAGTCGTATGAAATCGCGTGTTCACCACATTGCCATAAAGTAACATTTCCTTCCCTGAGAATCCCGCCATATCCTTCGCTAATGCTTCGGAAAGCAATTTTTCGGATATCAAATCGAAATAATCACACAAGGGAAAACCCAACAATTCCATTTCGTCATAGGCATCCTCCAGCCATCCTTGATTAAACGACGGCAATACAAATTTTCTATGGTCAGGCCTGAATAATTGGGGATGGGCCGAGCGCTTACCTAGCGCATTCAATTTAAAGGCAGCCTCCCAAAGCAATTCAGGTTTACTTTTTCCAGTAAATCGAAATGCGCCAATACGTACCAAAATAGTTAGCTGTTCTAAGCTCACGGTTACACGATCCACAAAATCATCCAAGGACTCGAACCTACCGTAAAGTTGACGTTCGGTCAGCAGTCTTTGAACTAATAAGGTTTCAAGATTTTTCAAATACCCAAAACCGAGATAAATATTCTTACCCTTGATACAATTGGCATGATCACTGTGATTGATACAGGGGGCGTGAATGATACCCCCACACATTCGGGCCTCATGAATATAGTGTTCGCTACTATAAAAACCGCCGCCGTTATTAAGTACGGCTACCATAAACTCCAATGGAAAATAATGTTTAAGGTAAAGACTCTGATAGCTCTCTACTGCATAACTAGCCGAATGCCCTTTAGCAAAAGCATAACCCGCAAAACTCGAAATCTGCTCCCAAACTTCATTGATGATTTCCTCTGAATAACCTCTTTCCATGCAATTGGAACGGAATTTTAACTCGACCGCTTGAAATTCTTCCCTAGAACGAAACTTTCCGCTCATCCCCCTCCGCAATACATCGGCCTCCCCAAGATCCAAACCGGCAAATTCATGGGCTACTTTCAGAACATCTTCTTGATAGACCATAACACCATACGTCTCAGGCATAATCTGAGCCAATATTGGATGCGCTTCTTTACGTCGTTCGGGTTCACGATGTCTGCGGATGAACTCCGTTTTCATCCCTGAGGAAGAAACTCCAGGACGGATGACCGAACTGGCCGCTACCAAACTCAAATAGTCCCTTACCTTTAGTTTTTTCATCAAACCTCGCATGGCCGGAGACTCTACATAATAGACTCCAATAGCTTTACCTTGCGCTAACAGGTTATTCAAATTATCGTCTTTCTTAAACTTCTCAATTTGAGAAATGTCGATTTCAGGTAAATCTGGCCGGTTTTCCTTTACGATTTCAATCGCCTCCTTAATTTTTGCTAGGCCTCGTTGTCCCAATATATCAAACTTAAATATTCCAGCATCTTCAGCAATGATCATATCGAATTGTACGGTAGGAAATCCTTTTGGGGGCAAATCGGTGGCCGAATAAAAGTGTATAGGCCTCTCAAGAATAAGAATTCCTGCAGAATGAACGCTTAAATGATTGGGCATGCCTTGTATGAGCGAACCATATTTTAATACCAAGCGATGTATTTCCTCCATTTTAGACCTATTAAAACTCCCATCACTTAATTGATCGATATCACTTTTGGGGAGTCCGAAAACTTTTCCCAACTCCCTAACGGTAGCCCGATATTTAAAGGTATTGTAGGTTGCCAAAAGAGCTGCATTAGGGTGTTTTTTGAATATATAGTCAGTGATATCATCACGATCTTTCCAGCTAAAATCGATATCAAAGTCAGGAGGTGATGCCCTAAATGGGTTAATGAATCGTTCAAAATATAGGTCCAACTCAATGGGGTCAACATCGGTAATGCCGATGATATAGGCTACAATACTATTGGCGCCACTCCCCCGCCCAACATGAAAATAGCCCTTATTTTTTGCATAGGTAATGATATCGTGATTGATTAAAAAATAGGAAACAAAATCCATCTCCTGAATGACCTTTAACTCCCTTTGGAGCCGTGCCCTTACTTGATTATTGGCATCAGGGTAACGCGAAGGCAAGCCCTCTTGGCATAGGTTCTTTAGGGTATTAAAATCGCTTTCTTTTGACTTTCCAAAAACCTGTAAGTTTTGGGACACTCTTTTGGCTCCAAACTGAAAGTCTATAGAACATTGCGATAATAGACGCCGTGTATTTTCCCAAATACCGGGTATATGGGCGTATGTGTTCGATAGCTCCTCTAAAGGTAACATCCGTTCAGAGGGTCGTCCTTCCTCCGTAGTTTGTAATTTGCTTAGTAAGGTATTATTATCAATGGCACGAAGAAGACGGTGGGCGTTGAAATCACGCTTATTGCGAAATGTCACAGGTTGTTGTACCACCCATTTTTCAAAGGCCTCGCGATAGGGAGAAAAAGGTAGTCTTCTCAGATTTTCAATGGATATGCCTATATATTCATAAGTACGAAAAGTTGTTTTTTGCAATAGCATCAACTGTTCAAAAGGGTAGATGATAAAAACGTTCTCGAATTCTGGGGCTACTTCGGGTAGTGGCTTTGATTGATGTGAGTGAATGGATAAAAATGAATTAAGTTCCCTAAACCCATCATTGTTTTTGGCTATGCCCAGATACAATTGTTTCGCCCCATTTCTAAAATCAATCCCGACCATGGGTCTGATACCAAACTCAGGCGCTTTTCGAATAAAATTTAGACAAGCCGAGGTGTTATTGATATCGGTCAATACCAGTTCCTTCAATCCACAACCTTTCCCTAACTGGAGCAGATCCAATTCGGAGAAGGTTCCAAAGCGCAAGGAATAATATGTATGACAGTTAAGGTACATCTCTTATTGCGTTCTATGTGCCAAAACCATAGGTGGTTCACCATTAAAGGCATTATAAAATCTACCTATGGACTTTGCTCCCATCGAGGAAGCTCTCATGACAGTCTTTTCTCCGAATCTTCTTCGGATATGGTCCATTGCCCCGTATAGGTTGAGCATTTCCTCGGTATCATCAAAAAGATTGATTTGGTAGTTACCGGAAACCAAATCGCTCATTCGCACCCCCACCAAGCGCAGTAGCAACCGTCTTTGGTACAATTGTTCAAAAAGCTCCAATACTTTCGGAATCAGAATATGATCCGCACTGGTATAGGGTATTTTAACCTGTTTGGTATAGGTATTGAAATCAGCGTATCTAATCTTAATGGAAATACAGGAGGTCAACTTATCCCCGTTTCGTAAGGCAAAGCCTAAATTCTCGGCCATGGCCGTTAAAGTCGTTCGCAGCTTGACCATGTCCGTTGTATTCCAAAAGGTTCTTTCCGTTGATATGGACTTTCGTTCGTGATACTGTATCAATGGGGGTCTATCCATCCCATTGGCCCGACGCCATATCACCTGACCATTTTTGCCAAAGGCGCTGATCATCATTTCCTCGGGCATATCCTGAATAGTCTTCACCTTAAAGACACCCATGTTTTTAAGGGACTGAAATGTTTTTTCGCCTATGGAAGGTATTTTATGTACCGAAAGGGGGGCCAGGAACGATTTCTCCAAACCAAATTCTATCTTCATTTGGTTATTGGGTTTCGCCTCGTTGGTAGCCACTTTTGAGGTTATCTTATTCGAGGATAAGCCAAAAGAAATAGGCAGCCCCGTCTCCTTCATGATTCTATGCCGGAGTTCTGTTGCATATTTATAACAACCAAAGAATTTATCCATTCCTGATAAATCGGCATAGAACTCATCTACACTGGCCTTTTCAAATAAAGGAACCTGTTCTTTTATGATATCGGTGACTTCTTGAGAGAATTTGGTATACGTACTGGCATTTCCACGGATGACATATGCCTCTGGACAAAGTTGCTTGGCCAATTTCATGGCCATACCTGACCGCACGCCAAACTTTCGTGTTTCATAGCTACAGGCCGAGACAACACCACGATTGCCTGTACCACCTACTAACACAGGCCGCTTCAAGAGTTTGGAGTCCAATCGCCTTTCACAGGACACAAAAAAAGTATCTAAATCGAGATGTAGAATATTGCTTTCCATAGGACCGACAAAATTAACTACAATTTGTAGTCGCTATTGCTTATATTTGTAGTATTATGAATTTCATTTCAAAGAACATCCGTCATTTAAGAGATTTAAAAGGACTTTCCCAGGAGCAGTTGGCCGAAGAATTGGGCATTACCCGATCAAATTTGGGCTCTAAGGAAGAGGGTCGCTCTCAGCCCAATCTAGATTTACTGATTTCGATTTCTAATTACTTTCGGATTCCTGTAGACATTCTTATCAAAAAGGATTTAACGAAGGCCAAGGATTTTTCATTTATCGAATTGGGCAATCAAAGGGTATTGTTTCCCATTATGGTAGATTCCGAAAATGAAGATTTGATTGAGGTTGTACCAGTGAAAACTTCTGCCGGTTACTTAGCAGGATATGATGATCCCGAATATATAGAGCAATTGGCCAAAATTAAACTTCCTTTTCTACCCACCGGCAAGCACAGGGCCTTTCCCATAAAGGGCGATTCCATGTTACCTATGAAAGATGGTGCCTTTGTTATAGGAAAATTTGTGGAGAACAGAAGCGATATTGTAGATGGCAAAACCTATATCCTACTTACCTTAAACAACGGAATGGTTTACAAAAGGGTGTACAACCGGATTCATATGAACAACACACTACAATTAGTTTCTGATAATAGCGCCTATGAACCTTATGAAGTAGCTATAGACGAAGTTTTGGAACTATGGGAATTCACTTGTAGTATCAATACGCAGGAATATTCAGCAGAAGAACTAAAACTTAGCAGCATTGTTCAAATGTTCAACAGCTTAGGCGTTGAATTGGAAGCTTTGAAAAAGATGATTGGTTGAGCACTTGTGATTTAGATTACTATATGTGTGAACACTCCACCAAGGGAGAATCTACCATTATAAATCATGTTTGGAGGGAGGAATGGATAGAAGGTATTTCATTTTCTTCCAGAAAAGAATAGCCGTCACATTGGTAGGTCGACTTAAGTCCGCCAACAGCATTAAGTTTCTCTTGAACTGTTCAAATTCAGGAAGTCCCATTTTATCCTCATCAATAGGATAATAGGCCATACCCCAATCCGGGAAGTTTCGTTCGTTGATATCGTCCTTGCTGAATAAACTGACTTTAGTATGCCGAGAATCCTTTTTGATATTCTCGTAAAGTTCTTTTACCTTATCTTCAGGACCCTCCAATATCTGTATAAATCTTTGGGAATAATACATAAGGCAGCCGGTAATTCCATTTTCAGAATTGAACTGTCGAGCCGTTTTTAAAATGTTTTCGATATCCTCATTTGTAATAGTGGGATTAGCCTGGGACTCGTAAGTAAGTGTAAACATGTAGCAGAATTTGGGCTAAAATTACCTACCTATATTTATAAGAGTAGCCACACATGAATAAAATTGCAGCATAATTCAAGCATTAAATTATTTGAATTTGCTATAAGAAGATTTTATACTTCAGAAAATATCAGAGGATAGCACTTAATATGGCATTCCCGGCGCTTCAATATAATCTTTTCAGTCAAGGAAAAAAACTTCCAAAATGCTACTTTTTTTTTGACTGTTTTTTATAATTAGCATTCCCTAATTTAAGAATGGCATCCAGGGTACCTAATAACCCTAGAGAAACATTGGGTTCTATTTTTTTCTTTTTTTTTCGGTGGATGCCTTTCTTCTTCATCTACACATAAATTTTCAGCTGAATGCCATATGAAAGAGATCTTGCAAGAATAATCCTTAGCATATCGAGGGGGTTATCCGATTTTTTCATAAATGTAAAAAATACTTTAGAAGTATTATTGCAAGCCAAAGTTAAAGTATGATTTTCGTAGAGTTATTCAAAAAATGAGGTGCTGAATTCAAATAAGAAAAGGCCAGATGAATCTGACCTTCCATTAATCAGCTAAAAGATAAAATCCTCATATTAGGTCCAAGCTCCCCAGCGAAACCTAATAAATGCTACTCTTTTAGATAATTACTCATGTCCACTAAATTCAAAAGGTCAGAATTAACCTGACCTTTTGTGTGGGGATAATTTATACCTAAACCAGCTAATCTTTAAAACTGCACAGAATTAAATCACTAAATGCTAGAAAGGTTATAATGAAACGCCTCCTAACCTGCATTATTTTATGATTATTATCCTTTCTTTTAATCCAACCTCTGTAAAATTTTACCATAAATTTCACTGAAAGTTTCAGTAATGGTAAATTAATAATTATAATTAATCAACTTTTAAGCTCTATATCAAGAGATTATACTTAAATTCAACTAGATAGATGTTGTAGTAAAATATCCGAATTGATGATCATAACATCCATCTGTTTTGCTAATTCAACATCTCCTTTCTCATAATCACTTCCGATAAAAAGTATATCCAAATTGATATTTATTTGATTTTGGAGAATGGCACCGCGTACCTTTAATTCTTCTTTCGTCCAAGGGTCAAAATTTCCTGATAAAAAAATCTTTTTTCCATTTAGATAATTGTCCCTCATCACCTTATAAGTATAGATTTAGTAAACAACCTGTGGTCTCGCATAATAAACTATTGCAATATCGCCAAACTATGTTTTATAATCCTGTACTTTAAGGAGCCTTTACCACGACATTGCTTTTGGGCTGTGATTCCAAACTAAAAATAGAGATAGATAAAACATACAATTTGCCTTATAATCAATTATTTATGATAATATTTTTGCCCATAGGACTTTATTTTACTCTTGGCTATTTTCATATCGCGTTGTAACCGAATCATCAATAATTTTCGGAAGTACCAGATAACCAAGAGGGACAACAATGAACTTCCTATAGCATACCACTCCAAATAATTATCATCTACAATCCTATGATCTTTAAAAACAAAATATAGTTGTAAAAAGTAGCAGTAAAATGGAATGATTAGAATGATATTGAACCAACGAATGGCCAATGCTGTCAGTAGCAATAAAGGAGAAATAGTTTGAGATATCAACCAGATATAAAAAGAGAAATCCATCCCTATGGCTTCAAATTTCTGTAACATTCCAAACTGAATATCAAAATGTAAAAAAACCTTGTCCAAATAGAGCACTAATCCGGACAAGGCAACTAATATATAACTAACTAAGGATGAAATTCTAATTATCCCCGGGTCGTTTCTTTCCTTTGGAAAGATCAACGCTTTCAATTTGATAACTTGGATTTTTCTGATCATCTATGACTCCTTCTTCAATACTATCTGCTGTACATGAAGAAAAAAGAATCATCAAAAAAATTGTAAAAATTAAATTTTTCATAATCTACTAATTTATGGTTAAAAACCTGAAAATTAGAGATTTTACTTATTCTTTTTCTAAGTATTGAAAAGGCTTTATTAAAAAGTTGTTCAAACAAAGTTATCATTACGAAGGACAAATGGTGCGAGAACAACCCCATAAATTCTGGGGTTTTTCTATGTCCAATGGAATTCTATTGGAAATGATTAAATGGAGTTTGCAATGTAATCATATTCATTACAATCATTATTGGTGGATGTAGAGGTGTGCTACCGAGTTCAAAAAACACTTGGCTAAAGGCTACCATTTCCTAATTGGAATAAATTAAATCTATCTTTCGGTTACCTTTCTCTTCCCTAATGGCAATAGAAATTTTCTCATTTGAATTGGGAACAAACTTATTCAATACCAAAACAAATCTACTGGCTTGCCCTGAAAATAATACGCGCGGAAGCTTGTGGCTATATTGTATCTCTTTCGTTAATTTTTGAAAAGAAGCGCTTTTCTTTTTATTACCATTTATAATCGATACCCTAATATCGTTAATTTCAAAAGGTATATTGGAATTATTTGAGAACTCACAAACGAGATAAACGTCTGGTCCATTGTAGACAATTTTCTCCAACTGTAACTTAATTCCATTCATTCGGTTAATAGCTATTGATTGTTGGGCCAAACTCAATAAATATTCTGATGCGCGACCATAGTAAGTAGCATCTAAAGGTCCTTTGTCGTTTACGTCTCCATTTTTAATTAATGGGGAAATTCCTTCCTCATGCCCAATTCTTTCATTCTCTGTAAAAAAGTAATTCAACAAAGTTAATTCTTTAGAGTACTTTAAGTAATAGGAATACACACTACCATCCTTTGTAACCACCAATAAATTACTCAGGGGGCCCGGAAATGATTGGAGTGTACCAAAATATTGTTCTCTTTCACGATTATAGGTGAAGATAAAGCGAGAATGGCCAGTAATAGCCTGACGGATTGGACTTGGAAAAAAGAGCGTAAGTATTTGGTTCTCATTAGCGTAAAGTGTATCTAGTTCTTTTTGGGCAAACCCCTTACTTATCCAAAAAAAGACCATTGACAATAAAATATAATTTTTCATAGAATGATTTTAGTCATTATCGAGAAGGACCCAATAAAAATTGATAGTTATCTAGGACAAGTACTTTAATAGCCCGATGGTTTCGTTGAAATACTTTCTTCAAACTGTTAACTGGCGGGACACCAGCAATATTAAAATCATCAACCATATCACCTATAATCTCATTGGTAACCTCCTCCTTTATTTGATTTTCAACATAAATTCCCTCACTTCCATCCTGAAAGTCATAGGCCTTTAATTCGACGGAGCGATGATTAATCTTATTTATATCAACTATGACTCTATTAGGCTTAAAACTTATGAAACCATAAATGGGTGTATTTTTCTCTACGATTTCGCCGTCAATAATTGCATCTTTGACCAAGCGCATTTTCAGACGATAGTTTTTTCGAATTTTTTGGTTACCGTCTACTCGAACTATAATTTTTTCAGTGTCGTTTGATAATCCCTTCTCAACAAGGATCCTGGGATTAGAGGAGAAAAACAGTTGATGTTCTAGACCCAATTCTTGACCCGCTACATTAATATCTTTCGAATTATTGTTAGATGGTGTATTTTGAATCATAGTATCGTTGTTCTTTCTCAACAAAATACTGGAATTGGTATCCGTTGCTATTTTTCTTTCACTTTGGAATAGGCTTTGGTTATAAATACTATCTATAAGGCGATGCTTCTCGTATTGTATGTAGTCTGGATTGATGTAGCCCTTTTCATCTACCATATGTTCCGGATATAATGAAGGAACATTTTTTATGCGAGGTTCTTTTAATTCCTCAATAGCTTCTAATTTAGATTCATATTGTTTCTGTTCATCGACTAATTTAGGAGTCAAAACTTCAGTTGAATTGCTCATCTCTTTACCTTCATTCTTAACGTTGCTATAATAATAACCCCCTATGAACAACAACACTGTTGCTAATCCTAAGTAGAAGACCACTCGTTTCTTGTCCAATCTCATCATAACCTTATCTTTTTAGTTTTCATGACTACCTAGAATTAAGTTCTTCAGTGTAATTTTTTTCTAGTTTCCTCAGGGATTTCTCAAAAAACTCGGTGATTAACAACCCATGGGTATTGTTGGGAAAGTTTCTATCTACATGTATCAGCTTACCTGAGGTAATCAATTCATAGGCATCTGTAACCTTACCTCGATTTATTTCCAATACTATTCGGGTCCTAAAGGAATAAGGTTCCTCCTTCAAATCAATTTGAGATTCTATTCGACTCGTTTTTTGAACTAAGGAATATTGTAACAATCGATTATAGAATCCTTCCGCCTTTTTTTGACGGTATAGCTCATCTACCGAACTATTCCCTAACCATAGTGCCTTTTCCAGTTTTTGTTGGTAATTAGAAGCGTCCAGACCGTAGAAATAATTATGGAACAACTGTAAATGTGCCAGTGCCTCCACCTCCAAATTCTCTTTTTGAGAAACCATTTTCAAGGGAATAACATTCCCCTCCGTATTCACTACAAAAGCCCTGTCCACAGTCTCCTTATGTAACTTCAGGACCATTAAAATGGAAAAGATGCAGGTCGAGGACGCTCCTATCACGCAAGACAGAACAATGAATCGATTCAGCTTGAGAATATTATAAATGTTCCTAAAAGGTGTCTTCATATTATGCCGAGAATAGTTTAAGGGTAAAAGAAATTGCTTTGCGGTAGAGCTTGAATTTTATCAACACTATAAAACCTATGGTTGCCACATCTATCAAGGGCGCAAAAAATGCACTTCCCCAATCTGTCCCAAAAAGACGATTCCAAAAATGTTGAGTCATCTCATTATATAAATGGTTGATAAATACGTTGACCAAAAAGAAGGCTGGGACTAACATGTAGACTCCGGCATACAGTTTAAAAAAATGGTAGGCCATATTCCGAAACTTCTCAAAAACAGCCATGCTGATGACCAAGGGGAAAAATGCCTGTAGAATACCTAAAAGGAAAAATCGCTCTGCAAGAAAAATGGGGTAGATAAAAAGATCCAATAGCCATAAAATGACTCCCCCTATGAAAGCTAACATTTTCAAACCATACAAGGGAGTGACCAAGGCTTCATATAGAATGGCCATCGCTTTTTTGGCGGCCTCCAACGCGCCTACTTCCTGTTCCAGGTCTACCTCTTGTAACTGTAAAGGAAGAAGCGCAGGGGCCGTATTCCTATATTGGCCTTCTATTGCCACTAGAATACCGTCAAAAGTTTCTAAAACTTGGGAGGAGAATAGGACTAAGATCACTACCACAAAATTCTTTAAAAGTTCCTGAGGTGTTAGACCCCACGTTTGACCTTCAACAGAAACCATCCCCTCATTATATTTTTTGATAATATTTACCAAAAAGAATAGAATGGCCAGGGCCTTCATTCCTGTCATGGTATATTGGGCAAAGTCACTATTCTTAATCGTTTGGAAAACCGTATCGACATATTCCAATCCCATCCCTACCCTCTTTTAATAATGTGCTAGGCGATTGTTAATTATATCCTGCATTCTACGGAAGGATATGATATCCCTATATCTTTGCGTTTTGGCCTCTATCTCTATCACCATTTCTTTGGATTCCAACTCTTTTTTCTTTAAAATAGCTGTTCGTTCTCCATCGGACATTTTCAGGTTATCACTGGATAGAATTTGATCAATATATTCCAATGAGGCTACCGAATTATCAATAATGTCATTAAAGGATTTGGTCACCCTTTCTACCTCATTGGCTTTGATATAAGGGGAATTTAAAATTTCACGTAAATCCTTTTGAACCAGTTCGTAAAGGCGTTGGTTATTATTGTATAGTTCTTTTACTGCATTCAATTGTTTGATGACATCATTAACTTTTTCTAAATTTTCTTTTTGCTGTTTTAGGAAACTAACCGTTTTCATCAAATTGGAAGTTTGTTTGCCAGATTCAACTAATTGCTTTACCAAACTGATAAAGTTGGTATTATCGTAAACCGGCATGCCTTGACTCCGTGCCTTTTCTGAATTTAGCATGGTCACAAGTATTAAAGACAGGATGACCAATGGCCTTTTTATTTGTTTTTTTTTAATCGTTTTCATAGGATCTATGTTGAATGTCAATAAACTCTCGTATTGCTGATTCCATACTATTGGATTTTTGATAGAGTTTCATAATGGCCTCACTTTCCTTTCCATCGGTTAAATAAGCAGCATATACTTCGGGCGGTACTTCCAAACGATAGATATTGCTCTGTTTACCTATTTTGATAAATATCTCGGTATACTTTCGTTCCCCTGTCAAATGGTTCCGAATGGATTTCAATTGATTCAAATCATGGTTGGAGAGATGAAGCCTATTTTTCAATTCATCGTAACCCTTTTCATTTCGAAGGCTATAGATTACTTGAGTATTTTCAAGAATACTTGCAGACGTAGAATTAACAGGTAATTGATTGATGGATTGTAATATGATACCAATAGCACCATTTTGTTTACGGATGGCTTGATAGTAAAATTCAACGCTTTCCAAAACGTTTCCCAACTTGAGTTGTTTGGCAAATTCATCAAACAAAATAATACCTCGTTCCGACCTATTCCTCCAAATGGTGCGTTGGATGGCAGATTTGATGAGCTTCAGCATTACGGACAATATTTCCTTATTATCCTTTACTTCATCCAACTCAAAAATGATAAGCCGTTTGTCCTCAATTTTATAGGTCTGATCTTGTTCTATATGAAACAAGTAACTATAGATGCCCCCATTAACATATTCCGATAGGATGTGTAAAAAATCATAAACGCTAAAATGCATTTCTTTTATCGCTAACAAATCAAGAAGTGTTGTTTTTCGTTCATCAACAAATTGATATAAAGAAGCCAGAGAGTGCCCAGTAAGTACATTTTCATAATAGAAGAGCAAGACTTTCTTCATGGCTACCTCTTGTGCTTTTGAAACCGTATTTTGCGCCAATAGTTCCATTACAAACACTGACAGGTCTTCCAACCGTTCTGGGGTAAGGTCTGCCTGACCGGAGATGTAAAATGGATTAATTCCTAAATTTTTACCCTGTTCATACCGAAGAATAATGTGCTGTTCGGGATAAAGTTTAGCGAATTTAGTATAGGAACCTCCCAAATCGATAATAACCAGTCGAACGTTTTGCTCAAAGTACTGCCTAAGTATATTGTTTGCCAAAAACGACTTTCCTTCCCCAGTCGGGGCAAAAATGGCAAAGTTACGTGCCTTAATTCGAACCTTATTTTCATCCCAAACATCCTTTAATACGGGTACATTATACTGCCGCTCATTGAAAATGATTCCCTGTGGATCGGATAGATAATTAGTATGGTTGATAAATAGACAAAGTGCATGTTTTAGATCGGTGACATAGAGGTCCTCATTCGAAAAATTAGAGGCGTGGCAGGGATACGAATTAAGAAAGTAGTGCTTGCGGTGCTCCCCCTTCGGATAATAAGGAACGATGTCTAACTCTTTCAACTCTGCCTTAATATTAGAAGCAATTCGTTTAAGTTCTTCGGACTCGGCATGCCAGAAGATGATGTTCAGATGTCCCCTGATTATTCGCGAGGTGTCATCTTCATTGATACGGTCCATGATGCGTTGAACTTTCTTAAGGACCACTTTATTTTGAGTTCCAAAATTGGAGCTTTTGGTTAATTCTTCTATTTTCTTCTCCAAAAGTTTACGCCATTTTTGTTTGTCATCCAGGTATAGGACCTGGTTAACCATATGGTTTTCTTTAATGTCTAATCCCAAGCCATCGATAAAACCTTGGTGGAAAGTAAATTCGTCGGAGGTGAATTTTTCGTTTGTTTTCGAACTCTGAACAGGTCCCCCAAAACAACCCTCATTGTTGATAACCATCATATCGAAGTAATGCTCTCCTATTTCAATGCTTTTCTTACCCAAAACTATATCGGTATCTAAATCATGATTAAAACCATTGAAATACTCATTAGTCATCCCCATAAATTGGGACGTACTCATAGGTTTCAATAGTAGTTTTCGACTATTGTTAATAAAGGAGATAACATCATTCACTGCAGTTACGAATTCAGCTACTTGGAGGTCCATTTTTCTGTGCAACCCTTTTTCTGATTTTTTGAAAGGATTCACATATTTTGATGCCTTTAGGGTCTTGTCCAATGGCAATGAAAAGTAGAGGTAACTTCTATGCCCTAAATACCTACGCCCTATAAAATAATTCCTTGTTGCCTTCTCTAAAAAGGATTTATTGGGAAGATTGGAACCCTCATAACCCAGATTTTGATAAATATCTTGTTTATGTACAACGGTTCCTGGGGGTAGAGTTTTCAATGCTTGAAACCAAGTACTGTGCAGTTCATCAAAGTCAGATTCCGATAGGGAATACACCTCCGGTAATTGGGCTTCATAACATAGTAAAACATTGCCATTACTAGCAAAAACCATATGGTCTTGGATATCCAATATGGGGTGAGAAGATTGGAGATTAATTTTCTTCATAGCTACTAAGACCTATTTTTTTATTACTGATGGTTGGAGGAAATGGTTCGTGTTGCAGCGTCAGATTCGGTCGACTTACTAAATAGATCAGAATAGCGTAGAACAGAATGTTCCAAAAAACCAAGGATAGGATAATAATGAAACCAAACGAAAATATGATGGCCAGGAGGGACCCTATTACCGAAATCATCATTAGAGCAAAAGAGGATATCGGTAATCCGAATATGAGCGCACTTTTACGGATGTTTCTATATATCTCAAACTTCTTCATGTTATACGACTATACCGATGAGATAAGTGAAAATACCTACTACAGCCCCAGCAATCAGTACAAAAATTAGTACACGGGTGATACCCTTTTTGAGATCAGCGTTCTCTCCAAAAAAATGTCCGGCATTGAATAAAAAACCAACTAGAAATATGACTCCCAAGATGATGGGGAAAATAGTTCGAATGGTATCGGATATTTCGTTTACCGAATCCTCAATACCTCCAATCTGTGCCAAAAGAGCATGAGAAATTAATAATGATAGCAATACGGAAAAGTGCAATTTTTTCATATCCAAAATACTTAAGAGATTAAGAATTATTGACACGCTAAAATTACCAAATTAGGATATTAAAATATTGATTATCAGTTATTTGTGAATAAAATTTTTTAAAGTGATAATTCTTTAAAAAAGTAGATAAATGACCTTAAATAAAATGATAAATCAGCCATGCATGTTGATAAGTGGTAATCTGAAATTTACAAATGGGAAGGTATTAGGGAAATTATCCTAATTGACCGGGTTTCAATATGACCGTGAAGCTAATTAAATTGAAAAGTTAGTTCTCTCCAAATATTGAATGGGCAAAGCAGTTTTTGACACAGAGGCCGCGAAGTGTATAGCGCCTATTTTAGGGAATATCAATTGCGAGAAATCAAAAGTAAATCATGCCGGCCCTACTACAGAAAAGCCATTAAACTACAGGTTTCAATCAATCGCATTAGCATTTGACTTATTTTCTCTTATCAGAAGTCTTTTTGTTAAAGGCTACTAAGTTAAAGAGTTCACGCATTCGAGACCGCACGCGGCTGCCATAACGTTCTTCCAGCTCTTTTGCGTTTAAGTTGGTAGTAGCGTGTGTTTTGTAGTTTTGATTGATAAAGAGCTCGTGGCGTGAAAGCAAAATTTCCCCTAACACATTACATTGCTGCCCAAAATGCACTCCCAGGGGCTCAATTCCTAAATCATCAAAACAATAGAGTCTTTGGTCTCCGTAATCCCCGATGATTTTATAACCTAGATGGTTGAAGGCAAAAACAATATTTCGGCTAGGGATGACCGCATACGACCGCTGATGTGGAACAATGTGCTTCAACAATTTCATCAGGCTGGTTTTACCGCAGCCTACGGGGCCGGATAGTAGTATTCCTTTCCTGATATCAATATCCAACTGATGACAACGTTCTTTATCTTGGATAAAATAGAGGCATAATTTGTAAAGTATATCCCGGTCTTCTTTATAAATTTTAAAATCTTTACCGAACATCAATTGCCCTTTAGCATTGAGGTAATCCAAGATTTTTTCAAAATCATATCTAATTTCTTTGCCTTTAAAAACCCCCAATTGGTATTGTTTAACACCTTCAGTAATGATATGTGGCGCATTGAAGTTCATAAAGGCTCATCATAATTTTTTTCATCAGAAATTTTCAAGTGGTCTCTATAGGGAACACTGGGATAGTTCTTGCCGTAGTTTTTATTTTCGTCAGATTCTGAATTCCTTAAATTCTTTTTTTGGACCTTGTTTTTATTAGTTTCTATAGTTTGTATTTGTTTTATTATAGGTACCACTACTTGTCCAGTACTTGTCCCATTTTTGGTACAGTCTTGGTCCACAGCTTGTTCAGTGCTTGTACCAAATTCGAACATCTTAATGCGACTGCCTTTAAATGGATTGTGTGATGGGTAATAATTTAAATACTTCCAATAATTAAGCTCTTTGATACAACGATGATAGGTGGATTTGGAACCGATTTTGGAAATAGCCATAACTTCTTCACGATTGATGTAAAATTCCTGTTTAAAAAAATTATGGTTCCAAAGCTGAAATAACGCAACATACAGGCTGATATGAGTCGCATTCAACCTCTTATCTTTTGAAAAATGCTCAAATACCGCATTCAGATGGGTGATGTAATTAATTTCCCCCAAAATAATTTAGATATGGTTGTGAATTTTGTTTCGTTCTAATACTTGCATTATTTCATGATACTCATAATAGAGTACCCCTCCAATTTTAGTATAAGGTAAAGTGCCGTTAATACGTAAGTTCTGCAAGGTCCCTGGGGATATACCCAATAATTGCCGTACCTCGTTCGACCGGATCCATTTTTTTTCCATTTTACCCTGATTTTGAAACAATTGTTTAATTTCTTCCAAGAGGTTCATTTTAAATTCATACAGATCATCAGTAGTAACAATTCTTTCTCCCATAACATTTGATTTTAATAAAGAGACCAAAGGCAAAATTCAATTCTGCCATGGTCTCTTTTGAGATTTGACTTTCGTTTGGTAAAGATGTAAAAGGATTTTAATAATCTTTCCCAAGATATGTCCCACCTTGGGGAAGATTATTGTTTCACTGCTAATCGCTCAAATGCCTTTATTCAGGACACGATTTATACTATGACACCCTCTGAAAAGAAACTTTAGTCATTTATGATTGGAATTTGTCAAAAGCCCAAGTTGGCACCCAACTTGGGGTAGCGATTCATTCATTCATCCAAGGAATCCATACGATGTTGAAGAGCATCGATCAATTTCTCTAAAAACCGTGTTCTAGTGGTTTTTCGTGATCGAATTTCAATAAAGGTGTGGTAATAGTTGCCAAGGTCAATATTATAAAAATGTTCAAAATGAGAAGCCATTTCCTTTATGTCTACGGTACCACCATTAATCGATTGACTGGCATGAAGGGCGTATATAAGTTCTATAAGATCTGTTTTACTTCCAGTCCAGAATAATTTTGATGGTTTTTCCATTGCAATGGATTTTTGAGTTTCAAGGTTAATATTTAAATCATCAATCTCCTTTTTAAGGTATACAATGAGCATATCGTATGCCATTATGGTGGAAACAGTACCGTCATGGCACGTAGAAAATTGATCATCAATTAAAAAATGAAATGATTCCAGAGGTAGTCTTAGATCGCGGTTTCCCCTTATAAAATACTGTTCGTCCAATGACATGGCACCCCGTCGGTAATAATTATAAAATTCTAAGTTATCATTGAAAAAGGCTTGAAGCTTATCAATTTGATTTTGAAGGTATTTGATTTGTGCCGCGTCATTACCCCGAGGTCTCTTGCTTTCTAAATTAAATAACTTCACATAATAAATTAGCTTACTAAAGATTTGAGGTTTGATATGCTTAAAGAAATAGATCTCATCCTCAGGGGTGGCAAAAGGCTTGCCAGCTATTTCCTTTTGAAGTTGCCGAATGCTTTTCTCTACCAATACAATGCCTTTTTCGGCCTTGAAAAGAACATCTCCCTTCCCTCCTTCCAAGGCGTCCAAATGCGACTCAAAGACCGATAGCAACTTTAGGTATTTCATCCATCAACTCTTATTTTGTCCTTCCATAAGACCTAAAAATTCCAATTTATAATTATCACGAGTCTGTAAAAAAGCATAGACTTCATGAACCTGTGCGCCCAATTTTCTTTTTTCAAAGGACGCTGTCATACCAAAATCAATTTTATCCAAGTTCAAGGCCATGGCTCGTTTGATAGTCTGATAGAGTAGTTGACGGTAAAGGTGATAACTGGTAATGTAGCGATAATCCATTCCAACAAAGGCAGGGATATAATTACCCAGCGTGTTGATATAACAGAACATCACGCCAATTAAGGGCATTCCTGATTCGCTTTTCAATCGTAGTATTATAAATTCCCAATTAGGGTTGGAAGCCATTTGGTCCAACATACTTATGGGCAATGGAAAAGTATTTAAACCTAAATTATTTTTTTGAACATTGAGATAGAGCTTATACAAATGTTCCCGCTCCTCCGAGTTGACGTTCTGTAAAATTTCAATTTGGAATTCCGCCTCATAGGGTAAAATCTCTTTTCGAAAATGCCTTCTGTTTCTGGGCGAGAGTTGAGCAATATGACTTTCTGCGGTAATTCCTAACGGTAATGGCAGCGAACAGGTATCTGGCATTCTTATCTTCATATACCCTTGGTTAAAAAGGAAGCTCTGAAGGCGATTTTCTTTGCTAAAATCACGAAAAACCACCATTTGGGCCCCTGTATCACCTTCCATTTTTTCTATAGCTAGAATAAATAAGTGCAAGGCCTTTTTATATAGCGGATGCTTTTCATTTAAAAAAATATGCTTTCCCTCTGTAAATAAGGATCCCATTGAAAGCACTTTTGATGTCATGTAATATGGATTTCCTTTTCTTTTTGCCTCCAATTCCTGGGACACATTTTCTGGTGAAAGCATATCATCCTTCCATAAAGAAATAGTCATAAAGGTTAGAAGAACAGGAATACCCTCGGAATCCTGAATGATGATATATTGAAACTGCCAATTGTTTTCTATCGCCGAGTTATTCTTAAAGTTTTTCTCAAGCCATAACAGCCCATCCCAATTAAACAAACCGTTCCTACCCAAATTGGAATCCCATAATTCTTTATCAACCTTCTCAATAGTTTGGTACACCTTTACAAGTAATTTGCTGTCATTTTTAAAGCTTGGATTCGATGAGGAATGGATTCCAAAGGCTCTTTTAATTCTATCGGTGGATGTGACCGTTTCTTGCAAAACCTTCGGATAATGATGCTCTAAAGCTTCGGCCAAGGCTTTGATATCATCGAGCTGGTTATGTCGAGATATAGTAATACGGATACCTGTATTTTTAACGGGAACGGCTGGAAACATTCCCAAGTTCGTATAAAAACCGTCGTCCATTAAACGTCGAACCAATTTATATCCCGTTTCAGGCGCACCCGTGCCCACATAGAAAACGGGAGAGTTATTGTCGTCAATAATCACTACTTCCCTTAACTTCAATAAATCATTAAAATACTGGATACGAGTACTTAGTTCCTCTTGTAATTGATAAATTTCCTTGGAAAGATGGATTTTGGACGAAGCAATGGCCGCCCCTACTGCTGAGGGTTCTAACTGAGCCGAAAAAGTTAAAGGTCCACCAAAAGTCTTAATTTTTTGATATAGCTTTTCGTTTGGACATATGAGTACCGCTCCACTTGCTCCAAAGGTTTTGCTCAATGTACCAAATACCAAAACTTGATCGGACAATTCCTTTAACTGATCCAAAACGTATCCTGTTCCGTTTTTTCCAATCCAGCTCATCCCATGTACATCATCAAAATATAAATGCAATTGGGGATATTTTTTTGCCAATTCCATTAATTGAACTACTGGGGCATAATCACCAAACATCGAATAAATGCCATCGGCCATATACCAAATTTTTCTCCGTTTTATATGAAATTTGATTCTGTCTTCCAACATTTGTAAATGATTATGCCTAATCATATCCAAAGCGACCCCTTGTGACTTCAGCAGTCGGCATGCTGACTGAACGCTCCAGTGAACCTGATGATCTAGAATGATTGCGTCGTTCGTACCGACAATGCTCGGAATGACCCCAAGATGTCCCAAAGTGCTATTTTTAGTTACCACTATGGGATACCCATACATTTGATTCAAATGGAATTCCAACTGCTCATATAAAGGATGGGAAATGTAGGATTTGGATAAGGGGAACTGGGTGCCATAATTATCAATGGCCGCCATAGCTGCAGACTTCAAACGCTCGTCTTGTTCTAAACCAAGATATCCGGTCGTTCCGAAATGCATGAGCGATTTTCCTTTTACGGAGATATGTCTTCCCGTAAAATGATCTCCTTCAGCGTATAGATGCAAGACCCCTTCTCGAGAAGCGTTCGTCATCAGGTCGTGTACGGTGTCTAAAAAGTTATTGTGTCTGATTTTTGCCATGATATGATATGATTTATCATAAAATGTACTTTGAATCGTAGGAATAATTAGATACCACATATATATTAATCCTTTTAACGTATGTTTTAATCCTTCTTACGTATAAATTTCCCTTATATGTAGGGCTTTAAAGGTCTAATCAAAATTTTCAATCATCATATTTTTGTAATTTCAACTTTGATTACCAGTTTTCTAACCATGATGCGAATTTTTTTTGAAAATGAATATGCTGTTTATAGTGTCGAGAAAAATATAGTCCATATTGCCTATAAGCCCGGTATAGCTATTAACCGAACAGCTGCAATTCAAATCGTAAAGGACAGGATTGCCTTTCAAGAGGAACAATCCTATCCCATTTTATGCGATATTCGACAGCTGAGAAAAATAGATAAGCCGGCTCGAGATTATCTTGCCTTGGAAGGTTCAACCTTGGTGAAGGCATTGGCATTTATGATTGATTCCCCAGTAACGGACGCCATGATTCAATTTTACATTCGCACCAACCATTCTTCTATTCCAACCGCATCTTTTTACCAAAAGGAAAAAGCCATTGGATTTCTACAGCGATTTCTTAGCTTCCTAGTGTTACTGGGATTGTTTATTATTTAGATAGATTACGAAAATGTCTTTAAACTAAAAAAATGTCACCATATAGATCGGATAAAAGATTACAGGAAATTCAGCATATGCTTATGGAAATGGCCAGCGGAAATTTCTTTTATAGAGTGAGAACTTCTAGCGCAAATGACAATGTGGAAGCCTTGTCCATTGTTCTAAATATGCTTGCAGAAGAAATACAGGAATCCTTTTATCATCAAGGTTTTGTAAATAATCAAAATACAACCACCCATCTAATTCAGATGAGCTTTTTGCTGGATCAATCCGGAAGAATACAGATGGTTAATCAAAAGGCTTGCAGTGTGCTATCAAGGTTATGCAATACCATGGTACAGAAACCATTTGAAGATCTTCTTTGCGATAAATCCAAAGAAATTTGGAAGAACAAATGGAAAACCTTTTGTAAACGCAAGGTCTATGATACGATTATGGAGCTTAGATTTATCACCCATGAGAACCTCACCATTCCAAATCGATGTTACGTAACTTCATTTGTAAATCCCGATTCGGGGGATTTGAGCGTCCTAGTTAACGTCATTCAAACTACAATGGGAAAAAATACTGGTTTGGATAAAAAAGACTACCAACTCCCATCGAAAGGAAGCATGAAAGAACCTAAAAAGTCAAAGGTTCGGTTGAGTTATGATGATATTAGAAAAATTAGACAAGGAAAGGATATGATTCTTAATAACCTTGAAATGGACCCTCCCCATTTGAAGGATTTGGCTCATCAATTAGGGACCAATGAATTCAAGTTAAAATATGGTTTTAAGGAACTATATGGCACTACAGTGCACAAATTTTTGGTAAGGGAGCGTCTTCGCAAAGCAAAGACGATGGTGCAATATACTCAGTTACCGTTCAAAACTATCGGTAAAATGGTAGGCTTCAAAAGTTTCCCACATTTCTCTTGGGCATTTAAGGAAAGGTATGGGGATTCCCCCCGCTATTACCGGGCAAAAATGAAAAGGGAGGAAGTTACATAATCCCTCAGGGCTACATAAATATCCTTTTCAAGTAAATCAGTCTTCCGAAATTCACCATATCAATCCAAAAGATATGGGCACTAAACAAATTTCCCGAAAAGTTCTCTTACTAATAAGAGCCTTCTTTATTTTTCTTTTCACCTATACGGCGGTCAGTAAATTTATTTATCTAATGGAATTTGAAGCTCAATTGGTGCGATTTCCCCTACTCGCTCCCTATAATCACTTCATCTCCATTACAATTCCAGCGATTGAATTAACCATAGCCTGTTTATGGCTGTTTAGAGCAACTACGTATTTAGCTATCTATTCTAGCTTGGTATTGCTCTCTATATATACGGTTTACATCCTTTATGTTTTAGAATTTAGTAACTCCATTCCCTGTTCTTGCGGGGGTATCATCTCATCTTTGAGTTGGAAAGGGCACCTCTTAATGAATATGGGTTTCATACTTCAGTTAATCCTTGGCCTTTACCTCCTGAAGGTTTTGAATAAAAATAGACATAATTATCGTACTACGTAGTAATAGGGGAAGCCGAAAACCTTCAAGAGTAGGCATCATTATTTAATACACAAATCCATGAAAAATCGTTTTTTAAAACCCGTTCTTCCGGCATTTGCCATTTTATTAGCTATGGGACTCGCATTTGCTGATGCATCTCCTACGGCAGATAGAGAAGCTTATTACAAACCTCTCAATCAAGACTGGCAGCCGATTATGGTTGAAGAAGCTTGCTATCAAGGGGGAGATAACCAATGCTCTTACTTAGGGCATCAGTTGTACTCTTCACCCAGTTTTTCAAGCACTGCGTTGAGTAAACCATAAGCATTTGCTAATTGTAATAGAAAGGTGCCCCTAACAAAGGCACCTTTCTTCGCTAATTCAAATCAACTGCATTGAATTTGACAAATCTCGCTAATTAGGTTTTAAATTAAAATTACAAGATCCTATTGAGTGTATGAAGACATTTGGCCCAATGGCCCATTCGAACGGCTTTGGGATATTGGCGCATGTTTTTCTTTATCAAAGTTCGTAAATCCATCAATTCTTGCCATAAAAGACCTTTGGAGTAATCAGAAGCAATAAAAAATTGGCTTTCCATATTCATAAAGTCCCCCTCTTGCTCCAATAATATTTTTATAATATCAATGTAGGTCTTTTGAATAGCATCTCGTCTTCTATTACCGAGATTTAAAGTTTTGCTTTCGTAAAATAATCCTTTCTGCAATTTGGTAAGGAAGGAATGAAGGAATCCTCCATTTCCGCTTACCTCTTCCAAATATTCCAACCGTTTGAATCGATGGGCCGCTAACATTTCAACTAATAATTTCTGTTGTTCCTGTAAAACAATATCTGGAAAGGTTGAATAACTTACCTTCCTTAGAAAATCAGGGCTTGTTAACCATTTCGGCGGGTCAAAGGCCCACTTTAATAAGAAATCAAGCGCCTTGATTTGCTCTTCCCAAGGAATGGGTTCATACATCTGACCTGGCTGGTTCAGAGCTTTGTAATGAATCGCATATCCTCCGATGAGGGTGGAAAGGTGCTGCATGTGTTGGTAATATAGTTTTAGAGTTTTCCCATATAGGCGATTTAATTGACTATTATCCTTTTGATTTGCACATATGCCAGGTAATAGAGATACTACCCGTTCCAAATTTTTAAGTGCGAGTTCGGTACTTTTTATGGGATTATCGGTTTCGACCACCTCATTAGAGGAGGTGGGCCCAATAACTTCCATTTGATTGTTATTGAATCGGTACCATGGAACCGAATCCTGCCAACGAATCATGCGTTCCAATACCTGTTTTTCTTCTTGAGCGGTAGTACCCCATGGAAATTCTTTATAGGCCCATTGAATTTGGTATTTATCCGTGGGGCCCACGTGTCGTAGCAACAAAGATGGAGAAATGCTATCCGATGGCTGCGGAATATTGGAGGTACGCGTATAGTTCATGACACTTGGAGTATGTCTCATGGTGCGCAACCATTCCTCATCGTTCATTTTTTCCCAAGGATATTGGTATTCCCCAAAATTAGCATCGATGAGACCAAATACATGTCCCGCCTCATGGGCTGCTATCACTTGAAACAATTCGCCAATCAATTCATCGGGAAAGGGCAATTTTCTTGCTCTTGCATCCAATGGAGCTGCCCGAATAAAATAGTTTTCCATGACGGTACGTGCAGAAGCTCCCATAAAAATATCACCCCGAAGGATTTCACCGGATCTTTCATCTATCAGGTGGCCAATGGTTCCCCCAAAATCTTTATTTTCAGAACCTCTTATATATTTCTTTGGATTCCAGTACACCACATTGGAATGGATGCTGTGTGCTTCCCAATCATTGAGGCTGTCCATTTCCTTGACCACGATGGCATCTTTAAAACCAGCCTGTTCGAAAGCCGGCAACCATTCTTCAATTCCCGCTTTTATATAAGGTCTCCACTGGGGCGGCACCTTCGGGGATATGAGAAACGAGATGGGTTTTTTGGGTACACTCCATTTTTGATTCTTAAATTTCTTTTCCAATCGCCACCTGGTAATGTTCGCCACTCCGTTTTGCAAATTAAATGGCGACCCCATTTTACTTTCGTAATAGAACCCCATTCGATAATCGTATCCCCTAGCCTTCATCGGTATACCTAATTTAATGAGGCCGAAATAGATAGGGATTGAAAGTTTAGATTTCCTTCGCACCATACCCCTGCGCGTTTTAATGATGACTTCATCATCAAAATTCTTGGCATCCAATAAAAGGGATAGACTTGGTACGGGGCTTCCAAAATCGACGCCATAATTGGGCCATTCAATTTCTTGATTTAGAAAGAAATCGGTAGCATTGATCCAATGAGCGTCCCGTTCGGCCCCTTCCTTTTCTATAGGAAACCTTGCTAGCAAAGTATCTTCGAGGTATAAGCCTTCTTTAATGGGAATCATAATTCCCGAGGTAGAGCGAATCGATTGGCGCATCAGCAGAATCTCATCGCGGTGTTTGACCCAGACCACCTGCATATAACCACGTCTCATATCGTCATAGCACGTTAACAACATGGGCGCATTAAAAAGGGTTTCTGGAATTTTGAGGTACAACTGGTTCCCTTTAATTCTAGAGCTGATAAAAGAAGTTTCTTGACCCAAATTATCCATGGACGGATTATCCGTTGGGATTATTAAAGGACTTTGTGGATATCCCCACATATAAATCCATAACAAGGCGATCCATACACTATATTTCATCTCAATTTCAATTTTGGGTTTAGAACTCTCCTAACTGTATTAATGAAAGGATCTTGAAGCCTAAGAATTAACATCAATATCCCGGATTTTGTGGTAATAAATTCGGATTGAGTTCCAGTTCATTCTCAGGTATGGGGAGTAGGAGATCGGTATTTTTCCAGTTTGCCTTGATGTCTCCCAATACCTCTTCAGCCTTTTCCATTCTCTTCAAGTCCAGCCACCTGTGCCCTTGTTCCGTAAATAGTTCCATACGTCTTTCATGTAGTATGGCCTCCAAAACATCTTCTTGCGAGTGGGCTATGAGGTTGGATAATCCGGCTCTACTACGAACAAGGTTCACATCCGCTAAAGCGCCTTCCAACTCTCCCATCCGTGCCTTTGCTTCCGAACGTATAAGTACTTGTTCCGTCGATCGGAACAATACCGAATATTCAAACGATTCCAAGGCATTAATTCCTGCCTTGTATTTATAGGGATAATAGAGTGTTACGGTTGAGTCTTGGTCCGAAATGCTACGGGTCCAATATATCAGTCGTTGGTCACCCGGCTCAAATGCATTCATAAAATCATTGGACAGTGCATAGGTCTGGCTAGGAACTGCCTGAATAATCAATTGTTGGGCCTCCCTGGTGTTCTTAGGAAAATCATTATCTGCCTTTAGTTGCCAAATAGTTTCTTTGGAATCTTTTAGAAATACCTTGTTCAAATCGGATTCCATTGGAAATAGGTTGATTAATTCGGAAGAAATAGTTACCGCCCTTTCCCAATTTCCAATCCTTAAATAGTGACGTGCCAATAAAGCCTTAACGGTATATTCATCGGGATAAATTTTTTCAGTTGACACTGGCTCCATACTATTTAAAAGAAGAATGGATCGTTCCAAATCCTCCATAATTTGATTGTTTATAGAGTTTTGGTTCGAACGTGCGACATTATTATTATCCAAATAATTAGTAGTTTGCACCAATGGAACATCTCCATATAGGTTTACCAACAGAGTATACAGATAGGCTCTTACAAATAAAGCTTCCCCTTCAAAGCGATTTTTTTCCATGGAGGAAAGTTCCGTTGATGCCCGAACGCCCTGCACGATGTCATTCGTTGCGTAAATCAGTTGAAAGGCTTGTGACCACCAATCAGAAACGATACCATTGATAGGAAGCACATTATGCTGATAGAATTGGAGGTAGTCCGCTCCGAAACCATAATAATCCAATTCATCGGTGTAGATACCCATTACGGTGGTCATACCGTAGGTGCCTGAAGTCATTCCGCCCTCTCGCAAATTGTAGTAAAGATTGGCCAAAGCGGATTCGACAGTTGCCGCATCTTGAAAAACCGTTTCTGATACCAAGGTATTTTTAGGGGCATCTATTTCTACAAAGTCGGTACAACAACACAAAGTGCAAATCATTCCGATAAGATGAACTTTTCGAAGTTGATGGTAGTATTTGGGTAATGAACCATGAAAAAGTTTTTCCAATGGGTATTTCAATAAAAAATATTTCATAACTGTTTTTTTGATTAAAAACTGATTTTAAAACCTAGGGTCATCTGTCTAAGAGGTGGAAGACGGGTACTCGCGGGTTGTTCCGGATCGGGGCCATCATAGTTAGTCCAAGTCCAGAGATTTTGCCCTTGGAGGTATACTTGAAAATCCAAATCCGAATGAGCCGAGGGTACTCTATAATTGAGAGAAATATTCCTTAAACGAACGTATGACGCATCTGAAATCGCAGCATCGCTATCCCGTTGTAAAGCCCCTAAATCTTGGCCCCCCGCCAACCCCCCGGCCGACTTTTGAATGGGGGCATTATCCCCTGTTTGCGTCCATCTATCGTAGAGTGATTCAGGCGTATTTCCCTTAAACCCAGGTGTAGCAACAAATCGCAATGTATTATAGGCCATTTGTTTCTTAAATTGAAACAACATGTCCATCGACCAACTTCCAAAACTGATGGAGTTTCCTAAGCCACCATAATAAGTGGGTGCCAAGTCCTCAATCCATTGCCTGTCCTCTGTGCTAGTAATATCCGTGTCCCCATTATAATCCTCAAAAGTATATTCACCAGTTTGAGGATCGACACCAAGGGAGTGGTACAACTTAGCGATGGTTAATGGTTCGCCAACGACGTATCTATTAGAGAAGGTAGATGTTTCCAATCCCTCAAAAGACACTAATTTATTTCTAGGTACCGTCAGATTGAATGTTGTTTTCCAGTTAAGCTTATTTGATTGAATATTGATTGTTCGCAAATCAAACTCCCAACCGGTATTCTCCACTTCAGCATCAAAATTACCTGTCAACTCAGAGAAACCGGTAGTGGCCGCCAAGGGAATACCGATTAATTGATTGGATGATTTATTTTTATAATAAGAAGTATTTATAAATATCCGATCCTTCAACCAACCCAGTTCTAGTGCTACTTCCATTTTTCTATTGGCTTCCCAACCAAATAGGGGATTAAAAACCCCTGTTGGTTCCAATAGACTAATATTGTTATAGTTATTTCCAGTTACGCTGTAGGTATCCAGAAATCGATAGTCACCAATGTTATCACTACCCGTCGTACCATAGCTAGCTCTAATTTTACCGAAGCTCAAGGCAGCGTTTTCTTTGAAGAATCCCTCATTCGAAAATATCCAAGCTGCACCCAATGCCCCAAAATTGCCAAACTGCCTACCCGGTCCAAACCGTGAAGAACCGTCCCTTCTTCCAGTTAGATTAATAATATATTTATCCATAAATTCTAGATGAACCCTACCGAACAAGGCATTGTATTTGTATTCTCCATCAGTATCTGAAAATATTTCAATGGTCTCTGCCGCGGTCAGGTTATTAATCAGGCCGTCATTGGGATAACCGAGCCCTCGTTGTACCAATTGATTTGAAACTTCCTCTTGGAAGGTAGTCCCCACTAGTACATCCAACTCCCAAAGGTCCCACCCTTTTTTGTAGTTCAATTGTGGCTCCACAATCCATGATGTCCGCCTCGCATTATTTATGGTATGATTGGAATAATTTTGGGGAGTTACCCCCAAACCAGGATTTCGGGCGGAACTGGGCATCGATCGATAGGAATCTAACCGGTAATCGGAAAAGCCAATGTTGGATTGAAACTTTAAGTTGGTCGTTAATTTATAGGATACCAATGTATTAGCAAACAAGGTGTTGATTTCTGCATTGTAGGTTTCATCTAGCGATGCCAAGGGATTGTCCCAAGTATTGTTTTCCCAATTAATATTGCCTTCCTCATCATAAATTTTTGGTGCATTAGGCTCCAAAGTATAGGCCTTCGTAGAAAAATCAACTGTCGGCATGGTGTTGTTTTCATTGGTATATCCCAAAGAAAGGTTGATGCTGAATCGACGATTTTCGGACTGATGATTGACATTGCTGCGTATGTTAGCCTTTTGGTATTTGGAATCCCCTGGAAAAACGGTTGTTTCGTTCTGAAAGGAACTACTAATTAGAAATTGGGTCAGGTCATTCCCTCCGGACAATGAGAGCTTATAATTGTTGCGAAACGCTGTTCCTCCAATAAGTTCTTCTTGCCAATTGGTATAGCGTTCATTCTCCCATAATTTCACATCGGGCCAGAAAAAATCATAATTAGGGTCATTGAGTAAATCTCCATACCCGTCATTGGCAATTCCTTCTCTTCGTACTTCCAAATATTGATTGGTATTCATTAAATCTAAAAAATGCGAAACTTGGCCCATGGTGGTGCTTACATGTGCTTCAACACGAGTTTTGCCCGACTGGCCCTTTTTGGTGGTAATCAAAACCACTCCATTCGCTCCACGTGAGCCGTATATGGCAGTGGCATCTCCATCCTTGAGTACTTCAATACTTTCTATATCGTTGGGGTCAATAGCGTTTAAAGGGCTAATACTACCTCCCATAATTTGACCAGATACCCTAGATGCCCCCAGTGATTGCGAATTGAAGGGAACGCCATCCACAATAAAGAGAGGGTCACTTACTCCATTTAAAAAATTCCTTCCACGAATTTCGATGTTAAAACCCCCGCCGGGAAGCCCTGTGGTCTGTACAATATTTACGCCGGCCACATGACCCTGCATGGCAGCCAATGGATTATTCACTGGCTGCTTGTCAAAAATATTTGCTTTTACCTTGGCAATGCTACCTGTGCTTTTTTTATCCGATATGGTATAGTAACCAGCATTAAGAACCACTTCTTCCAAAGCAGTAACATCCTCTTCCATTTGTATTGAAATTTCATCCCTGCCATTGATTTGAATAATTTGAGTTTTATACCCTACCATTGAAAAAATGAGGACATCGTCCGCATTGGCTTCAATTTGGTATGTTCCATCCAAATCGGAAATGGCTCCTTTGTA